>DBPV01000044.1:79942-128886 GCA_002304995.1 Syntrophaceae bacterium UBA1411
CTGGGACGGCTGATGCAGTGCGCGATCTCCCGGCAGAAGGAGTATCTGGCGGACGCTTCCGCCGTCCAGTTCACGCGCAATCCCCTGGGACTCGCGGGCGCGCTCAAAAAAATCGGCGGCTCCGCTTTCGGCGCGCGCATCCGGCTTGCGGAGGCCCGTCAGGCGAGCCATCTGTTTTTCGGCGAAAGCCATCCCGACGACCTCTTTTCCTTTCTGGCAACGCATCCGCCGCTGGCCTTGCGCATCCGGCTTCTGGATCCGTCTTTTGACGGACAGTTCGTCAAAACCGCCGAGGAACAGCCGACGGGCCCCAAACCGCAGTACACCACTCCCTTCTGGGGAACGACGCGCCAGGGCGCCGGCCTTGCTCCTCCGCCCGGATCGCCGCTCGTGGCCGTCATTCCCGCCCTGGTCGTCGACCGCGTCGGCCGGCCGTCGCCGGAAAACATCGTCCAGAGCCGGACCGTTTTGACCGACCTGCCGGCGGATATCCGCGCGGCGGCGCGCACGCCGCAGGGCGCGGCCTCCCTTATCTACGCGCTCGTCATCGGCGCGGACCGGGCGCGCCAAAACCATGAGACGGCCGCCTTGTCCCGGGCGCTGGTCCTGGAAGAAAAAACGGAGCAGGTCTTTGCCCTCGGCGCCCTGCTGGCGGGGCTTTCCAACCGCCTGAAACTGCCGCTTCTGGAACTGGCCATGCCGTCCTTGGCGGGGCTCGACGGTCTGCAAAAAAGAAATTTCCTGGTGGTCCTGCAGTCGCTTGTCAACGCCGACGGCCGGATGACGCTTCTGGAACTGTCCTGCCTGTGGATTCTGGACAAGCACCTCAATCCCGCCGAGGATCTGTTTCGAACCATCACCAAATTTTCCTTCGCGCAGGTAGGCCTCGACACCGTCACGCTTCTGGGAGCGCTCGCCTCGGCCGGACATCCGGACGACCGCGCAAAGGCGCAGGCGGCCTTCGACGCAGGGCTTTCGCGCATTCCGGAGCTGGCCTGCCGCAAGCCGGTTTTCCTCTTTAACGAAAATCCTTCCTACGCCGGCGTAAGCCGGGTGCTCACAAATCTGACTTCCGCCTCTTTCAGGATCAGGGAAACCGTCATCGACGCCTCTGCCCACTGCGCGTTTGCGGATGCGACTGTCACGTTCGAGGAGGGAGAGCTCCTGCGCGTCATCGCGCTCGCGCTCCAGTGCCCCCTGCCGCCGTTCATTGAGCAAAATCCTCCCGCGCCGGTTTAAGGGAGATGGGGATTGCCAAGATCACCCGGGTGTGTTAAAGCCCCTCCATGTCCCTCTGGCAAAAGAAAAACCGAATCCTCGTCACCTGCCCCAAGGGCGTCGCTCCTTATCTGAAAACGGAAATCGAAGCTCTGGGATTTCCGATTCTGCATGAAATCGACACGGGTGTGTCCACCGAGGGAACGCTCGCCGACACGATGCGCCTCAATCTCCACCTGCGCACGGCGCAGCGCGTTTTGTACCAGCTGCAGATTTTCAAGGTCGTGTCTCCCGGCGCCCTGTACGCCGGCGTTCACGCTCTCCCCTGGGAAACGATTCTTTTCGATTCCGGTCCCAGCGCCTACCTGTGCGTCACATCCGTGGTGGAAAACGAAACGATCACGGACACACGCTATGCCAATCTCAAGGTGAAGGACGCCATCGTGGACCGCATGCGCGACAAGACCGGCCTCAGGCCGGATGCAGGACCGGAAAAGGACCGGGCCGTCGTTCATGTATACTGGCGCAACGATCTGGCGATGGTTTATCTGGACACGTCCGGAGACCGGCTTTCCCTGCGCGGATACCGCCGGATTCCGCTGGCGGCGCCCATGCAGGAAACTCTGGCGGCGGCGGTCATCGCCGCCACCGGCTGGAACCGGCGGACGCCTTTCATCAATCCGATGTGCGGCAGCGGCACGCTGGCCATCGAGGCGGCGCTTTCCGCGCTGGGACGCGCGCCGGGCCTGTCGCGCAACCATTACGGTTTCATGCATCTGCGGGATTTTCCGCACGACGCCTGGCAGGCCCTGCGCAGAGCCGCCCGCGACGCCGCAGAAAAAACGATGAAGGCAACCATCATTGCCTCGGACATCGATCCGAAAGCCGTGGAGGCGGCGCGCCGCAACGCCGAGACGGCCGGCGTCGACCGGCTGATCGAATTCAAGGCCTGTCCGTTTGAAAGAACGCCGACGCCCGGGGGCGGCGGCGTGATCGTTCTGAATCCCCCTTACGGGGAAAGACTGGAGCCCCTCCGCAGCCGGCCGCGCCCGGCGGAGCGCAGCAGGGAAATCGCACCCGGACAAAAAGTCATTCTCCGCAAGGGCGCCGGAGAAAAACCCGCCGCCGGCGCCCTGCAAAAACTTGCGGCGCTGTACGAAGCCTGCGGCGATTATTTCAAGAGCACCGGCCGGGGCTACCGCGGCTACATTTTCACCGGCAATCTCGATCTGGCCAAAAAAGTGGGACTGCGCACGAAACGGCGGCTGCCGTTCTACAACGGCGATATTGAATGCCGGCTTCTGGAATACGAGCTCTACGCGGGAAGCCAGAAGCATTCGGCAAAAGAAGATTTGCGAAATTCCCGTCTGCGGCCCGAGCCGGATGACAAGCCTTAGAGCAACCGCAGGACGCGGAATCATGCGTGCGTCTGACGGGTCGCAAGGCCCGCGCGAATGTTTTTCAACCCTTTTCCCTGGCTTCTTTTTGGGCTTCCTTTGCTTCTTTCTTCCTGGCCTTGGCCAGAGTCTTCAGCGCTTTTTTATCCGGTAACGGCGAAGCGGCAACGGCCGGCGGCTGAACCGGGTCCGCAGACGGCCGGGCAGACGAATGCTCGACGGAAGAAATTTCCGCCGCGGCCGCCCCGCCCAAGAGCGCCGGCTCCTCCCGCTGCATCTTTTTTCCGGCGCGGGTCCGGCGGACCCGGGCGATGATCGCTTCGGCCATCATCCGGCCGAACTGGCCGATAAACCCGGCAATCAGCACCAGCACGACCCATTTGAGCGCCGACCAGGTGCTGATATAATCCAGAATATCCGTCACGAAAGCCCCTTAAAAGAGAATCCGGAAGAGCGCGGCAACGGCTGCCCTTCCTTGTTTTTTATATCGCAAAAACGACCATGATGACAAGGCCTATTCTCCCTGCGACAAACCGTTGAATTCGCAGGCGGCTCGTGGTAAAAAAGCGCATCCCGACCAGAACGGAACCAGGACGGTGTTCGCAGGAGGGAAATCGTCTTTCATGAGCAGATTGCATATACACATTTTTCTGGGGCTGATGATTCTTGCCCTCGCCGCCTGCTCGGCGCCGCCGATTCAACAGCGGCATCCCGAGGTGACCGCCGCTTACGCCGAACCGGAAACCGCTTTTTTTGAAGCAACCCGCCGGGGCGACATGGCGGTCGTCATGCGCCTGGTGGAGGAAAAAATCATCGACGTCAACCAGACCGACGCCTATTCCTGGACGGGGCTCATGTACGCGATTCAAAACAGCCATGCGGGCCTGGCGGAATATCTGCTTCTCAAAAAAGCCCGGATCAATCTGCAGGACAAAGACGGGCTTACGCCGCTCATGATCGCGGTGAACGAACGCCATCCGGACATTGTGGAAATTCTGCTGGAGTCCGGAGCCGACGCGCTCAAACAAGACAAGCACGGCTTCACCGCCCTCATGTGGGCCGTCTACAATAAGAGCTGGGACAGCATTCCGCTTCTGCTCGCGACGGGCAAAGGGCTCGATGCGCAAAACGGCTTCGGGGAAACGGCGCTGCATCTGGCGCTGGACTACCGTCTGTACGACGTCGCCACGGCGCTGATTGAACACAACGCCAACCTCAATCTCAAGGATCAAAACGGAAGAACGCCGCTGCACCTGGCCGCGGAAAGGGGCGATGCCGAAAACGTGCGGCTGATGATCGCCCGAGGGGCGGCCGTCGCGGCGCAAAATGAGGCGGGGGAAACGCCGCTCATGAAAAGCATCCTGAGCGGTTATACATCCGTGGCCGCGCTGCTCGTCAACCGGCCGCAGGACCTGAACCTCCGGAACACACAGGGGCAGACGGCGCTGCATCTGGCCGCGCACGCGAACCTGCCCGATACGGTTTCCCTCCTGGTGCGCAAGAAGATCAACCTCAACGTCCGGGACCGGAACGGACAAACGCCGCTCATGGCGGCAGTGCAGGCACAAGCGGAAAGGGTCATTGTTTTGCTTCTGGAGGCCGGCGCCTCGCCGGCCGTCAAAGACGCGCAGGGCAAGACGGCGCTCGATCTGGCCCGGGCCGGGAAAAATCCGAAGATCGTCGACTACCTGGAAAAGAAGATCAAGCCCCTATGAAAAAACGAATTCTTTTTCGTCGCATTCTTGGTCTGGCGTTTCTTCTCGCGCTGGTTTTGGCGGACGCGGCGGGATGCCGGTACATGAGCATTCCGGCAAAAGACGATCCGCTCGCGGGACAGACGAAAGCCAAAAGCGGCGAAACGACAAACGCATACAACTCCGCGGTCATCAAGGGCCGTCTTTCCGGCGCCGGGCCCAACCGGGAATCCACGCTTGTTTTGGCCTATCGTCCCGGTGACACCGACTATACCGAATACGTCATCGCCGCCGCGAACGGTGCGTTTCTGCTTTATCTGCCCGAGGGGCGCTATCAGCTCTTTGCCGTCACGGACGACAACCGCAACGGCGTCTTCGAGTCCGGCGAGGTCTCCGGCCAGTACGGCACTCCGGGAAATCCGGCGGAAATATCCGTCCGTGAAGGAGAGCTGGTTTCGGGCGTGGTCATTTCCCTCTCCCGGCCGGGCGGCCGCAACGCTGCGCTTCCTTTGGAATGGCGCCCGAAGAAGGGCCAACCGCTGCTGCGGCAGCTCACGCACAACGGCCAGACGCTCAAAGTCTATCATGAATACTTTTCGCCGGAAAATGCGCAGACCGGATACTGGAATCCCTCGTCCTTCATGAAAGCCTTCGGCGCTCACATTTATCTTGCGGAAGATTATTCTCCGCGCAAGATTCCGATACTCTTCGTTCACGGCACGGAAGGCAGCCCGCACAACTGGATGTTCTTCTGCATGCGTCTGGACCGGAGCCGCTACCAGCCCTGGTTCTTCTACTACCCCTCGGGAATGCGCCTGGGACTGGCCGCGGCCCTGCTCGACGAGGAGCTGCGGGAACTGCATGGCCGGTACGGCTTTACGAAGCTGGCCGTGGTTGCGCACAGTGTCGGCGGCCTCACGACGCGGTCGTTTTTAACCCGCTACGCTTCCGACAAGGAGCATGCCGCCATCCGTCTGTTTGTCTCGCTGGCTACGCCGTGGAGCGGTTTTAGCGTCGCCGACGCGTCGCAGGTTCTCACCCACAAAAGCATTCCCGCCTGGCTGGATCTGGGAACGCAAAGCGGCTTCATTTCAAGAACCCTGGCGGACGAGCTGCCCAAAGGTATTCACCACTATATTTTTTACGGAAAAAACGACAGCCTCTGCGGCGATAAAGCCCTCGACGACCGGGCGGTCGCCGGCGCAATCAAGCTCTACAGCTTTCCTTGCGACCACTCAAGCATTCTCGCCGACCGCCGGGTTTTCGCCCAGTTCAATAAAATTCTGGAGAAAGAACTCTGGTAGCATGAAGATCATCCGTTTCCTGTCCGACACCGAAGAAATGCTCTGCGGCGTTTTGTCGCCGGAGCGGCCCGCCTCGGCGGCCGTCATCGCGGGACATATTCCCGGCGCCTGGAGCATCACATGCCGCGAAGCCCGGATTCAAAGGCTTCTGGCGCCGCTCGTTCCCGTCAACATCCTCGCCCTGGGCATCAACTACAAAAAGCACGGTGACGAAACGGCGATGACCTACCCGAAAGAGCCGGTTCTTTTTATCAAGGCGACCAGCAGTCTCACCGGCCCCGACGCGCCGATCCTCCTGCCCGCAGCCGGCCCCCATCAGGTGGACTACGAGGCGGAGCTGGCCGTCGTTATCGGCAAAGCGGCCAGGAACGTCCCGCCTGAAGAAGCTCTGGATTATGTCTTCGGCTACACCTGCGCCAACGACGTGAGCGCCCGCGACTGGCAGTTCGAAAGACAAAAGGGGCAGTGGGCCAGGGGCAAGAGCTTCGACACCTTCTGTCCGCTGGGCCCCTGGATCGTCACCCGCGATGAGATTGCCGCACCGAATACGCTGGCCATCCGCTGCCTCGTCAACGGGCAGGTCGTTCAGAACGCCACCACGGCGGACATGATTTTCGACATTCCGTCCATTATCAGCCATCTGAGCCGGTCGATGACGCTTCTGCCGGGAACGGTGATTCTGACCGGCACGCCCGACGGCGTCGGCTTCACGCGCCGCCCGCCGCTGTTTCTAAAAAAAGGCGACACCGTCAGCGTGGACATTGAAAAAATCGGGACGCTGACCAACCGGATCGAAAAAGAGGCCTGATCATTACCCGCACACGGCGTCTTTTGTCAAAATCGGAAAAAATATTCATGTGACGTGCAGGGAACGGTCGCGACCGTCCCCTGCAAATTGCTGCGGGTCTTTTCCGGGCTGTTGCCCGGGTATCTCCTGTTCGGGAGAATCTAATGGAGTCGCCTCAACATTAAATTTTAATCCAGCCCCGGCACGGGATATCTCCGGCAGAAGGCCTCGACGTCCCGCCGGATGCCGCCGAGCAGACGGTCATCCCGGAAATGTTTCAGCGCGGCGGTCATCCAGTCGCCGATCCGGATCATCTCTTCCTCCTTCATGCCGCGCGTGGTCGCGGCCGGCGTTCCCAGGCGGATGCCGCTGGGTCTGAGCGGCGGATTCGGATCATCCGGAATGATCTGCTTGTTCGTCGTGATGGACACGCTGTCCAGAATAATTTCCGCCTGCTTGCCGTCGATGCCGAAGCTCTTTACCGTATCGATCACCATCATGTGATTGTCCGTTCCGCCGGTAATGAGCGTCGCGCCGTTTTCCGCAAGCCTTGCGGCGAGCGCCCGGGCGTTTTTCAAAACCTGCTCGGCATACTGCTTAAATTCGGGCGCGAGCGCCTTGCCCAGCGCAACGGCGATGGCCGCAATCGTCTGCATGTGCGGACCGCCCTGCAGGCCCGGGAAAACCGACTTGTCGATGACGTCGGCGTATTTCGCCTTGCATAGGATGAGCGACCCGCGCGGACCACGGAGGCTCTTGTGCGTGGTGGTGGTGACGATGTCGAAGCCGCTCGCGAGCGGATTGCTCATGACGCCCGCCGCCACCAGACCGCCGATGTGCGAAATGTCCGCCATCGTAATCGCGCCCACCGCATCGGCGACTTTCTTGAAATCCTCATAGTCATAGTCGCGCGGATAGGACGTATATCCGCACAGGACGATTTTCGGCTTTGTTTCCAAAGCCGTCTTCATCAGCGCGTCAAAATCGATTTTCCCCGCGTTTTCCGGATCGGTCTTGTAGCGGACAAAGGTGAAGAGCTTTCCCATGTGCGAGACGGGCGCGCCGTGCGTCAGGTGTCCGCCGTGGGACAGGTCCATGCCCAGCACGGTATCGCCGGGCTTGAGAAACGCCAGATAAACCGCCTGGTTCATCGGCGAGCCGGACAGCGCCTGCACGTTGGCGTGTTCGGCACCGAAGACCTTCTGAGCCCGTTCGATCGCCAGGCGTTCGATCCGGTCGGTGAATTCCTGTCCGCCGTAATAGCGCCGGCCGGGATAGCCTTCGGCATACTTGTTGGTGAGAATCGATCCGTTGGCGGCCAGCACTTCCGGATAGGTGTAGTTTTCCGATGGAATGAGTTCAATTCCCCTGCGCTCCCGCTCTTCTTCTCCCCGGATTGCAGCGAAGACGTCGGGATCGTTCTGCAAAAGACGCTCCCGGTTTGCGTTTTCCGGAATTTCGCGGATAAAGGGTTGTGAAGATGAATGTTCAGACGACTGCTTTTGCTTTTTTTCAGGCATGGCTTCCTCCTTCCTGTTTCAACAGTCTCTCTTTGCCCAGGCGCGCGGCAAAGGAAGGAAGCTTCCCGATGGTTCATTCCACCTACAACGCCAGTTGCTGACCGGGAAGTCTTTTAATAAACCGCCTTCCCTTTTGTCAAGAATTTCTTTTACAGACAGAAGCCCCTTGACTTACGAAACTCGCTCCCCTATACTGTTTGAACACGGAAGTTCATGTCAAAAATTCAATCACCCGGGTTTTTGGAGAATGATTTTTAAACAGCGAATGGCGCCTGCTAGTTTCATCGTTATTATTATTCTGTTTTTAACAACCGGTCTTTCAGCCGGCCATTTGTATGGTTCTGAAAAAGTGCCGGATGCGGTTGTTTCCGTCTCGTCCGGATTCGTCATCGCCGTGGACAAGAAAAAACAGAAGCTCTATGTTTTTCAGAAAAACAATTCTTTCAGGAAAGTTTTTGAGGCAGCCTGTTCCACGGGAAAAAACCACGGCCGAAAGGAAATATCGGGCGACGCCAAAACGCCGAACGGCATTTTCTTCGTCACCAGTATCGTCAGCAATCCCGGTCCGCCCGAAACTTACGGAACGATGGCGCTGCCGCTCGATTATCCGACAGTCACGGATAAGAAAGCGGGACGAAACGGAACGAACATCTGGATTCACGGAACGACCAAACCCCTGCTGCCCTTTCAAAGCAACGGGTGCGTCGTTCTGGCCGATAAAGACGCTCACGCGCTCGCCCGCTACGTCTTTGTCAACAAGACACCTGTCATTATCGATGAGACCATTACCTGGGTGCCCCAGGACCAAAGCCATCCCGCCAAAGCGGAATTGGAAAAGATGCTCGCCGCCTGGGCGAAAGGATATGCCGACGGAGACATCAATGCCATTGACGCCCTGTACCTGGACGGCTATCGGATGAAAAACGACAGGCGGGAAAAACTCGCCGGCGCGCTTCGTTCAGTGAAAAGCATCAACCGGCATTTTGACATGACCCCCCGGGATATTTCCATTTTGCATCAAAGCAATCATGCAGTGATCCTGTTCGATTCCAAAAGCGACATTGCCAAAGACGGCGCTTTCCAGGGCCACTTTCAAAAACTGATTCTGGACAAGATCGACGGCCGGTGGTTTGTCCTGGACGATGCCGGGACTCCCGTCGTCGCAGCGTCCAGGACGGAAACCAAGCCGGCTTCGCCGCAGGCGCAGACGAGCGACATCGCAGCGAAAAAATCCATCCAGCGCCTGATTAAAAAATGGTCCGAAAGCTGGCAGACGGGAAACATGACCGTTTATCGCGGCTGTTACGCGCCCGCTTTCCGTTCCCAGGGAAGAAATCTTGACGACTGGATTGCACACAAAATCAACGTTCGCCGGCACAGCGGACGCATGACGGTTCGTATCAGCCATATCGCCATATCCGTCCACAACGGGACCGCCGCCGCGACATTCACACAGAGCTACAGTTCTCAACTGGTCAGAAGCAAGGGCGCCAAAAAGCTTGAGCTCATGAAAATCAACGGGGAATGGAAAATATACCGCGAAGGCATGCTATAGATAAACGCCGCCGCTGCCGGCGCTCCGCATCGATCTTTTTTTCTCCGACCGGAAAAGGCGCCACGCCGTCTTCAAGACCTGCCGCCGAAAAGGCGCGACTCGAAAAGCGTTGACAGCTTGAGGCGACTCCCCTATATTTTTCGCCGTGGTGCATGAGGCCCGCCTGTTTTGTATTTTCCGCTCAACGGACGAAACCCAAAAAGCCCTCAAAGAATCGGGATGACATGAAAATTCTTCTTTTGTCCATGCCGGACGTGGCGCCGATGATCATGCATGAAAGCGCCTTTCATATGCCCAATTGCGGCATCGCCAGCCTGGGCGCCAATGTCGACGGCGGCCACGACGTGTATGTGGCAGATCTGATCCGTAAGCGACGGCGGCCGGGCGGCTACCTCAAAAGGATCCTGTCGGATATCCGGCCGGCGCTGGTGGGACTTTCCGCCATGGCCTGGCAGTATGAAACCTGCATCCGCGTGATCCGGTTGATCCGCGCGCTCCTGCCCGACGTTAAAATCGTCATCGGCGGATACCACGCCACGCTGATGCATGAAGAAATCGCCGCTTCCCCCGAAGCGTCCCTGATCGATTTCATGGTGCGCGGAGAGGGAGAAGAAGCTTTCCGCCGCCTGGTCAATGCTCTGGGCGGCAAAGACCGGTTGGAAAGCATTCCCTCCCTGTCCTACCGGGACAAAGACCGTTTCATCCACAATCCCCGGGGCGGACTTCTGGACCTCGCAACGCTGCAAAAACCTATCCGGGATCACCGTCGTCTGACGTCTGGATATCATGTTGTCGCCTCAAAAGTCGAAGTCATGGAAACGTCGCGGGGGTGCACCAGAACCTGCTCCTTTTGCAGCATGAACCACATGTACGGGCGCAGCTTCCGGACCTTTCCCCGGGAGCGGATTCTGGCGGATATCGACGACATTTATTACAAACGCAGAACCCGCCTGATTTTCATCGTCGACGACAACCTGGTGCTCGATCCCGGACACGTCGCCTGGCTATGCGAGGCTGTCATCGAGCGCCGCTACAAGGGACTTCATTTCATCGTCCAGGCCGACAGCGTCTCTCTGTCGCGCAACGAAGAGATGGTCCGGCTGATGTCGCAAGCGGGCATGAAAGTAATCTTTCTGGGCCTGGAAAGCGCATCCGCGAAAAACCTGACCCTTTCCCGCAAGGGAGACATCGTGGACGCCTCGCGGCGGGCGGTCGACCTTTGCCACAAGTACGGCATCATTGTCATCGGAGGATTGATTTTCGGCTTTCCCGACGATGAAGAGGCGGATATTATCGAAAACTACCGCTTCCTTCAAGCGCTGGAGGCGGACATTCCCTACTGCCAGATTCTGACCCCCTACCCCGCAACCGTCCTGCGCCGGCAACTGCTGGAGCAGGGTCTGGTCACCAACCCCCACGACTTCACGCGCTACAACGGCCTGTGGGCGAATGTAAAAACACGGCATCTCGAAGCCCGGCAGTTGCAGTACCTGGTCTGGCTGCACCGCCAGAAGATCATCGGCTGGTGGGATCCTTCCCGTCTCCTGAAACAGCGGGGAAAGGTGTGGATCCCTGTCTGGACTCACGCGTTGCGCCCGGCGCTGAAATGGATTTTCGATCGCCGTCTGGCAAAGATGGGCTGGGCCGAACGTTACCGGCAGGACATGGACCGCCAGGCCGGCCTCAATGCGTTTCCGGACCTGGGATAAAGAACAAACACCAACGGTTCTGGGCCCGCCTTTACTTTACGCGAATCCCCGCAACACCCGGTTTATTTCGGCAGCCACCCCAGCCCCCGGGCATGGAGGCTCTGAATGTAGAGCCTGTCGGCGGTTTCGGTCACGCCCGTCGTTTCCGGATAGGCGCCGCCGGGATCCTGCAGATCGGCGACGACCCGGCCGTCTTCGGTAAAGGCAATGACATGACCGTAGGCTTTCGGCACCGGCCACAAAAAGCGCGGCAGCCGGAGCGTGATTTTGCGCAGAAACGGTTTTGCAGCGAGTTTGTCCACGACCGCGTTGCGCGGCTTGGCAAAACCCAGCCAGATTTTGCCGTTTTCCCCTCTCATGAGATTGTCCGGATAGCCGGGCAGGTTTTCCAGAAGCACGCGGGCCTCGTCGCCGCCCCGGGCCACATCGAGATCGTGTGCGGTCACGGCAATTTTCCAGACACGGTATTTGCCGGTTTCATTGACAAAGAGCGTTTGTTCGTCGCGGCTGAGCGCAATGCCGTTGGCAAAGCTCAAGCCCCTGGCCACCACCCGCACGGTTTGCGCAACCGGATCGTACTCCAGAATCCTTCCGGTGGACGACTGCTCCAGAATATCCAGGATGCTGGCCTCGAAAGTTCCGCCCCAGTCCGCGGGCGCAAAACGGCCGGACGCGTCGCTGAAGTAAATTTTGCCCGAACCGGCGACAACGACGGCGTCGGCATAGCGGATCGGCTCGTTGCCGGCTCTGTCGGCAAGGAGAGTGATTTTCCTGTCGGGGCCGACGGACAGCAGACCTTTTACCGCGTCCGCGGCAATGAGATTTCCCCGGGCGTCGAAATCAAACCCCAGCACACGCCCTCCGGTATTGACAAAGACCTCCTGCGCACTGCCGTCGGGATTCATGCGGAGAATATTGCCGCTCAGCACGGTTGTGTAAAGCTTGCCGTCCTTGCCGATGACGATGTGCTCCGGCCCTTCCTCGGCGCCGAGCGAAATCAGGCGGAGCGAAGCCAGTTTCGTGTTTGCAGCGTGCGGCCCCGTATAACCGGGCGGTTCGGGCGCCTTCCAGGCAACGGGCTTGAGCGGCACCGGCCACAACAGCAAATACAAAACACCCAAAAGCGCAATGCAGATGATGACCAGCAACAGTTTTTTCATGACGGCCTCCACAAACATTTTCCGGTTATTGAAAAAATACGCCACGCTTACTTTTTCAGGTCTTGCCGATGCTGCTCGTAAAGACCATAAAATGACTTCAGCATATCGGGAATGGGCAGTTCGTAGGGGCATTTCTCGAGGCAATCGCCGCAGGCGTTGCACTCGCGCGTGCTTTCCATGGGCAGACGGCAAAACTCAACCGCCACGGCGGGCGACATCCGCTGCGCAATCACCCGGTATCCCATGGCCTGCGTGATCATAACCCCGTTGGGGCAAGGCTGGCAGTATTCACAGCGGCGGCAAAATTGCCGGCCCAGCTCTTTTCGGTAACGCTCCATCTCGGCAAGGTCGTCCGGCGTAATCCGATTTTCGGCTGCATAAAAAGAGACGACCTCGTCCACAGCGGCCACCGAGTCAAAACCGGGAATGGGCAGCACATCGGGATACTGCCGCAAAAATTTAAAGGCGATTTTTGCATTGCCGATCATGCCGCCCGCAAAGGGCTTCATCGCCAGGATGCCGAGATGGCCTGACCGGGCGGCCTGGAAAAGTTCGTCTGCCGCTGCGGCTTCTATAAAGTTGAAGGGAATCTGGACCGAGCTGAACAGACCGGTTCCGGCCAGTTTCACCGCCATTGCCGGGCTGTGGGACGAAAAGCCGATGAACCTGATTTTGCCCGCGGCCTGCGCCGCCCGAAGCGCTTCCATCGCGCCGCCCGGCGCCATAATGGCCTGCCAGTCCGCTTCTTTAGACACCTGATGCAGCTGATAGAGGTCGATATAATCCGTCTGGAGACGCCGGAGGCTTTTGTCGATGTGCCCGGCCATGCCCGCGGCGTCGCGCTTCAGGGATTTGGACGCGATCACCACTTTGTCGCGCACGCCGCGAAAGGCGGCGCCGATCTTTTCCTCGCTGTCGAGGTACATGTTGGCCGTATCGTAAAAAGTGATGCCCTTCTCATAGGCCCGGCGCAGAACATCGCCGGCCTTCTCTTGGCCGAGACGAATGAGAGGAATTCCTCCGAATCCCAGCGCCGAAACGCTTAAGCCCGTTTTTCCGAAAAGGACTTTCTGCATGGGTGCATCCCCCAGAGCCTGCCGAGTCGCAGGAGATTGATTTCGCCCGCAGCACCGCCCCCTGGCGGCGCGGTCCGCGTCCTGCCGGCTTCGGCGGGCGTACAGCCAAACGAAATAAGCATGACTTCAGTCCGGTTGCCGCAAACACCTTAGTATAAGAAAAGGGATATTTCAAGGCCGGGCCGGTCCTCTTAAACATTTCCTGTTAAACATGTCCTTGACACCAAAGGCCTTGTTTCTTATCCTCTTTCCAGCGCAAAAACGATTCTCACTCACCTGCGTTCGGTTTCCGGCGCCACCAGAGCCGGAACGTGTCACGGCTGTCATTCGCCAGGGTCCTTAAACATTGCGCCGCGGGCGCAATTGCTGGAAAACGGCAAGAGAAGTCCCGGCTTGGTCATTGCGTCATCACCTTTTATTCCGTTGCCTGCCGGTAGAAAGCGGCCGCGAACAAAGCGGTGAATTTCATTAAAACGAAAAATTTCAAAGGAGGGTGGCTATGCGCAAGTGGGCGATTGGAATACTGATCGTACTGGTGGCTGCCGCGGGCATCTTCTGGGCGACGGCCGATAAGGATTTGCGGCGCCTGATCCTCAACCTGCCGACCGACAGGGACGTCCTCTTCTGGTCCATTGCGCAGCGCGACGCCGGCTTCCGCGCGATGGACCGGATGCCCGTTTTGGCCAAATCCCGGGTCATTTCCGCCGGTAAAAATGTTTATCCCTTGCCCGTCGGAGAGCCGCTGGAGGTCGGCGTCGATGTCGACGCCTACATGAAGGATCAGCGCACCGCCGCTCTGATCATCCTTCAGGACGGCAAAATCCGCCTGGAAAAATACGGGCTGGACTTCGGCTCCGGTCCCGGCAGGCGCTGGACCAGCTTTTCGGTCGCCAAATCCTTCACGTCGACGCTGGTCGGCGCGGCCATCCGCGACGGCTACATCAAAAGCATTGACGACAAAGTATCGGACTACATTCCGGACCTCAGGGGATCGGTTTATGATGATGTCACCATCCGGCAGCTGCTGACCATGACATCGGGTGTGAAGTGGAATGAAGACTACGGCAATCCCCAGTCGGACGTCGCCCGGTTCAACGCGCACAAGGCCGATCCGGGCGTCGATGTGACGGTTAGCTATATGCGCCGATTAAAGCGGGAGGCGCCTCCCGGCGCGAAATGGGTCTACAAAACCGGCGAAACCAATCTGATCGGTGTGCTGATCAGCTCGGCTGCGAAAAAAAACCTCTCCGATTATCTGTCGGAAAAAATCTGGCAGCCTTTCGGCATGGAGCAAAGCGGCAGCTGGATCCTGGGACCCACCGGCCATGAAATCAGCGGCTGCTGCATGCAGGCGTCAACCCGCGACTTTGCCCGCTTTGGTCTGTTTATGCTAAATGGCGGTAAAGCGGGCGGTCAACCGGTGTTCCCCGACGGCTGGATGGCCGAAGCAACCGGAAAGCAGGCCGATACCAATTTACCCGGGTACGGCTACGGCTATCAATGGTGGACCCTGGACGACGACGCGTATACGGCGCAGGGAATTTTCGGCCAGGGCATTTTCATCGATCCCAGGCGGAAACTGGTCATCGCTTCGAACAGCAACTGGCCGCACGCCACGGATCTCCAGGGCGGCGACCAGGGTAAAAAGCGCCTGACCTTCTACAGGAAAGTCCAGCAGGCCCTCGACAGCGAAGCAAAAGCCAAACAATAAAAGCAGCAAAAGGCCCCCTGTCCTCGCGGACAGGGGGCCTTTTTTAACCTAACAGCCTGCCGGGAACGATCGCGCCCGTTCCCGGCCATTGTCTTTTCCTACATGCCCATTCCGGGATATCCTCCGCCGGGAGGCATGCCGGGCATGGCGCCGGCGCCCTTCTCTTCGGGCTTGTCGGCGATCATGCACTGCGTCGTGAGCAACAGTCCGGACACGGACGCCGCGTTCTGCAACGCGAAGCGGGTCACCTTGGTCGGATCGATGACGCCGGCCGCGATCATGTCTTCGTAAACGTCCGTGCGGGCGTTGAAGCCGAAGGAGCCTTTCTTTTCCTTCACCTTCTCGACCACGATGCTGCCTTCGAGGCCCGCGTTCGCGGCGATCATCTTGATCGGCTCTTCGATGGCCTTCCTGACGATGTTGACGCCGATTTGCTCGTCGCCCGCCAGCTCAAGTTTGCCCAGCGCGGGCAGGGCGCGCAGATACGCAACGCCGCCGCCGGGAACGATGCCTTCTTCCACGGCCGCGCGGGTGGCATGGAGCGCGTCTTCCACGCGGGCTTTCTTCTCCTTCATTTCGGTTTCGGTTGCAGCGCCGACGCGGATCACGGCGACACCGCCGACCAGTTTGGCCAGCCGCTCCTGAAGTTTTTCACGATCGTAATCGGAAGTGGTTTCCTCGATCTGAGCGCGGATCTGTTTCACGCGGCCTTCGAGGTCGGCGCGCTTGCCGGCGCCGTCGATAATGGTGGTGTTGTCCTTATCGATGGTGATCTTCTTGGCGCGGCCCAGGTCTTCCAGTTTCACGTTCTCGAGCTTCCAGCCCATGTCTTCGGAAATCATCTTGCCGCCCGTGAGGATGGCGATGTCTTCGAGCATGGCCTTGCGGCGGTCGCCGAAGCCGGGGGCTTTCACGGCCGCCACATGCAGCGTGCCGCGGATCTTGTTGACCACCAGGGTGGCCAGCGCTTCGCCTTCGATATCTTCGGCGATGATGAGGAGCGGACGGCCCATCTTGGCGATCTGCTCGAGGATCGGCAGCAGGTCTTTCATGCCGCTGATTTTCTTTTCATAGATGAGAATCAGCGCGTCTTCGAGGGAAACGATCATCTTGTCGGGATTCGTGACAAAATAGGGAGAAAGGTAGCCGCGGTCGAACTGCATGCCTTCGACGATCTCCAGTTCGGTTTCCAGGCCTTTGGCTTCTTCCACGGTGATGACGCCTTCCTTGCCGACTTTGTCCATGGCGCCGGCGATGATGTTGCCGATGGTCTCATCGTTGTTGGCAGAGATGGTGCCGACCTGGGCGATTTCCTTCTGGTCCTTGGTGGGTTTGCTCATTTTGCTGAGCTCTTTGACGACGGTTTCCACGGCCTTGTCGATGCCGCGCTTTACATCCATCGGATTGGAGCCTGCCGCAACGGCCTTGACGCCTTCACGGTAAATGGCCTGTGCCAGAATGGTGGCGGTGGTCGTGCCGTCGCCGGCGACGTCGCTGGTCTTGCTCGCGACTTCCTTCACCATCTGCGCGCCCATGTTTTCAAATTTGTCTTCGAGTTCGATTTCTTTGGCGACGGTGACGCCGTCTTTCGTTACGGTGGGTGAACCAAAGCTCTTGTCAATAATGACATTGCGGCCCTTCGGACCGAGGGTTACTTTCACGGCATCGGCCAGGGTGTTGACGCCCTTCAAAACCGATTTCCTGGCTTCTTCATCGTAAAGAAGTATTTTTGCTCCCATTGTATAGATTCCTCCTTAATTGTTTTCTTATTTTTCAATGATGCCCAGAATGTCGTCTTCTCTCATGATCAGGTATTCTTCGCCGTCGATCTTGACTTCGGTGCCGCCATACTTGCTGAAAAGGACTTTGTCGCCCACGCTGACTTCGGGCTTGATGAGCTTGCCGTCATCCGCCACCTTGCCTTTGCCGACCGCAATCACTTTGCCTTCAATGGGTTTTTCCTTGGCCGTATCGGGAATGATGATCCCGCCCTTGGTCTTGTTTTCCTCCTCCAACCGTTTCACAATGATTCGATCCTGTAAAGGTCTGATTTTCATGCTTTTTGATCTCCTTTCTTCCTTATTGATACGTAATGATTATAGCTTCTTAAGCGGCGCTATTTTATGCACGATTTATCCCGTGTCAAGGTTTCGCCGAAAAAAAGTAAAAAAAGGCAAACGGCAGTTTCAAAAAAGATTTTCGACCAGTTCAGCGAGCGTTCCGATCGCCGCGACGCGGATCTTTTCCGCGGCCGCAGCAGAGGGAGAAGACGTCCTGGGAATAATGCAGCGGTTGAATCCCAGCCGCGCCGCCTCTTTGATGCGCATATCCATCTGGGAGACGGCCCGCACTTCGCCGGTGAGCCCCACTTCGCCCAGTATCACCGTCCGGGGAGCGACCGGCCGGTCCAGGAAGCTCGACGCCAGCGCGGCAACAATTCCCAGATCCACCGCCGGCTCCTCCACCCGAACGCCGCCTGCGACATTGATAAAAATGTCCGAGCCGCCCAGGTGCAGCCCGCAGATGCGTTCCAGCACCGCCACCAGAAGCGACACGCGGTTGGAGTCCACACCGATGGCGGTGCGTCGGGGCATGCCGAGATTGGATTGCGCCACCAGCGACTGGATTTCGACCAGAATGGGCCGGGTGCCTTCCAGGCTTGCCACCACGACGGAGCCGGCCGCGTTTTCCGGCCGTTCGGCCAGGAAAAACGCCGACGGATTGGGCACCTCCTCCAGGCCCCGGTCGCGCATTTCAAAAACGCCGATTTCGTTGGCGGGACCGAAGCGGTTCTTGATGCTGCGGACGATCCGGTAGGCGTGACCCGAGTCGCCTTCGAAGTACAGCACCGTATCCACCATGTGTTCGAGAACCTTGGGACCGGCGATCGAGCCGTCCTTGGTGACGTGCCCGATGAGAAAGACGGGAACGCCGTTTTTCTTGGCGGTGAGGATCAGGCGCGACGACGCTTCGCGCACCTGCCCCACGCTGCCCGGAGCGGACATCAGATCGCCGGAATAGACGGTCTGCACGGAATCGATCACCACCACGGCGGGAGCGACAGCCTTGATCTGTTCCAGAATTTTTTCCAGGGACACTTCCACCAGCACCAGGAGATCCCTCGCCTGCGCGCCGATCCGGTCGGCCCGCAGCTTGATCTGAGCGGCGGATTCCTCGCCGGACACGTAAAGCACCTTCCGGCCGCCGGCGGCCAGGTTTTTCATCACCTGCAGCATCAGGGTCGATTTGCCGATGCCCGGCTCGCCGCCGATGAGAATCGCCGAACCGCTGACAATGCCGCCGCCCAGCACCCGGTCGATTTCAGCAAGTCCCGTCGGCGTCCGTTTTCCCTCTTCGGCCGGAATGTCCTCGATGGGGAGGGGTTTGCCGCCGAAGATCAGGTCGGCCCGGCCACTCGCTTCCGTGTCGGGCAGAGGCTCTTCGGCAAAACAGTTCCAGCCGTTGCAGGACGGACACTTCCCCAGCCATTTGGGCGACGCGTAGCCGCAATGCTGGCAGAAAAAACCGGTTTTGTTCTTTTTCAATGTGTGTTTCCCCTTGAATGGGATGGCCTACCAGAACATATTTTCCTGCAAAATGCCAACGGGAATTGACCGGGAACGCTTTGATGAAACAAAACACATTCCGGAGCGTCCGCCGGGATCAATGATCTTTGGCGCTTTGCACGAGCTTCGTATGCGGCGGCGTGCCGGCGACCGGCAAGGCGACAAACTTCAGAAAAGCGGGTTGGAATTTCTCGAAATACCCGGCGCTGTGCCCGGGATCGGAGGTCGGCAGTTCCAGCGTCAATGTAAAAATACCCCGTTCGTTTCCCGCGTAATTGCCGAGCGATCCCGGAAAGACGCCGAATTTTTTCAGGGGATGCTGCGTTTCCCGGGACATCTTTTCCATCCATTTTTCAAAGGAGTCCAGATCGGTGGACGGCCCGTCGTAATCGAAGAAATTGAGCGGCGAATGAACACTGAGAATTTTCTGCGGCTGAAACCGCTTGATCAGCGCCACCTGAAACAGCGTTTCCTGCTCAGAGGCCGCTTTCGGACCGGGATAGTAACGCCCGCTCTTTTTGCCCTTCGCCTGCCACTGGCGGTGGGCGTCGGGATGCCAGCGCCGGGTGGGAAAGTTGCGGTTGATGTCCACTCCGCTGGCGTTGACGCGCGTCGGCTGCGGCCGCAGGTATCCGTCGGGATTGACAAGCGGCGCGATGACGACGCAGTGATTCCGGACCGCGTCCGGATTGCGCTTAAGAAAGTCCGCCAGTTTGAACATCAGATAAATCGTCGGCAATTCATCGCCGTGAACACCGCCGAGAAATAAAATGCAGTTGCCCGACGACTGGCCGAACTGCGCGAATATGAGCGGATGGCGGTTTTGCGTGGCGCGGTGATATTCCCAGTTTATTTCGCCGCACCGGATATCCTTCCAGCCGTAACCGGCGTTGTGCTTCTCGACCTTCCTCAGAAACTGCGCCAGCGCCTGCGGCGAGGGGTCGGCCGCCCGCGCCGGCTGCGACAAAAACAAGACCGGCATCAGGCACAAAACAAAGAAGGCCGCCCGGCATAAGAGGAGCAGTGATCCCGGGTAAAATCGGCAAGCGGCAAACGGTTGCAAGGGCTTCTTCACCTTTTCCTTCACGTCAGGGCTGCGGCAGCGCCAGACGTTGAAGCCTTTCGCGGGCGGACGCCGGACCCAGAATTGCAAAGACGCGGTCGAGCTCCGGGCCGGAAAGCCTTCCGGTCAGCGCAGCCCGGACCGGCAGGAACAGGTCCCGGCCCTTCGCGCCGGATTTTTCCCGGGCGTACTGAATCGCCGCGGCGTAAATCTCCCGCGGGGCACCCGAGGCTTTTTCCAGGTATTCCTTAAAGGACGAAACGACCTGCCGCGCCCGGTCGGAGGCCAGAACCGCCTTAGCTTCAGGCGTCAGGACATAGCGGTCGTCGAAAAACAAATCGATATGGCCGCCGATGCCGGCAAGCGTCGTCAGTTCGCCCTGCACGGCCGCCACGATTTCACCAAGCCGGCGCGGATCGATTTTTTCCTCCGCGCAGCCGGCTTCGCGCAAAAAGGGCCGGAGCCTTTCCACGAGGTCGTCCACGCTCAAGTTGCGGATGTACAGGGCATTGAGCCAGCTGAGCTTGTCCTCGTCGAAGACCGCGCCGCTTTTGGACGCGCGCTCGAGAGAAAAAGCCGCGACCATTTCATCGCGGGACAAAACCTCCTTCGCGTCGGCAAACGAACTGCCCAGCAGGCCCAGATAATTGAGCAGGGCTTCGGGGAGAAAGCCCCTCCTGCGGAACTCGCCCACGGCGACGGAGCCGTGGCGTTTGCTCAACTTGGCGTGGTCGCGCCCGAGAATCAGGCAGTGGTGGGCGAAAACCGGCGGTTCAAAGCCGAGCGCCCGGTACAGCATGATCTGCAAAGCCGTGTTGGACAGGTGATCCTCGCCCCGGATGACGTGCGTAATGGCCATCAGCGAATCGTCGATGACCACAGCGAAATTGTAGGCGGGCATGCCGTTGGAGCGCACAACGATGAAATCGCCCATGGCCTCGCCTTCAAAGCGCATCGGCCCGCGGATCAGATCAGTGAATGCGACCGTCGTCTGCGGAACCTTGAAGCGCCAGGAGGGCCTGCGGCCGGATGCTTCCCGGGCTTTGCGCTCCTCCGGCGTGAGGCTGCGGCACTTGCCCATGTACCGGGGCATGCGTTTGCTCAAAATGAGCGACTGGCGCTCCTCTTCGAGTTCCTCCTCCGTACAGTAGCAGGGATAAACCAGCTCCGCGTCGATCAGTTTTTTCAGATAGGTCGCGTAAATATCAAGCCGTTCGCTCTGGCGGTAGGGTCCGTAACTGCCGCCCGCATCCGGCCCTTCGTCCCAGGACAGCCCCAGCCACTTCAGATCGTCCATCAGACGCGACTGATACGACAGGGCGCTGCGCGATTCGTCCGTATCTTCGATGCGCAAAATGAGACGCCCGCGCGTGTGGCGGGCAAAAAGCCAGTTGAAAAGCGCGGTGCGCGCGTTTCCCACGTGCAGTTCGCCGGTCGGCGAGGGGGCAAAGCGAACCCGGAGTGCCTCAGCCATTTTCGTCCCTTTCCGCGCCGGTGGCGACGGCCTCTACGGCAACGCCTTCGCCGCGCCCCACAAATCCCATGCCCTCATTGGTCTTGGCCTTGATGTTCACGGCTGACTGGGGCATCCGCAGCGTCTTGGCGATGTTGGCGGCCATCAGCGGCGCATAAGGGGAGAGCTTGGGCTTTTCCGTCATAACGGTGGCATCAATGTGGTGAATGGCGATATTCCGGTCCGCGAGCATTTTTCCCACCCGCTCCAGAAGAAGAAGGCTGGAGATGTCCCTGTAAGCCGGATCCGTATCCGGAAAATGCCGGCCGATGTCTCCCGCCGCAGCCATGCCCAGAAGAGCGTCGCAGACGGCATGAACGAGCGCATCCGCGTCGGAATGCCCGGCCAGCCCTCTTTCGAAGGGAATGTCGACGCCTCCGAGGACCAGCTTCCTTCCGGGGGCGAACCGGTGGCTGTCATATCCCAGACCGCAAAGAAAGGTCATCTTGTTTTTCTCCTGCTGGACAAGAAACGCCTCGGCGATCACGCGATCCTCCGGCGTCGTGATTTTTATATTATCGTAGGTTCCGGCCAGCAGGCGGACGGAAGCGCCCAGGCGCTCGACCAGCGACGCGTCGTCCGTTGCGTAAAACCGGTCCCGCGCGGCCAGGTCGTAAGCCCGGCACAGCAGATCGTACTGGAACGCCTGCGGCGTCTGTGTCTGCCATAAATTCTGCCGCGGCAGCGTTGCCGTCACGATCTGCGCGTCCGTCGCGGCCTTGATCGTGTCCTTGGCCGGCACGCCGATTGCGGCAGCGCCGCCCCGAGCGGCCGCTTCCACGGCCCGCGCGATCATGTCCCCGGTCACGAAGGGGCGCACGCCGTCGTGCACAACGACAACGTCGCACGGCCGGCCTACGGCGGCAAGTCCGTTGCGGACGGAATCCTGACGCTCCTTTCCTCCGGCAACCACGGCGGAAACCTTCGTCAAGTCGTACGGCTCGACAACCTGCTTTCGGACGGCCGCGAGATCGCCGGCGGGGACCACCAGGATGATTCCGTCGATGACAGCGGATTTTTGAAACACGGCAAGCGTCCGGGCCAGCACAGGCATGCCGCCCAGCAAAAGGTACTGTTTGGCGACATCGCCGCCCAGTCTCCTGCCCGATCCGCCGGCTGGAATAATGGCCACGGTTTTCATGATCATTCCGCAGAAAAAAGGCCCGGAAAAATCTCCGGGCCCCCTCGTGAAAGGCGTTATCTTTCCGTTTGAAATCCCATCAATTGTTGCTTCGTTTGTCGGCCGTCTCTTTGAGCTCCGTGAAAATCATCCGGCCGGCCGTCGTCTGCAAAACGCTGGTCACAATCACATCCACGGTCGAGTTGATCATCCTCTGCCCGCCGTCCACGATGATCATGGTCCCGTCGTCCAGATAACCGACTCCCTGCCCCGGTTCCTTGCCTTCCCGGATGATCTTGACGACCATCTGCTCTCCGGGCAGAACAACCGGTTTCATCGCGTTGGCCAGCTCATTGACGTTCAGCACCCGCACGCCCTGCAACTCCGCGACCTTGTTGAGATTGTAATCGTTGGTCAGCAGCTTGGCGTTCAGTTTCTGGGCCAGGGCCACCAGTTTTCCGTCCACTCCCTTGATTTTCGGAAAATCCTGGTCGACAATTTCAATGCTGATCGCGGTGCTTTTCTGCATCCGGTTGAGGACATCGAGCCCCCGACGCCCCCGCGACCGCTTCATCGAATCCGACGAATCAGCGATAAACTGAAGCTCGTTGAGCACGAAACGGGGAACGATCAGTTCCCCATCGATAAATCCCGTATCGCAGATGTCCGCGATTCTTCCGTCGATGATGACGCTGGTGTCCAGCAAACGATGATCAACGGGCGCTTTGGCCTCGACGGAGTGAAAAGTGAACTCCTCCGCCTTTTTTGATCCCAGGACAAGACCCAGATATCCCAGTATTCCCGTCAAAAGCAGATAAATCCAAGGGACAACCTGCTGATCCTGTGTGATTTTGATGACCATGTTCAGGCCAAAACCCAGGATCAACGCAATCAGCAAACCGATCACCATGCCGATGACGCCACCGGCGATGATTCGTAAAGACAGTTTGCGGATATCCTTCTCAATCCTGATGACCAGCAGCGCGACGCCTAAGCCTATAATAAAGCCGAATATTGCTTGGAAAACAGCATACGAACTGGTCGCCGCCATCACATAATAAGCAATAAAATAACCGCTGATCGAACAAGCTAAAACCAATAAAATTCTTATGATCAAACGTCTCACCTCCTTTCTGGTAATAAACCCTTGAACCTTTCATAAAAACAGGCTCCAATGCTACTTGAAATTCGGAGGCTTCTTTATCTTCCCTGAAACAAGAAGATCCCTTCTTCAGTTATCAAAGAGCAGCAAAATAAATAAATGAGAATGAATGAGTGGTTATTGAACCGTAAAAATCATCTGCAAATCACGTTCGACTTTGGCTTCCTGCGCGTTGGTGGCGACGGAAATTTCCTTAACGAGCAGATTTTTTGCGGTGTCCATCATTTTCCGCTCGCCGAAGGAAAGATTCTTGTCACTTTTAAGAATAAACAAATCCCGCAAAACGCTTGCGATCTCAAAAACAGAACCGGTTTTGATCTTCTCGAGATACTCCCGATAGCGCTTGTTCCAGGTTTGCTTGTCGATGGTGACGTCCTTATTGCGTAAAATTTCGTATACTTTCGGAATTTCTTTCTCCAGAATGACTTCGCGAAGGCCGACAGCCTTAGCCGAGTTCGTCGGGATCATGATTTTCATCCCGTTGCCCATGATTTTCATCACGTAAAAAGGCTGCTTTTTACCCATCACTTCTCTATTTTCAATGGCTTCAATGACCCCGACCCCTTGCGCCGGATAGACGGCCAAATCCCCTACTTTAAACATGGTTCATACTCCTGTCTTTCCATAATAACGTCGCAGGCTAGCATGTTTCATCTATTTTGTCAATGATTAATACAATTTACTGAAATGCTTCAAAAATGCTATCCACAGGCAAACCCCGGGCGGATCAGGGCAGGTAAAACAGCGGATTGCGGGCTTTGCCTTTGAGACGGATTTCAAAATTTATAAATGTCTCGCCCGCCTCATCCGTTTCGCCGGCCACGGCGATGGCTTCTCCCTTGTTCACGGGCCGGTCCGCTTTGACCGTCCTTTTTTTGAGGTGGGTATAGACCGTGGCATAATCGCCCGTGTGCCGGAGAATGATCGTTTCGCCGAAGCCTTTCAGCGCAGCCGAAAAAATGACCGTTCCGGCAGCCGCCGCGCGGACCCGGGCCCCGGGCGGACAGACGATTTGTATCCAGTTATGATAGGTTTTGTTCGGCTGAATGCCGAAACGGGTTTTCACGGTCCCTTTGACCGGCCAGTCAAAACGGCCCTTCTCCCGCTTGATTTCCTCCTTTACTGCTCCCGCCGGCGGTTTTTCTGCCATTCTGGCACGGGGCTTTTCAGGCGGAGCCGACGGCATCGGCGCAGCCGGCCCCACCTCCGCCGTCTCTGCGCTCCCCGGCTGCGGCGCTTTCAGTGCCGGCTGCGGTCCAACCGTTACGGGCGGCTTGTCGGCGGGAGGTTTCCACTCTTTACCGACTGCGTCGCGGGGGGCCTGTGCCGATTTGCCGGCAAAAACCATGACATCGTCAATCACCTGATCGGCAGCGGGGATGAAGATGACCGAACCTTCCGCAATGTTCGACACATCACTGAGGTTGTTGACTTCCGCCAGATCCTGCAGACTGATGCCGTAGGCGCGGGCGATGCTGTAGGCCGTTTCGCCCTTTTTGACGATGTGATACACGCCCTTGGCCGGCGTTTTGACCGTCTGGGGGCCGGCGCAGGAAACCAGCAGAAGTAAAATCAGGACCAGAGAGAGAGAGAGGGCGCCGCGATACCGGCTCAAACCGGATTGCCTTTGCCGGTCGTCAGCCGTCCGGATCATTCCTTCCATCCGCTCTCCCCGATCAGGCTGACAAAGCGGCATCCGCCCAGATCTTCCTTCTTCACTTCCGCGGGATTTTCCGCCGAACGCGTCAGTTTGTAAAGCGTCTGGACATCGCGGTTTCCCACCGGCACAACCATTTTTCCGCCCGGCGCCAGCTGTTCGAGCACATATGCGGGAACCTGGGGCGCCGCGGCGGTCGTGATGATCGCATCGAAGGGTGCTTCCTCTTTCCATCCGTAGGACCCGTCGCCGACACGGATGGCGACGTTGTAGCAGTTGAGGCGGTCCAGAATCCTGCGCGCCCGTCCGGCCAGAGCCGCCACGCGCTCGATGGAAAACACGCGGTCCGCCAGCTTGGCCAGAATGGCGGTCTGGTAGCCGGACCCCGTGCCGATTTCCAGCACCCGCTCCCGTCCTTTGAGTTCCAGGGCCTCGGTCATCAGGGCGACGATGTATGGCTGCGAAATGGTTTGCCGCTCGCCGATCGGCAGGGGATTGTCGTTGTAAGCCTGGTCGATCAGACCTTCATCCACGAAAAGATGCCGCGGAACCGTCTCCATCACCTTTAAAACGCGCTCGTCTTTGATTGAACGGGACCGCAGCTGCGTTTCCACCATCCGTGTGCGTTGTTTTCTGTATCTGTCCATCAAATGGCCTGTATTTTTTTCTTTTTCGGAGGGACCTGGTAGAGCCGATAAACCACTTCGTGCCGTCTCAGGCCCATCGCTTCGCGGGTCACGATCAGATAGTAAAACTGGATTTCGGCGCTGCGGCAGGCCGTGTTGTACTGATCGATGATTGAATTGATCTCTTCAAAAATCATCTGCCGGTCCGGCGGAAATTCGCCGGCGGAGTCGTCCTGAATCCGGGTCCGCCAGTACCGGATCCTTTCTTCGATCTGACTTTCGATCTTGCGAAGCTTCCCGAGCGCGTCTTCCACGGCGAAGCCGGCCCGGCTTAAAACCGCCGCCCGCTCCCGGAGGAGCTCTTCGCACAGACTCTCGTGCTGATCGCGCTTGCCTGAGCCGGGGGACTGCATGAATCCTAAAAAACCTTCCTTCGCGCTTTTGGAGCCCTCTATCATTTAAGCGCTTAATTTTCAAGTTTAAAAGGCTGTGCCGCACCGCGGCGCGATAATCTTTTCTCTTTACAGTTCGGGATTATTCCGTTAGATAACTCCCTCAAAAATACACTCCAGAAACGGACAGACAACTATCGCCATGTGCTGTGCAAAAATTTCTTTTCCCATGTCCCGAGCGGTCGCCGACGCCTACGCGCAGGGTGAGGAGGATGAGACCCTCCTTCCGCTGGTGCTTGCCGACGCCCGGCAAAATCCGCTGGGAAGAATTTCCCCGGACGATTCGGTTATCTTCTACAACATTCGCGGCGAGCGCGAAATCGAACTGACGCGCAGTTTCACCGAAAGGGGCTTCCACGAATTTCCCGTCCACGACAGTCTGCCCGTCCACTTTGCGACGATGATCGAATATCAGAAGGGCCTGAATGTCGACGTAGCCTTCCCGCCCCAGGGCGTTTTAACCGATACGCTGAGCGACGTTCTCGCCGACCGGGGATTCAGCCAGGCCAAGATCACGGAAGCGGAAAAAGCGGTTCATGTCAGCTTCTTTTTCAACGGGAAAAAATCCGATCCGCTGCCGAACGAGGAAAGAATCGTCATTCCGACGCGCAAGGACGTCAAACTGTTTGACGAAGCTCCGGAAATGTCGATTGCGGAAATCACCCGCGCGGCGCTGGCCAAGATTCAGGATTCGTCCTGCCGGTTCATCGTGGTCAATTTCCCGAACGTCGACGTGGTCGGCCATATTGAAAACGAACCGGCGGTGCTCCGCGCCGTCGCGGCGGTGGACCGCCATGCCGGCCTCGTGCTTGCGGAAGCGGCCCGCGAGAAGGTCACCGTCATCGTCACGGCCGATCACGGCACGGTGGAAAAATGGCGCTATCCGGACGGCGGCGTGGACACGGGACACACGGACAGCCCCGTGCCTTTCGTTCTTCTGCATCCCGAACAGAACCTGACGCTGAAATCCCGGGGAGAACTGACGGATATCGCGCCGACGATTCTCGATTTGCTGGGCCTGCCCGCCCCCGCGTCCATGACGGGCGCGTCGCTGATCGCGGAAAAACCCGACTCCTTACCTCCCGCTTCGCGCCTGCTTTTGATCATTCTCGACGGCTGGGGCCTTTCCGACACGGCCGAAGGCAATCTGATCGCGCGCGCCGAAACGCCGACCATGGACCGGATCTTGCGCGAATTCCCTTCGGCGCGGCTTGCCGCCTCCGGCCTGGCCGTCGGGCTTCCCGCCGGAACCGTGGGCAACTCCGAGGCGGGGCATCTGCACATCGGCGCCGGCCGGCGGATTTATTCCGACCGCCTGAATATCGATCAGTCGATCGCCCGGCAGGATTTTTCCCGAAACGACGTTTTTCTCCGCGCCATGGACCGGGCCGCGAAAAACGACCGCGCGCTGCACCTCATGGGAATTGTCTCATTTTTCAGTTCGCACGGCTCGATCGACCACTTGTTTGCCCTGATGGACATGGCCGCCCGCCGGGGCGTTTCCCGTTTGTCCATCCACTCCATGCTGGGGCGGCGCGGCGAACAGGCCGAAAGCGGCGCGCGCTACATCCGGCAAGTCGAGGAAAAATGTCTGTCTCTCGGTCTGGGACAGGTGGTGTCCGTCATCGGACGCTACTGGTCGATGGACCGCGAGGAAAACTGGGACCGGATCGAAAAAACCTACCGGATGCTGGTTTACGGAGAAGGGACACGGATCTCCGGGGAGGAATGAACATGCAGGCCACCGTAAATCAAACCATCATCGAACTCGTCCGCGGAGACATCACCGAAGAAGAAACCGATGCCATCGTCAATGCCGCCAACAGCCGGCTTGCGGGAGGCGCGGGTGTCGACGGGGCCATTCACCGCGCCGGCGGCCCCGCGATCATGGCCGAATGCCGCAAAATCGGCGGCTGTCCGACCGGCGAAGCCGTGATCACGACAGGCGGCCGTCTCAAGGCCCGTTACGTCATCCACACGGTCGGCCCCGTGTACCGCGGAGGCGGGCACGGCGAAGCCCGGCTGCTTTCGTCCGCTTATGCCAGCAGCCTTAAGCTCGCCAAGCGCCGGGGCCTGCACAGCATTGCATTTCCGGCAATCAGCTGCGGAGTTTACGGCTACCCGATCAATGAAGCCGCGCGCATTGCGCTTTCCGCCTGCCTGGACTTCGCCGGGGAGAATACGGAGATTCAGCTCATCCGCCACGTCTTGTTCGACCAAAACACCTGTGACATTTTTGCCGTCGAACTGCGAAAACTCCTCTAGCCGCTAAGGAAGTGGATCCATGGACGGAAAACCAACTTACGCAGACCTGGAAAAAAAGATCGCCGCGCTCAACGCCGAGCTCGCGGCACAAAAAACCGTCGCCGCACAATACCGCAACCTCGTGGATTCCACGGATGACTCCCTTTATCTGGTGGACGCCGACGCCCGCTATCTCTTCATGAACAGCAACCATGCCCGGCGCCTGAACCTCCCGCCGGCCGGCATTTCCGGGCTGCCCTATGCGGATTTACATACTCCGGAGCAAACGGAAGCTTTCGCGGCCAAAATCCGCGAGGTTTTCGCGACGGGCGCCTCCCTGTCCGACGAGCATCACAGCCTGCGGGACAACCAGTACTTCCTGAGAACTTTCAGCCCCGTGCGGGATGCGGCCGACCCCGGAAAAGTCGCTGCGGTGTCGGTCGTCTCCAAAAACGTCACGTCCCGGAGATGGGCGGTGGAAGCGCTGCGCGCGTCGGAGGAAAAGTACCGCCAGCTGATCGAATATTCCGGCGAGGCGATTTTCATTCTCACCGGCGGCAAAATCCGTTTCGCCAACAGCCAGACGGAAAAAATGCTCGGCTATCCGCTGGACGACCTCAAGCTGATCTCCTTTATCAACCTGGTCATCTCCGAAGACCGGGAAATGGTTTTCGACAGGCAAAAAGCCCTTCTGCACGGCGACGTCTCGGCGGGCATAAACACGTTTCGCATTGTGAACAAGGAAGGGGCCACCACCTGGGTGGCGCAAAACAGCGCAGCCATCACGTGGGACAATTCGCCCGCTACGCTGAATTACATGCGGGACATCACCCGGCAGAAAAAAACGGAGGCCCGGCTGCTGCAAGCGCAAAAAATGGAATCCATCGGCACTCTGGCCGGCGGCATCGCACACGATTTCAACAATCTGTTGATGGGCATTCAGGGACACGCTTCGCTGGCGCTTTTGAAGCTCGACAGAACCGATCCCTCTTACGACCATTTCAAAACAATCGAATCGCTGGTGATCAGCGGCGCCGGCCTGACCCGGCAGCTTCTGGGATTCGCCCGGAGCGGCAAATACGAAGTCAGGCAGGCCGATGTCAACGCGCTTGTCGAAAAAACCCTCCAGACGCTCGGCCGGACCAGCCGGGAAATCCGCATTCACCGGCGCCTGGCGGACCATCTCTGGCCGTCCGATATCGATCAGGGACAGATCGAGCAGGCCCTTTTGAATCTGCTCATCAACGCCCGGCAGGCCATGCCGGGCGGCGGCGACCTTTACGTCGAAACGAAAAACACGCTCTCCGACGAAAACCGCTTCCAGCCCCTGGGCGGCAGGAGCGACCGCTATATCCGGATCTCCATCACCGACACGGGCGTCGGCATGGACGAAAAAACGCGGGAAAGAATCTTCGAACCGTTTTTCACAACCAAAGCCATGGGACGGGGAACGGGACTGGGACTCGCGTCCGTTTACGGCATCATCAAAAATCACAACGGATTCATCAACGTCTATTCGGAGAAGGGGCAGGGATCGACCTTTCACGTGTATCTGCCCGCGTCCGCCCGGCCTGACAAAGACTGGGACCGGCCGGCCGAACTGCCTGAGCAGGTTTCTCCCGGCACGGAAACGATTCTCCTGGTGGACGATGAGGCCATGATTCTGGACGTGGCCGGCGCCATCCTGAAAACACTGGGCTACACGGTCATCGCCGCCCGGACGGGAGCGGACGCGCTGGCGATCTACCGGAGCCGGCAGGCCGCCATCGACCTGGTCATCCTCGACATGGTCATGCCGGACATGAACGGCGAGGAGGTTTTTTCCGAACTGAAACTTCTCGATCCCCAGGTCAGAGTGCTCCTGGCAAGCGGATACAGCCTCAACGCGCAGGCCGAAAGAATTCTGGACCGCGGCTGCAGCGGCTTTATCCAAAAGCCGTTCACGTCCGCCGATATTTCCTGCCAGGTACGCGCCATTCTGGGCTCTCCCGGCGAGCACCCCCGCCGGGAATCTGCGCAGATACCGCTGCCGCTTTTCGATAAGCCTTGATCATCCGGCCGATTTATGTCATTTCCAGACCATGAGAAGGAAATTTTCATCCCGGCAGCTTGTGCCCATCGGCGAAATTCTCGACGCCGCCCTGAAAAGAAGAGGGATGGCCGTTAAGCGGGAGGAAACCGCCGTCTTTAAACTCTGGCCGCAGGCGACCGGCCCGCAAATCGCCCTGCAAACCAGGCCCGACGGCTGGCGCGCCGGAATTCTCTTTGTCCGGGCCGCTTCCTCCGTCTGGGTGCAGCAGTTGCACTTCATGAAGGAAGACATCCGGCAAAAACTCAACAGCCTCGCCGGAAAAGCCGTCGTCCGCGACATTCACTTCACCGTCGGACACATCGCTGCCGCTGAGACCGGCCCAGGGGCGGCGTCCGCGGGAAAAACCGTGCTGAAGGAAAGAGACAAAAGGATGATCGCCGAGTGCACCCGGCGGCTTGCCGATCCGGAACTGGCGGACGTCGTAAAACGGGTGATGAAGCTGGAAATCAGCCGCCGCCGGCAATCGGAGGAAAGGCGTCCGCGGTCCTCCGCAAAGAAGACTTCCGATACCGGCCTTCTCCGCTGATGGCGGCGCGTCCGGTTCGCGGCCCTGCATTTTTCCGCAGGAGAGAGGATTGCGTCAACCGGCGGGAGAAGCCAGATCGGTGAAAATCCGTTCCATGGCGGACGAGTATTTTTTCGGCGCCTCGTAAAGAAAAAGCGGCGGCTCCATCTTCAGCTCTTCGCGCCCTCCCTGCCTGCCCTCCACCAGAACGAATTCCGCATCCGTCGCGTTATCCGAAAATACCGGCTTCAGGCGTTTGGGTTCGACGCCCCGCTTGCGGAAACAGCTGATCAGCTCCACCAGCCGCGTCGCCGGATAAATGGTGAAGACCCGGCCTTTGGGTTTGAGCACATAAGCCGCCGCCGCAAGAAAGCCGGCCAGCGACCCGCTCACTTCATGCCGGGCGATGGCTTTTTCGGGCAGCGGATTGATCCGGCCGGAATGGACTTTCCGGTACGGCGGATTGAAAACGACGGCATCAAACGTATGCGGCGCGTAGATTTTTTTAATGGCATGCGCGTCGCCGATGTCGATGGCCACGCGGTCGGCCAGGCCGTTTTCCACGACATTCCGGCGCGCCAGTGCCCCGAGGCCTTCCTGCAGTTCCAGGCCGCGCCAGTGCGACTGTGCAAAGCGCGCCGCCAGGACCAGCGCGAGAATTCCGTTGCCGCAGCCCAGGTCCAGATTGACGCTTTGCGCCCGACAGGTCACGAAGTGCGCCAAAATGAGCGAATCCAGGTTGAACCGGTACCCCGTCCGGCGCTGACGGATTTTCAAACGGCCGCAAAGAATTTCATCGATCGTCTCTTCGCCGGTCATGATCCGCCTCCCTTACTCACCGCCCGTGTCTTCCCTGAGCAGCAGGAAATACAGTTCGCCTTTTTCCTTGAGGCTCCCCGCCGTGGCCTGGGCCGCGGGGCCGAAGCCGCAAAACAGATCCACGCGGCCCGGACCCTTGATGGCCGAGCCTTTGTCCTGATTCAAAACGAAGCGCGAAAAATCGACGCGCGCGGCAACGTTGTAGTCGTCGTCCAGGACCGGCTTTTTGAGCCGGATGAAGGCCAGCGCCCCCGGCGGAAAACAGGCCGGATCGGTGGCGATCGTCCGTCCCGGCGTGACCGGCTGGCCCAGCGATCCCACGGGATCCTGCTTAAGGAAGCGAAAAAAAATATAGCGCTCGTTGTGGCTTAAAATTTCAAAAATTTCCTTTTCGCTTTTGCTCTTCAGCCAGGCCTTGAAGCCGCGGTAGGAAGAGTCGCTTTTTTCGATTTTGTTTTGCTCCAGCAGATTGATTGTCACGGAGCGAAAGGGTCGCCCGTTGTTCTGGGCGTAGCCGACCGTGACGAGCGTTCCGTCTTCCAGGCGGATTTTTCCCGATCCCTGGGTATGCAGCGACTGAAGTTCCACGGGATCGGACACCCAGACCAGTTCCAGGCCCCTGCCGGCGAGCGCGCCGTCAATGTCGATTTCCCGCCGCGTATAATAGGGAACCAGGCGGCCGTTTTGCCGGCGGCCGATCCGGGTTTCGCCGGCCGGCCCCTTCTCCGCGATCAGATCGGGCGGCGGCCGGTAGAGCGGATATTTGTATTTTTCGGAGCGCGTGGGCGACCCTTCCAGAAGCGGTTCGTAGTAGCCGGTGAAAAGGACATCCCCCGCCCCCGTCTGCCCCGCCGCGCCAAGCAGGAGAAAGTCCCCGGCGATCCGGCGTTTTTTGGCGTCGATGTCCGCGTCGGACCGGACAATGTCCCGGAAAACCTCAAGCGTCCGCTTCAGGTGCCCGGCGGTGACCGAACGGCCCGCCATCGTAAAAACCTGATCGCGGCCCTTTCCGTTGTAGTAGGCAAGACTGCGGTCGATAGCCAAAAGAAGCGAGGCGTTGTCCAGATCGTCGAGGAGATCAACCTGCCCGGCGTCCGCTTCGGTCAGAGGCGCCGCGGGCGGCGGCGTCTCGGGAGTGTACACCGCGCGGCGCGCGCAGCCGGACACGACAACGACCAGCACCAGCAGAAAAAGAAAAACGCGGGCTTTGCGCATCATAGTTCGATAATCATGGCGACTTCATCGCAGTAGTCGGGATACTTGGGACAGCGGAAGCAGTCCGACCAGATCTTTTCCGGCAAAATGGAGCGGTCCACCTCGGAAAAGCCCAGACGGGCAAAGAACTCCTTTTTGTAGGTGAGCGAAAAAATGCGAAAGAGTTCCAGCGTGATGGCTTCGGAAATGCAAAACTCGACGAGCTTCCGGCCGATGCCTTTTTTGCGGTACGCCTCGTCCACGTAAAGCGAACGGATTTCCGCCAGGTTTTCCCAGATGATATTCATGGCGCACACGCCGACGATCCGTTGCTCCTGCTCATCGAAGTAAACGATGAAGTCCCGCACGGAATTATAGATGTCCATTAACGATCGCGGCAGCATTTCTCCCTTCGCCGACGATTGATTGATCAAGCGGTGAATGGTTTTGACGTCACCGATGCGTGCTTTTCTCAGCATGCCTGCTCCTTCCCCGATCAGCGCCGCGCGCGGCGTCCAGCATGGCGCGGGCGTGAACGCGCGCCGTTTCCGGAATGTCCACGCCGCCCAGCATCCGGCTGATCTCTTCGATTTTCTGTGACTCATCGATCTGTTCCACCGTGGTGAAGGTCCGGCCGCCGGCGACCTGCTTGGCGACCCGCAGGTGCCGGCCGCCGTAGCTGGCGATCTGCGGCAGATGCGTAATGCAGATGACCTGGTGATGAGCCGATATTTCTTTCAGTTTCCGTCCGACGATTTCCGCCGTGGCGCCGCCGATGCCGGAGTCTACTTCGTCAAAGACAAGCGTGGCGACCGATCCGGTCTGCGCCAGAACGTTTTTCAGCGCCAGCACGATGCGCGACAGCTCCCCGCCGGAGGCGATCCGGGCCAGCGGCTTGGGCTCCTCGCCGGCGTTGGCCGCCAGATAAAATTCGATCTCGTCGCCGCCTTTGGGGCCGTAAGCCTCCTGTGCAGCACCGCAGCGTTTCGTGAAGGTCGCAAAAAAAGAGGCGTTGGGCATATTGAGATCGCCAAGCTTGGCGTCGATGGCTTTTTTCAGCGCCGCGGCGGCCTTTTCGCGAAGCTTCGAAAGCGCCAGCGCCTTTTCTCTCAGTTCTGCGGCCAGAACCTCCTTTTCCGTGCCGAGCCGCGCCAGCTCCTCTTCCAAGCCGGAGGCGCGCTTGAGCTCTTCCTCCATCTCGCGCCGGCGGATGAGGAGGGCCGCCAGACTGCCGCCGTGCTTGCGCTTGAGCCGGCCGAGCGCATCGAGGCGTTCGTCCACGGCCGCAAGCCGCTCGGGATCGAAAACCAGACGCTTCGCATAGTCGCGCAGCTCCAGCGCCGCATCTGACAGGATCGCCTGGCAGCCCTCGAGATCGGCGGGCGCGATTTTCAGCCCCGGATCAATCTTGCGGATTTCGCGCACCTGCGCAAGCGCCTCCTTGAGCTGCCCGCCGATGCAGTCTTGTTCCGCATACAGAAGCGCGTAGGCCCGCTCGGCAAAGGAGGAGAGCTTCTGGACGTTGATCAGCACTTTTTTTTCATCCGCCAGCGCCTCGTCCTCGCCCGCAACGGGCTCGAGGGCGCGTATCTCCGCGAGCTGAAACTCCAGGAGATCGGTTTTTTCCGCGCGCGTCCGGCGCATCTCCTCGATCCTCGCGATCCGGCCGCAAAGCTCGCCGAAGCGCCGGTAGGCGTCTTCATAGACGGCCCGCGCGTCCAGGCACCCGCCGAATTCATCGAGAATGTCGATGTGGTTGTCCGCCGTGAGGATCAGTTGATGCTCGTGCTGGCCGCAGATGTTGATCAGCGATTCGCTGATCTGCGCCAGATGGGCGAGCGTCGCCATCTGGCCGTTGACCTGGGCCCGGTTTTTGCCGCTGCGGGAAATCACCCGCCGGATGACGAGTTCCTCGCCTGCGGAAAATCCCAGCCGGGCAAGTTTTTCCTGCAGACGGGCATTGTCCCGGATCGAAAAGAGCGCTTCCACGGTGGCGGTGTCGGCCTGCGTCCGAATCATGTCCGCCGCAGCCCGGTCGCCCAGAAGCAGGCTCACCGCGCCGATCAGAATGGACTTGCCCGCTCCGGTTTCGCCCGAAATGATGTTGAGGCCCTCTTCAAACGAAACGTGCAGTTCGTCGATGATGGCAAAGTTGGCAATACTGAGCTCATAAAGCATTTTTTCTTTTCCCGGTTCCTGACGGTAAACTGCCCCAACCCAGTTTAGAACGCAAAATCTCCCCGTAACTCCGGTGCGGCGAAAGAACCAGCCGTGTGTAATGCTTGGATTTCCGGATCGTCATGACGTCGCCGGAATTGATCCGGTAGGATTCCTGGCCGTCCAGCGTCACGGTCGCGCCGCTTTCCTTCGACCACAGCGTGACGCCCAGAGCGGAACTCTCCGGAAAGATCACCGGCCGGTTGGTCAGCGTGTGCGGGCAGATGGGATTGATGATGATGAGCTCCTTGCCGGGAAAAACGATCGGACCGCCCGCCGAGAGGGAGTAAGCCGTCGACCCCGTCGGCGTGGAAATAATGAGTCCGTCGGACTTGTAGGTGGTCAGGTACTGGCCGTTGACGGAGGTTTCCAGTTCGACGATGCGCGAGAGGTTGCCGCGGTTGATTACCACGTCGTTGAGAACAATGCCGCCGCCGATGGTTTTATTGCCCCGGCGGATTTTGACATCCAGCATCATGCGTTTTTCCGTTGTGCAATCGCCCTTCAAAATCAATTCCAGGGCCGCATAGGTTTCGTTCAGATTGACTTCCGTGAGGTAGCCGAACGTCCCCATGTTGATGCCGACGATGGGCACGGGGTGATGCGCGACGTAGCGCGCGGTGCGCAGCATCGTGCCGTCTCCGCCCAGAACCGCGATCAGGTCCACCCGGGCGGCCAGGTCATCGAGCTTGAAACCGCCGTTGCCGCCGACGGCCGCGGCGATGTTCGCCTCCAGAGATACCTTGATTTTGCGGTTTTCCAGCCAGCCGGCGAGCGCGCCGGCAAACGCCGCGATATTTTCCTTTTCGATATTGGCAACAATGCCGACTTTCTTAATTTTCATCTTGAAAAGCTCCCAAGGACGTCGTTTCGTAACATAAAAAAAAGGCTCTGTCTATGGATAAATATTTCAGGTATTTGAATGAAAACTCCATGATATCTCACGGCATTTGACAAGCAGAAATTCTTGACGGAGCGCGCTCGATAAGGTACGGTGCGCGCCGGTGAGGTGACGAAAAAAATGGGATTGATCAAAGGAAATTTCTCTTTTGTGCGTTTCGAGGTGGAAGGCCGGCTGCCGCAGGCCTTCCTGACGTTTGTCAACAACCGCATCCGGGAAAACGCCTTTCGGGAAGCGCGGTCTTCGACGGAAGAAAAGCGGATGGGCTGGGTGTCCGCCACGGATGTTCTGGATTCCGATTTCGAACAGGCAAACTACGCCCTGGGCGATTATCTGATTTTTTCGCTGCGCGTGGACCGCAAGCAGATCCCCGCCCGCCTGATGAAAATCCGCCTGCTGGAAGAGCAGCGGCGGTTCATGGCCGAGCACAACCAGCCCCGCATCGGCAAGGCCGTCACCGAAGGCCTCAGGGAAAAGATCAAACTCGAGCTTTTGACCAAAAGCGATCCCGTTCCCTCCTTTTACGACGTTTTGTGGGCGGTGGCCCAAAACAAAGTGTATTTTTCCTCGTTGTCGGACAAAATCGCAGACGACTTCGTCGATTTGTTCAAGAAAACCTTTTCCGTGTCGCTCAGGCGCGTTTTGCCCCAGGAAGTTCCCCTCGCGCTGGAGCATAAAAACCGTTCCGAAGTTCCGGCCGACGATCTTGCGCTCGTCGGTCGGGAATTTCTCACCTGGCTGTGGTTCAAGTCCGAAGAAAGAAACGGCCGCATCGCGCTTTCCTCCTCCGAGGACATCGAGCTGCACCTGCTCAAACGCATCGCCCTCGAGGCGGGCGAAGGCGAGTATGCCCAGGGCGTCGTCTGTTCGGGCCTGCACGCCGAATTGACGGAAGGCAAGGAAGCCGTCCGCCGGGGGAAGAAAGTCAAGGACGCGGGGATCAAACTCCACCGCGACGCGAATGAATGGGAGTTTGCGTTCAAAGCCGATACCTTTTACTTTCAATCGCTCAAGATGCCGGTTGAAGACGGGCGGGAAGCCGGAGAGGATCCGTCGGCCAAGCTCCTCGAACGCATTTATCTCATTGAAAAGGCGGCCACGACGATCGACGCGCTTTACGCCTCTTTTCTCGCGGTGCGTTTTTCCGCGGACTGGACGCAAAAGGAAAAGCCGCGTTTGACGGCCTGGCTCAAGCCGGATGCGGCGCCGGCGGCCGGCCCGGGATAAAAAACTTTACAAACGGCGGGAAATGGTTAAACTGAAGACGGTTTCATTCGCATTCATACACAAGAGACGTGTAACCCGATAAATCTGCAAACCCTTGAACAACGGAGGTAAGAAATGGACCCGAAACAGATCGCCAAACAGATGATCGTTTTTAACAAAACCGCCTTTGACAATAATTTCCGGGCGATGCAGGCCCTGCACGAACAAACCGAACGCCTCGTCCATAAATTCTGGGAAAAATCGCCGCTGTTTCCGGAAGAAGGCAAAAAAGCCATCTCCGACTGGATGACCGCCTACAAGAAGGGCTGCGAGGACTTCAAGAACATCGTCGACGACAACTTCAAAAAGGTGGAAGATTTCTTCAAAGAAACGCCCGAATGAACATCGGGGGCCGCCGCCATTTTTAAAGCGGGGCGGCTAACGCTTGAGATGCGGGGCTAAAACGCCCTCCAGTTTCAGCCGCTGCGTTTCGACCTCGTCCGGATTCATGTCCGGCGGCAGCTTCAAAAGCGGACAGAAAGTGACGCTCACGCGGGCAAAGGGTTTGGGAACCATGTAGCGGTCCCAGCTTTTGGCGTGCCAGGCCCGGTCGGCCTCCACGTACACCGGCGCGATCGCAGCGCCCGCGCCGGCGGCGATCGCAACGGCGCCGGGCTTCACGACGCCCGCCGGTCCCCGCGGTCCGTCGAGCAGATGAACCGCCAGCTGCCCTTCGCGCAGGCGGGTGATAATCTCCCGCAGCGCCGGTCCGCCGCCGCGCGACGACGATCCGCGCACGGGGCGCGCATGCGCCGCTTCGGCGACGCGCGAGGCGATGTCTCCGTCCGTGCTGCGGGAAATCATGACCAGCGCGCGGTATTTCCTGTAGCGCCGAAACACGCGGACGCCGACAAAAAACTGCTGGTGCCAGCAGCCGATCAGAACTTTACCGCCCTTTTCGATGTGGCTGATCCACTCGGCGTCGTTGACCACGTGCAGACGAAACGTCAGCGTGTACAGCCAGGCGAGATAGTACAGAAGGCTGCCGCCGATCTTGACGGCGGCGACTTTGCGCAGTTTTTTGAACATGGCCGAAACTCCTTGTCGTCCCGGCGCCAAGTAAACATGGATGGCTTTTCCACGCAAGAATAAATTGACATTCGGGCTTGATTATCGCCCGGCGATTATTTAAAAACAGGGACAAAACCGATCCCAACCGCACACGGAGGCTCTGAATGAATTCAACCGGCATCGCCCAAAACCTGACCCGCCCCGATTTTTATCCGCACCGCCCGGCCGCGGTCGAAATGGTCCAGACGCACATCTCCTGGGTGTTCATCGCCGGCGACCTGGTCTACAAGGTTAAAAAGCCCGTCAACTTCGGCTTTCTGGATTTCACAACACTGGAAAAAAGAAAGTTTTACTGCGAAGAAGAAGTCCGCCTGAACCGGCGCCTCGCGCCCAGCATCTATCTGGACGTCGTGCCGATCGTCAGGCGGGAGGACGGACGGCTCCGGCCCGGCGGCCCGGGAGACGTGGTGGACTACGCCGTCCGCATGAAGAAGCTGCCGCTGGACCGGATGCTGAAGATTCTGCTGGCCCAGGGCCGGGCCGACGCAAAGGTCATGGATGCGGTCGCCCGGCGCATCGCCCGCTTCCACCGGGAAGCTGAGACCGGCGGCGCCATCGACGAAATGGGCCGGCCGGCCATCATCCGCCACAATCAGGAGGAAAACTTCGCGCAAACCGAAAAGTACGTCAACCGGACCATCCCCGCTTATCAATACGACTTCATCCGGGAGTACGTCGAAAAATTTCTGAACGTTCACAGCGAGCTTCTGGAAAGACGGGTCGCCGAGCACCGGATCCGCGACTGCCACGGCGATCTGCACCTGGAGCACATCTGCATCGCCGACGACATTCTCGTTTTTGACTGCATCGAGTTCAACGAACGCTTCCGCTTCGGCGACGTGGCGGCCGAAGTGGCTTTTCTCACGATGGATCTCGATTACAACGGCTATCCGGAGCGGGCGGAAGATTTCGCGCGGTCCTACCTCGACGACTCCGGCGACCGGGACCTGCCCGCGCTGCTCAATTTTTACCGCTCGTATTACGCTTACGTCCGCGGCAAAGTCACCAGCTTCCGCCTGGACCAGAAAGAACTGCCCGAGGCCGAACGCAGCGACGTCATCCGCACGGCGACGCAATACTTCAATCTGTCTTACACCTACGCGGCGCGGCTGGAAAAGCCCGCGCTGATCCTGACCGCGGGGCTGATCGGCTCCGGCAAGAGTTACCAGGCCAGAAACCTGGCCGAGCGGCTGGGCGCGGACGTCGTCCGTACGGACGTCCTGCGCAAGGAGCTTTTGCAGATCGCGCCCGCCGAAAAGCATCCCGATGCGTTCGGGCAGGGCATCTACAGCGCGGACATCACCCGCAAAACCTACGAAAAAGCCGTGGAATGGGCCGCCGGACGGCTGGCGCAGGGCCGGCCGGTGATCATCGACGCGTCGTTTCGCAGCCGAGCCGACCGGGCGCCGGCCATCGCTCTGGCCCGAAAGCTCGCGGTGCCGCTTTATGTCATCGAATGCGCCTGTCCGGACGAACTGGTGAAAATCCGCCTGGAGAAACGCCAGCAGGACCGGGACAATCCCTCCGACGGCCGCTGGGAAATCCTTCAGGAGCAGAAGAGGCACTACGAAGCAATCTGCGAAATTCCCGCACAAAGCCATTTCCAGGTGGACACGTCGGACAAACCGGAGCTGGCGCGCGAGCAGATTATTCGAAAAATTAAAATGGCGGAGTTAGAGCCCCCCGCGTGACAAGACCTCAGGGGGTTTCGGCTTTTTTCTTCTTCGCCGCTGCCGCGGCTTTGGCCTGTTCTTTTTCTGCCTTGGCCTTTTGTTCCTTTTCCTGTTCGGCCAGGCGGGCTTTCGTTTCCGCGATGTAGTAATCTATCTTCATATCCATGCCCACGCCGCGGTAATCGCGGGCGATGCCTTCAAAACGCTGCAGCGCAGCGGCATATTTTTTCTGTTTGAAATAAAAGCTGCCGACGTAAAACTCGTGCTCGGCCAGCTTGGCCTTGCAGTCCCGAACCATCTTTTCCGCGAGCAGCGAAAACTTGCTCTGCGGATACCGGGCAATCAGCCGCTCGAACTCCCTCTTGGCTTTGAGCGTTTCCGTCTGGTCCCGGTCGATCGCGCCGATCTGCACAAAGTGGCACATGCCCATCTGATAAATCGCGTAGGGAACGTTTTCGTGCGTCGGATGGAGCATCGTAAAATCCCGGTAGGCGGCTTCCGCTTCTCCGTATTCCTTGTCGCTGTAAAAGGCGTCGGCGATGCCGAGCTCGGCCAGGATCGCCAGTTCGTGCAGCGGATATTCTTCCTTGAGCCTCGTGAAAACCTCGCGGGCCTTTTTATACGAGCCGTTTTGATATTCCGTCGTGCCGCGCGCGTACAGGCCTTCCGGCGTGGACTTGATCGGCTCCTGCCTGAAGAAAAATTCGAAGACGTTTCCCTTCAGAAGGCTTGACTTATCGAAGGAGCAGCCGCTGAAAAGTAACACGAAGACCAAAACAATGCTGATGTTTTTAAACTTCACCGTCCATCCTGTCTGTTCATGAAAAGGGAAGCAAGATTATCCCGACGTTTTGGTGCGGAAAAAGAATCACAGGCTTTTATTGATCAACGCCTCGATTTTATCCTTCGGCACGAGGCCGATAACGGTGTCCGCGACTTTTCCATCCTTGAACAGCATCAACGTGGGAATGCTGCGCACGCCGTAGGCAACCGCCGATTTCTGGCTGTCGTCCACATTGAGCTTCATCACCTTGATTTTGCCTTGATATTCGGCGGCGACCTCTTCCACAATCGGCCCGATGGCCTTGCAGGGTCCGCACCAGGGCGCCCAGAAATCGATGAGCACCGGCTTGTCGCTTTTCAGGACTTCCCCTTCAAAATTTTCGTCGGTGGCCACGGACAGAAGTTGGCTGCTCATGAAACGCCCTCCTTTTTAGATTTGGGACGTTATCTCACAGCGCGGCAAAAAAAGTCAAATGCTATTTCATCCTTTTGACGAAGCCCCGTTTATCTGTTATAAAATCCGCCGCATGGAAGGAGGAAGCTATGGCGCGGATTGGCGTGCTCGCGGGCACATTCATGATGGAAAAGAGTTCCCTGCTTCACGGGGGCAAAAAAGAAAAAGTGCGCACGCCTTACGGCGAGGCTTGCGCCGTCATTACGGACCGGCTGGTTTTCGTGCTGAGGCACGGCGCGGACCCGAACCACTATGTCCTGCCACACCTCATCAACCATCCCGCCAATCTCCGGGCGCTCAAAGACCTGGGCGCAACCGAGGTCATCGGCGTGAACTCGACCGGCTCCCTGAAAAAAAACCTGTCTCCGGGGCTGCTCGTGATTCCCGACGACTTCATTTCGTTTGCGCCCACGCCGACGGTTGCCGAAGGCCGCCCCCTGCACATCGCGCCGTCGCTCAGCGAGAATGTCCGCGGCCGGCTCATCGCCGCCGCCCACAGCGCCGGAATTGCCGCAGCGGAAAAAGGCGTTTACTGGCAGGTGCCGGGCCCCCGCCTGGAAACCCGCACGGAAATCCGGATGATGTCCGCGTTCGCCGACGTGGTCGGCATGACCATGGCCAGCGAAGCGGCGGTGGCCTCAGAACTGGATCTGCCTTACGCGTCAGCCTGCTCCATCGACAATTACGGAAACGGTCTGGTGGAAAAACCGCTCCGCATGGAGCAAATCATCGCCGGCACACGCCGCAACGCGGACATGATGAAAAAACTGCTGGAAAGTTATCTGCTTGTTACGGCGCAGGCGTAGCGCCGCCGTCCGGCGCCTGGAGCGGCAGGACGCGGATCATCAGTTTGTCGACCCGGTTGCCGTCCATATCGACGATTTCAAAAAGATGCCCGCCGGCCGTAAACCGGTCGCCGACGGCGGGAATGCGGCTCAGGCGGTACATGGCCAGTCCGCCCAGCGTGTTGACGTCCGGACGCTCCTCCTCCGCATCGAACAGCGACGGAACGTGCAGCAAATCCTCGGCGTCCTCCACTTTCATCGATCCATCGGCCAGATAGGACCCGTCTTCGCGCCGGAAGACCTCCGCCTCGTTTTCCTCGCCCGGCGCCGGCAGATCGCCCATGATGTTCTCGGTGAGATCGTGCAGCGTGACGATGCCCTCCACGGAGCCGTACTCATTGATCACGACGCCGAAATGCCTCTTGGTTTCCCGGAACATTTCCAGGACTTTCAGCGCGGCCGCCGACTCCGGAATGTACAGGGGCTGAAAAAGGATGTCGTCGAGGTTGAGGCGGCGGTGGCGGATGTAGTAGGACAGAACGTCCTTGACGTTCACGACGCCCCGAATCCGGTCGATCTCGTCGTCGCACACCAACATCCGGGGATGGGGCGAGGCCAGCACATCGGCCAGAATCTTTTCTTCCGGCTGCGTGACGTCGATCCACTCCACGTCCACCCGGGGCGTCATGAGCGCGCCGGCCCGTTTGTCGCCGAAGCGGATGATCTCGTTGATCATGTCCGATTCTTCTTTTTCAATGACGCCGTGCTCGGAGCCCTTTTTGAGAAACATCCGGAGCTCCTCTTCCGTCACGGGCGCCTCATGGCGGTTCTGCACGCCGAAAAATTTCAAAACCAGCTTTGTGGAAGCGCTCAGCGTCCACACGACGGGATAGGTGAGCGTTCCGAAGAGCTTCATGGCGGGGGACAGGAAAGTGGCGATCGCTTCCGCGTTGTTGAGAGCGATGGTTTTCGGCACGAGCTCGCCGATGATGAGCGACAGGTAGGTGATGATTCCCACCACCAGCACGACGGAAAGCGTCTCGGCGTAAGGCGCGAGCCAGGAGACCGGCTGCAAAAGCAAAGCGACGTCGCGCGACAGCGCCAGTCCTCCGTAGGCGCCGGAGACGATGCCGATGAGCGTAATGCCGACCTGAATCGCCGAGAGGACCTTTTCCGGCTCTTCCAGGAGCGCCAGAGCCGTTTTCGCGCCCAGGCGGCCCGCCCGGGCTTCCTCCTCCAGGCGCGAACGGCGCGCGGAAATCAGGGCGATTTCGAACATCGCGAAAACGCCGTTGAGCAAAAGCAAGAGGGCAATGATCAGCACTTCCAGCGGAATGGGTCCTTCCTCACTTTATTTTCTCGCGCGCGGCGGGCGGCCTCCCGACGGACCGTCACAGCGCGCAATGGCCGAACTCCGGCGGCTCCAGGATGGCGATTTTACGGCGTCTGAGGTATTCGGGGAAACCGTAAAGGGGCTGGCCGCGGTACGAGATGACGACGGCGCCGGCCGGACAGTTGTTGAGGCAGCCGAAGCAGGCCAGGCACCGGTCCCGGTCCACCCGCTGCTTTTCCGGATGGATGGCGTCCACCGGGCACTTCTTCACGCAGGCGCCGCACAAAATACATTTGGCCTTATCCACCGTGTGCGCGCTGATCGCCTTCTTGTTGAGCCAGACCAAAGGCAGCATCCGCGCCAGTTCCCTCAGTTCGATTTCCGAAGCATAGGAGATCGGCGTTCCCTGCTGAATCCGGTCCAGTGTTTTGGTGGCGAAGCGGCGCACCGCGTTGTACGTCGCCTGATCGGGCAGATGCTCGCCCGACCGCTGATTTTCGCTGTCCCACGCCGGCGTGGGATAGGACGGAATGCTGCGAAAGGCCTCCATTCCCGCGGGCACGCCGCCTTTTTCCGCCAGCAGATGCAGCACATGGCACAGCGCGTTATGCTGATTGCCTTCCGGCCCGCCGAACGACACGAAAGCGGCGACGGGGACCCCCGGAATCGCGGGAATACCGGCCAGCCAGTCGCTGACGTTTTGCGGAATGTCGTAGTAAAAAACCGGCGAACCGATCCAGATCAGGTCATAGTCGGCCATGCGCTTTTTATCGAAATGCCGCATGTCGGCCAGATCAACCGCCAGCCCCCGATCCCTGAGGGTGCAGCCGATCAGCCGGCCGTAGCGGTCCGTGAACCCGGACTGGCTGTAGCACACCACCAGCGCGCGCTGCGGGCTCCGGGTCTTGAATTCCCGGGCGGCCGCCCGCGCGGTTGCGGCGGAAAGCGGCCAACTGAGCACGGCGCACAGGATGGCGCTCTTGATGATAAAGTTTCTTCTGGTTTCCATCGCGACCTCCCGCCGGTTTCTGTTCAGGACCGGCCGAACATCAGTTGGTTTCTGCTGCGTCGGTGAAATCGATTTTCAGTTCGTAAACCCCCATGTCCAGGTGCGTCGTCATCGGATAGCCGGACTTGGAGAACACGCGCATCATCGGATGGTTGCGCGACAGGACGTCCGCCGTGAATCCCGTAATGTTCTTTCCTTTCGCAATGCGGATCAGGTACTGCAGGAGAAATGTCCCGATGCCCCGGTTCTGCCAGTCCTGGTGCGTGGTAAAGGCCACTTCGGCGTAGCGGGTTTTCGGATCGTTCACGTAATGCCCGATCGCCACGATCTTTTCGCGGCTCTCCGGCTCCTCCTTGCCGATCACCGCGGCAATGGCCATTTTGTCGTTGTAGTCGATGGCCGCCAGCGGCATGGCGACTTTATGGGAAAAGGACTTCAGGTTGTGGAAGAAGCGGGTGTAGACGTCCTGCTCGGGCAGATCGTAAATCAAATCCTGAATGGCGCGTTCGTCGGTGGCCCGCACCGGACGGAAAAACAGCGTCGTGCTCTTCTTGTCCACCCAGTTGATTTCGTATTCCTTCGGATACAGCACCACCGGCAGGGTCTGATCGCGGTAAATGTAACCCTGGCGCTTGGCCGCCTCCAAAAGTTCGTCGCGGAACTTGGGGTGCGCGATGTTGATGAGCATCATGGCCCGGTCGCGGATGGATTTGCCGTGCACGTAGGCGATGCCGTATTCCGTCACCACGTAATGAATGTCGCCGCGGGTGACGACCACGCCGCTGCCGGGCGACAAATAGGGCACGATGCGGGAAATGCTGCCGTCCTCCGTCGTGGAGGGCAGCACCATGATCGACTTGCCGCGCTTCGACATGGCCGACCCGCGCACGAAATCGACCTGCCCGCCGATGCCGCTGTAAAACTCAAAGCCCAGCGAATCGGAACAGACCTGCCCCGTCAGATCCACGGTCAGCGCGGAATTGATGGACACCATCCGGTCGTTCTGCGCGATGATGTAGGGATCGTTCACGTACTGGCAGGGGCGAAATTCGAACAGCGGGTTGTTGTTGATATACTCGTAGAGGCGCCGCGTGCCCATGCAGAAGGAGGCCACCACCTTGCCCGGATGCAGCGATTTTTTCCGGCAGGTCACCACGCCGCTCTCGATCAGATCGATCAGGCCGTCGTTGAAGGTTTCCGTGTGCACGCCCAGGTCCTTCTTGTTTTTCAGATAGGGAAAGACGGAATTGGGAATTTTCCCCACGCCGGTCTGAATCGTCGATTCGTTGTCGATCAGGTCGGCGATGAGCTGCCCGATGGACTGGGCGATGTTGTCCGGCGATTTCTGCACGAACTCCAGAAGCGGCGCGTTGTTTTCCACGAACGCGGAAATCTCGCTCACATGCATAAAACTGTCGCCCAGCGTCCGGGGCATGTTCGTGTTGACCTCGGCCACCACGTAGCTCGCCGTCTGCGCCGCCGTCTTGGTAATGTCCACGGAAATCCCCAGACTGACGTAGCCGTTCATGTCCGGCGGAGACACGGTGATCAGCGCGACATCGATGGGCATGGAGCCGCGCTGCATCAGCAGGGGCACTTCCGACAGGAAGATGGGCGTATAGTCGGCGCGGCCCGCCTGAATCGCCGCGCGGGCGTTCTCCCCGATGAAAAGCGCGTTGTGGCGGAAATGCGCGGTGTAAATGTCCGACGTGTAATCGGTCAGCCCGAGATCGAGAAAGTGGATGATTTCCACGTCGGCGAACATGCGCGCCATGTCCAGCAGCGTCTGGACCAGCAACTGCGGCTCGCCGCAGGCGGACGCGATGAAGATCCGCGCGCCGCGCCGGATTTTTGCAAGCGCGGTGTGCGCGTCGGTCAGTTTTTCCTTGTACATCTTCGGCCAGTCGAGAATCATAACGGCCATCCTTCTATAGGGTAAACCGCAGGGGCCGGCCGCACCCGCGCCAAAGGCCCGTCTCGGCCGCCGCCGGCCCTTCCGGAGTGTTTTTCATCAAAAAGCGCCGAGCTGGCAGGGCTTGACTTTGATTTTCAGCGCTTCACAGGCGGCGCAGACATCCATCCGCTTGAGGTTCGAATGCTCTGCAATTTTCCAGGCCGCTGCGCAGGGCAGACGGTTGCCGACCAGGGCGGCCCGGATGTCCGCTTCCAGCTGTGGAGAAACGGATTCCGCGGGGACCACCGCCTTCGATTTTGCATCGTAGCCGAAAAGGCCGAGCTGGCAGTGCGCGATGTTGATGTTGAGCATGTCGATGGCCGTGCCGACGTCGCTCATCGGCGCGCCGCCGTCGCGCGAAATCTTTTCCGCCGCCTTGCAGGAAATGTTGTTGTCTTTGGTCTGTTTCAGGACCGCCTGCCGGAGCGTTTCGCTCACCTGGGTGCCTTCGGGATGTTTCTTGAAATACTTTCCTTTATCCTCATGTGCCATAATCTTTTCCTCATCAATACTTCATGTAGTGGAACGGCTCGATGGCCGACAGCGCTTCCGTGTCCAGCGTCTTGAATCCATTCTTTTCCACGAGCTTTTCCGTTTTTTCAATTTGATCCACGTCCACGACAAAAACGGCCTTTTCCGAACATTCCAGGACAAACCCGTAGGCGTTGTTGATGTTGATGCCTTCCCGGTAGAGCAGCTGCATCAGCTTGTCGAGGCCGCCGGGCCGGTCGGGAATCAACACCGCCAGAACATTTTTCAGCTGAACGGTCATCCCCGCTTTGGCGAGCGTCTTTTCCGCCCGCTTCGGATCGTCAACGATGAAGTTGATCACGCCGGAGGTGCCGAACGTCGAAATGGTGGTCGCCCGGATGCTGATGTCGGCCTTGGCCAGAACGCCCGTCACGCCGGCCAGCTGACCCGGTTTGTTGTCCGCTTTCACGGAAAGCTGATATGCAATCATACGTTTCTCCTTAAAAAAACTGGGATCATCGCGTTAAAGCCGTATTCTCCGTTATTCCCGTTACATCCTGCATCGGGAGGTCGTTTTTGTCGCCTCTTTTGTACAATTGTGCGGTTATTTTATCAAGTTAAATCTCCGGCCGCAGGCCGGAGGGCGCGTCAGCTTTCCGTTTCCATCGCCACCAGGCTGCCCTTGCCGATATACTTTTCGCGCAGTTTCGGCTTTTCAATTTTCCCGGTGGGATTGCGGGGCACCGCGTCGAAAAAGATTTTATGCGGGCGCTTGTAGCGCGGCAGCGCGGCGCAGAATCGGACGATGTCGTCCGGCGTCGCCGAAAAGCCGGGTTTGAGGTCGATGATCGCCGCGGTAATTTCGCCCAGACGATGGTCGGGAAGGCCGATCACGGCCGCATCCTTGACGGCGTCGTGCGTGCGCAGAAAATCCTCGATCTGCACCGGATAGATGTTCTCGCCGCCCGTGATGATGACGTCCTTTTTGCGGTCCACGAGATAGATGAAGCCGTCCTCGTCCGTACGCGCCATGTCGCCCGTGTAAAGCCAGCCGTCTTTGAGGACCTCGGCGGTGGCCTGGGGATTGTTGTAGTAGCGCTTCATCACGCCCGCGCCCCGGACGCACAGCTCGCCGACTGCGCCGGGCTTTACGGGAACGCCGCCTTCATCCACAATCCGGACCTCCCACTTGTATCCGGCCTTGCCGATCGCGCCCACCTTGGAGATGTTTTCAATGCCGAGGTGAACACAGCCGGGCCCGATCGATTCCGAAAGGCCGTAGTTGGTATCGTAGTCGTGGTTCGGAAAATGCCGCTTCCAGCGCTTGATCAGGCTGGGGGGAACCGGCTGAGCGCCGATGTGCATCAGTTTCCACTGGCCGAGGGTGTAATTTTCGAGCCGGATGTCGCCGCGTTCGATGCTGTCCAGAATGTCCTGCGCCCACGGCACCAGAAGCCAGACGTTGGTGATGCCCTCCTCGGACACCGCCCGGATGATCCACTCGGGCCTCACGCCGCGCAGCAGGACGGCCCGGCTTGCGGAAAGGAGGCTGCCGAACCAGTGCATCTTCGCGCCGGTGTGGTACAGGGGCGGAATGCACAGAAAGTTGTCCGTCCGCGTCTGGCGGTGGTGGTTCATCTCGCATTCGCAGGCCAGCATCAGGGCGCTGTGCCCGTGGAGAATCGCCTTCGGAAAACCGGTGGTGCCGGACGAAAAATAAATAGCGGCGTCGTCATCGTCGGCAAGCGGAATTTTCGGCGCGGCGGAGGAACAGCAGGCGGTGAGCGCATAGTAGCTTTCGGCAAACGCGGGACAGCCCTGGCCGACAAAAAGACGGATTTTCACGTTGGGAATCTGCCCGCCGATCGCGGCCACCCGTCCGG
>DBPV01000044.1:128958-129840 GCA_002304995.1 Syntrophaceae bacterium UBA1411
CAGGCAGTTCATCAGCAGAATGCCGACCTTGTGCCCCTTGACCAGTCCCCGGCCCAGAAGAAAGTTGGCCAGGCGGTTGGCCTTGTCGTCAAACTCGCGCCACGTCATTTCCCGCCGGTAGCGTTTTTCNNTGGCCGGAGTTTCCTTGATGTCGGGATTGATTTCGACGAGGCTGATTTCATCGCCGTACAGGGCGGCGTTACGCGCGAGAATTTCCGTGATGGGCATGGTTGAATCCTTTTGTTTATCGTTTTAACGCTTTATCTGCGGCAAGGCGCGGGCTTTCCCTGCTGAATGCGGAAACTCCCGTTTTGCGGGGGCAAGCATAGGAAACACGGTCGTGTCTGTCAAGAAAATCTTGGCCGGAAAACCGGCGGGGAAAACGCACCCGCCGGTTTTTGTCTGAGGAGCAAAGGAAAAGGCTATCTTTTGACGATCAGGGCGTCCGCGACGCGCACGCCTTTCGGATAAACGACAAGCGGATTGATGTCGAGCTCTTCGATTACGTCCGCATAATCAAGCGCGAGTTGCGAAACCTTCAAAATAACGTCGGAGAGCGCCTTCAAATCCGCAGCNNGCCCGCCCCCGCACCCCCGACAAAAGGCGCGCGCCTTTCACTTCGCGGATCATTTCCGCGGCGTCGGCTCGCGAAAGCGGCGCCACGCGGAAAGAGACGTCTTGCAGCACTTCGACCAGAATTCCGCCCAGGCCGAACATCACGGCAGGACCGAAAACCGGATCGCGCGTGATGCCGACAATCGCTTCCACGCCCGGCTCCAGCATCTCCTGAACGAGGACGCCGTCAAGGGCGGCCCGGGGAGCGTACGCCCGGGCGCTTTTCATAATTTCCGCAAACGCCCGGCGCACCGCGGCATCGGAACA
>DBPV01000044.1:129898-143527 GCA_002304995.1 Syntrophaceae bacterium UBA1411
AAGGCGGGCCGCCGCCACCGCGGCGGCGGCCGAAGCGGCCGGTTCTTCTTTCGTCACGGGGATGCCGTAGGCGGCCAGAACCTTTTTGCTGTCGGCTTCGGTGAGCGCCCCCTGTTTTTGCAGAATCTTTTTTGTCTTTTGGGCGGCGGACGCGGGCACGGCCGGCCCGGGACCGACCGGCGCCGTAAACGCTTTTCTCTTTTCGGTCCAGCGGACCCAGGCGGCCACGGCGCGGGCGGCGTCGGAGGCTTCCGGAATCATCGGAATGCCCGCTTTCCGGACGCGCTCCACCATGGCCTGCGATTCGGGCGAACTGTCCGCCCAGACGGGGCAAAGCACCAGCGGCTTGTCGGACGCGAAATAAATGTCGAGGGTTTCATCGAGCAGGTGCGGCGAAACATAGCTCATGAAAACCCCCGGCGCAAAGACCACATCGATGGCGTCATCGGCAAAAATCGCCCGGAGGCATTTCGTATACAGGGCGTCGTCGGTCATGATGGCGGCGGTCATGTCGATCGGATTGCGCGCGGAGCCGTAGGAAGGAATGGCGGCAGAAATCGCCCTGCGGCTGGCCTCCGAGAGCTCCGGAACCGCAAGGCCGAACTCCTCGCAGCGGTCGGCCATCTCCACCCCCGGTCCGCCGGAATCGGTCAGAATGGCGACGTTTCTTCCCTGCGGCGCCCGGCCGCTCTGGAAGACCTGCGCAAAGGACGTCAGATCCCGCAGCTCGTCAATGCGGAGAATGCCCGTCTGGCGGAAGAAGGCGTCGTAAATCCGGTCGTTGCCGGCCAGCGATCCCGTGTGGGACTGGGCCGCCCGCGTGCCGGCCGCCGTCCGGCCGACTTTCTTGATCAGCACCGGCTTTCCCGCGACCAGCGCGGCCTCGGCCGCCCGGCGGAATTTCAGGCCGTCCTTTGCGCCTTCGAGATAGACGCCGACGAGATCGATGTTCTCGTCAGCGACCAGATGGGCGATGAAATCCGCAAACTGCAAATCCGCCTCGTTGCCCACGCTGATGAACGCATTCATGCCGACGCCGTCCTGGGAAGCCTGGATAAAAGTCTTTTCGCCGAACGCGCCGCTTTGCGTGATGAAGGCCAGTTTGCCGGCGTTTCTGCGGTCGACGAACATGATGTCCGAAAAAGAAGCCATGACCGTTTGAGGATAGTAAATCAGCCCCAGACAGTTCGGCCCCAAAACGCGCAGGCCGCTTTGCCGGGCGATGTCGGCGATCCGGTCCTGCAGGGCCCGGCCCGTTTCGCCTGTTTCGGCAAATCCCGACGTGAAGACGACGGCTGCTTTCACGCCGGCCGCGGCGCACGCGCGAAGCGCGTCGAGCGTCCCCTCGATGGGCACGGAAACAATGGCCAGATCGACGGGTTCGGGAATATCGCCGATTGACGGATAGCAGACAAGCCCCGCGATGTCCGTATAGCGGGGATTGACGGGATAAATCGCTCCCGGATATTTATGTCTGAGCAAAGCATCGAGCGGGCGGCCGCTTAACTTGGTCAGGTTCGCGGACGCGCCGATAACGGCAATGGATCGCGGGTGGAAAAAAAAGTCGATTCCGGACGGACGCAGGTCGAATTTCATCATGGCGCAGTCGCTCCTCGCTTACAGAAATGAGATTTGTTTATATAGACAATCTGCGAGCGAATTGCCACCACAATTCGTCATCACAAGGCCAAACGCCGGCAACGCAACTGTGGATCGAGACCAGGCCCCGCCGGTTTGCCGCAGCCGGAAAACGACACAGCGGCGCGAAGGGAATGTTTCCGGCTGTCATGCTTTTTCCAGATGATAGCCCTTTTCCCGAAATAAGCGCAGGCAGGCATCGACGGCTTGCGGATCATAGGCGGCGCCTCTGCCCCGGATAATTTCTTCCAGCGCTGCCTCCACACCAAGCGCGGGTCGGTAAGGCCGGTTGGACGCAATGGCCTCGATGACGTCGGCAATGGCCAGAATCCTCGATTCCGGCAGGATCTCCGCCCCCGTTACTCCCCGGGGATAACCGGCGCCGTCCATCCGTTCATGATGCTCGAAAACGATCCGGGCAATCGGCCAGGGAAATTCGATCTCCCGGAGAATGTCGTAGCCGGTCCGGGGATGCACCTTGATCAACTCGAACTCCGTGGCCGTGAGCTTTGTCGGCTTGGACAAAATTTCGGCGGGAATGGAAATCTTGCCGATGTCGTGAATCATGGCCGCCATTCCGAGGCCTTCGATCCGATCGGGATCCATTCCCATTTCGCCGGCGACGGCGACGGCCAGATGCGCCACGCGTCTCTGATGGCCTGCCGTGTAGGGGTCCCTCGCCTCGACCACCATGGCGATCGCCTGAACGGTTCCCGCCAGGGCTTTGCGCACATTTTTCAAACTCGACGCCAGAGCCTGCTCCGACTGCCGGCGCGCCGTAATGTCGCGGGTCACGCCCAGAATGCCCGCCGGTTGGCTGTTTTCATCCCGGAGAAAGGAGAGCCGCATCTCAGTCCAGACCGTGCTTCCGTCCTTGCGCACGACTTCCAGTTCAAGGATCCAGGACCTGCGCAGCAGGCCCTCGCCGGCTTCCTCCAGTTTCTTTGCTTCTTCAAGGGTCTTCATCGCCAGCTCCCAGGAAGCGGGCGTAACCGTCACGGAAGCCGGCCGCGACATCACCTCCGCCGGCTCGTATCCGCGCAGCGTCTTGACGGAGGGGCTGATATAGATGTAGTTCAAATGCAAATCCAGGACGAAAATAACGTCCTCCACGTTGTCCGCGAGCAGTCGATACTTCTTTTCGCTTTCGCCAAGCGCCCGATTCAGCCGGGCCAGGTCGGCCACTTTCTTTTCCAGTTTTTCCACCAGCCGCTCATTGTGCATGGCAAGGTAAGCCGTCATATCCGGCGCAGGATCCCTGGCCGCGGCGACAGGCGCCGCGGCCAGCGTTTCTTTCACGATTTCCAAAAGCCGCTCCGGATCCTGCGGCTTGACGACAAACCGGTCGGCGCCCAGGGCCAGCGCGAACGTCTCGTCTTTTTTCTCCGTGTAGGTCGCCGTATAGAAGATGAAGGGAATGTCGCGCCATTCAGAACGGGTTTTGCATTCGCGGCAGAGTTGAAAGCCGTCCATGACCGGCATCAGGATGCCCGAAACGATCAGCTCCACTCCCCCTTCCTGAAGCCGCGCCAGCGCTTCCCTGCCGTTTTCGGCAGACACGGCGCCGTATCCCGCGCCTTCCAGAAGGTTTTCCAGCAAGCAGCGGTTTTCAGCCAGGTCATCCACGATCAGAACTCTTGTCATAACGGCTCCTTCCTGTCCGCGCAATCTCCGGCGGATCGGCTTCAGAGGTACCCGGCGATGCTGGAAAGAAAGTTTTCCGGATCGATCGGCTTTTCGATATAACCGTCGCAGCCGGCCGCCAGGGCCTTTTCCCGGTCTCCGGTCATGGCAAAGGAGGTCACTGCGACGATGGGGATTCTTTTGTCCGCCTCGGCGGCCCTGATCCGGCGGGTGACCTCCAGCCCGTCCAGATCAGGAAGCTGGATATCCATTAAAATCAGATCCGGCTTTTCGCTTTTGGCCAGAACAATGGCTTGCTCGCCGCTTGATGCCATCATCACGGCATATCCGTTCACTTTCAGCATGTACTCCATGAGATAGCGGTTCTGCTCATTATCCTCGACCACCAGAATTTTTTTCATGTCTTGACTCCCGGATAGTGCTGCGGCAGAAAAAGGGTGAACCGGCTTCCTTGGCCCGGCTCGCTTTCCGCCGTTATTTCGCCTCCCAGCAGCTGGGCAATCCGCCGCGAGAGGTAAAGCCCGAGCCCCGTGCCTTCAACAACGGGCCGCCCCTGGATGTGGATCCGGCTGAAGGCCTGAAAGAGTTTTTCCATGTCGGAGGGCTCCACGCCGACGCCCGTGTCGCGAACCGACATCCGAAATCCCCCGGCGGCTTTCAAAAGCGCAATCTCCACCGTTCCCTTTTCCGTAAACTTGACGGCGTTGCCGACCAGATTCATCAGAATCTGCCGCACCCGGCGCCGGTCGCTGGACACGTCCGCTTTTCCGTCCGCGCTCCATTCCAGACAGAGCCCTTTGTCCGCAGCGGCGACGGCAAAGGAGTCTTTAACGTCGAGGGCCAGCTCGGCCAGATCGAAGGGTTCAATGATCAATTCCGTCTTCCCCGCCTCGATCTTGCTGACGTCAATGACGTCGTTGATCAGATCCAGCAGATGTTTGGCGCTGTTTCTGACCATGCCGAACTGCTTTCTCTGGACGGGTGAAATCTCGCCCGACATCCCCATCAGGATGATTCCCGTAAAGCCGATGATCGAATTCAAAGGCGTGCGCAGTTCATGGCTCATCGAGGCGATGAACATCGACTTGAGACGGTCCAGCTCCTGAAGCCGGAGATTGGCCTCGGCCAGTTCGGCGGTCCGCTCCCGGACCCGCATTTCCAGTTCCCGGTAGGCCCGGACGTTTTCCATCGCGATGGACGTCGCGTTCGCCAGCGTTCGGATGAGCAGCAGTTCATCGTCGCCGGGCCGTGTCTTCCTGCCCCAGTAAAGGCCGATGGCACCGTACGGATCTGCGAAGCGAACAGGAACGATGGTTACGCTTTTAACAAATGTCTTTTCATACAGATCGTGGGGAATCCGGTCATCCTGAAAAATATCCTCGATGATCACCGTTTCGCGGTGCAGCATCGCCCAGCCGCTGATGCAGTGCGCAAGCGGAAAGCGGCGTCCCTTCCAAAGAGGCGTGATCGCGTCTTCATCCATGTACAGGCACTCGCCGTTGTCGCGCAGGATGAAAGTCGCCCCGTCCGCGCCGACCAGCCGCCGCGCCCCCGTGCGGACAGCTTCAGCGATTTCCTCCAGCGACTGGGTAGAGGAAAGCCGCTGGATCACCTCGATGAGATACCGGAGGCGATCGTTCAGGCGGAGAATTTCCTCCTCCGCCTGTTTCTTGTCGGTGATGTCCTGAACAATGCCGGCCATCCTGCGCAATGCGCCCGCGTCATCCAGGGAGTGCCTTCCCGCCGCCCAGATCCATCGCACCTGGCCGTCTTTCCGGAAAATCCTGCACACGAACTCCCAATCCTGTCCGGTCGCGACCGCGTGCTGGAAGGCGTCATCCACGCGCTTGCGGTCCTCCGGGTGCACATGATCCAGAAACCTTTCATAGGTCCACTCGGGAAGCAGATCGGCATAACCGAAGATCCGGTCATGCAAGGGCGTGCGCAGCGCCGTATGATCGACCAGGTCGAGATCCCAGGCCCCGATCCGGCTGGTTTCCAGGGCAAACCGGATCCGCTCTTCGCTTTTGGCAAGCTTCTCCAGGGCTTGCCGGTGTTCCGTCATATCCCGGATGATCACACTCGTTCTGAGATTGCCGTCCTGGTCGGCAAAAACAGCCGACGAAATTTCAGCGGGGAAGGAGGTCCCGTCGCGCCGGAGCATGTTCAACTCACCCTTGAAACGGCCGGTGCGGTCGCGTTCTTCAAAAGCCGGACCAACACGGGGATCGGACGGATCGACCAGCCCCGCCCGGCCCAGCGCGCAGATTTCGTCCTCGGTGCGGCCGAAAATACGGCAGGCTTCCGGATTGGCCCGGAAAATTCTGCCATCCGGAGCGGTGAGCAGNNAGGATGCGTCCGTCCGGGGCCGTCAACAACACGGCGTCGTTGCTGTATGTAAAGAAGGACCGGTAACGCTCCTCGCTTTCCTTCAGCCGGGCGCCGGCGCTTTTTTGTTTTTCCGCGGCATCATCGAGGAGACGGCGCGCGGCGGCAATTTCCGCTATATCCGGAAGCGGGGTTCCCGCTGTGGACGGTTCCGCGAGGGACTTAACGGCTTTCGCCAGGCGGCGGCTGACCAGCAGGCCCCCCAGCAGGCTGATCAGAGCGGCGCAGAAGATGACGACGGCCAGGGCTGCGGCCGCTTCAATCAGCGACTGACGATAGAGGCTGCGCGGGATTTCGACAACCACGGACCAGGAGGATAAATTTGATTTTACAACAAAGCGGCCGGAGGCGTCGACATCCGTCTTCGTGTTGATTCCCGGCGGGATGCGGCCGGCAATCGCCGCGGCATTGCCGTCCAGCAGGGAAAGCGACCAGCCGGCGGGAAGAGAAACCTGCTCCAGGCGCGACTGAAACTGGCGGGTTTCCATGGTGGTGAGCAGGAGGTAAACCACTTTTCCTTCGCGGACCGCCGGCACGGCAATGGCCACCAGCGGCTCCCTGGCCACCGGTCCGATAACGATGTCGCCCACGGCGGGCCTGCCGGTTTCCAGCGCCGTCGGCGCCGCGGCGCGTCCCTTCGAAGACGGCAGCGAAGGCAAACGGGCGCCGAAAGGCGCGCGCGTGTTGACCAGCATGCGCATCTGCGGATCGGCGAGAATCACGTGGCTTCCGAACCCCTGGCGAAACCCCTGCGCCTCCCGGTAAAAATCCTTCCATTTGGCGAGATCATCCACCAGCGACGATTCGGCCAGCATGTGCAGGGCGCTGATCCGCGCCTGCAAGTGCTGATCGACGGCGACGGCAAAGTTCTTCGCCAGATTGGCGGCTTCGCTATTGCGCTGGTCCTGTCTGGAAAGGACGCTTAAGGCCGCCAGAAAAATGGACAGGAGAATCAGCGGACAGACACACAACAAGATCAGACGGGTCAAGAGGTGTTGCAGAGACATGCATTGCTCCCGCTGGGATGCCTTTGCCGCGATGAAGCGAATTTCAGGGGAGAAATGCCGCTTATTGCCACAAACGCGCTTTGGGGTTTCAAAAAGAGGGTGCTCCGATCTTCAACCAATCCGATTTTTTACAGCAACTTTCGGCATAATTTTATCGCAAACACAAAAAAAACAAGAGGGCAATGCCGATCGCTTTTTTTCCGAAAAAATCGCCGGGTTGGAATGCAGAAGCACAGCAAAAGATTTATACAAGAAGCATTGCCGCCCGAAGGACGACAAACTTATCTGGCCCGTCTCCAGACGATATGGCTGGTTCCGCCGATGCCGGAGGCCGGCGTGACGACCCGCAGGCTGTCGCCGCTTGGGGACATCAGCCGCTTGTGTTTCCGGCCGTTCCAGTTGGGAAAGGTGCATCCCTCCACCAGAAGTTCCACCACGCCCTCCTGGTCGTTTTCCACCCGGTACCGTCCGAAATACGCGAGCGTCCCGCGGGCGACGGCCAGGGACTCGTCGATCGTCCCTTCAAGACGGTTGCCGGCCGCAAACTTGGGCAGGTCGGCTTTCGCGAAGAAAATGGAGAAGCGGCCGTCGGGCGTCAGGATCATGAATCCCTGCGGCTGTGCACCGAACTGTTCGAGTTTCCGGCCGTCGGGCCACTCGTTGTAGATGGAAACCAGCGTCCAGTTGCCGGAAATCCGTTTCTGGAGATCGCCTGGTTCCTGCGCGCGCGTCGCCGGCGCAGCATAGAGGGCAAAGAGCAAAACGAAAAGCATCAATAAAAAGGTTTTGGATTTCATGCTTCGTCCCTTTCCGCCCGGTGGGCTTTTTTTCATGTTCCGCGCCGGCAGAGGTCAGCGGCGGCTTCAAGAAAGCGGTCCATCTCTTCGTCCGTTCCGATGCTCACCCGCAGGTAGTTGTCGATTTTCGGTTTGTCGAAATAGCGCACGAGAATTCCCTTTTCGCGGAGCTTGTGAAACAAATCGCGCCCGGCGCAACGGCTGTGGCTGATAAAGACGAAGTTGGCCTGCGAGGGGATGACGGTAAATCCCGACTTTTCCAGCTCCCGCGTCACGCGGTCGCGCGTCCTCATGATCCTGGCGCGTGTTTCCTGGAAATAAGCGTCGTCCGCAATGGCCTCGCGCGCGCCGGCCTGGGCGAGCCGGTCCACCGTGTAGGAATTGATCGAATCCTTGACGCGGATGATGCCTTCGATAAGGTCGGCCGCGCCCAGCGCAAAGCCCACCCGCAGTCCCGCCAGCGAATAGGATTTGGACAGGGTCCGGATCACCAGCAAGTTCGGATAGCGGTCAATCAGACCGGCGGCGGATTCGCCGCCGAAGTCCACGTAAGCCTCGTCGAGAATGACCACGCTTTTTTCGTTTTGCCGCAGGATCCTTTCAATGTCGGACAGCGGCAGCCCCCTGCCCGTGGGCGCGTTGGGATTGGCGATGAGAACGCCGCCGTTTTCGCCGCAGTAGCCTTCCACCGGCACATTGAAGCCGTCGTCCACGGGAATCAGCCGGTAGGGAGTGCGGAAAAAGTCCGCGTACACCGGATAAAAGCTGTAAGTGATTTCGGCAAAGACAATGGGCTTTCCTCCCGGCTCGAAGAAGGCGGGAAAGCAAAACGCCAGAAGCTCGTCGGAGCCGTTGCCGATGAACACCTTGTTCCGGGCAAGGCCGAAGCGCGCGGCCAGCGCGTCGCGCAGCGCGTCGCCCGACGGATCGGGATAGAGCCGCAGGGTTTCGTCGGCCGCCTTCCGGATGGCTTCCAGGGCGCGGGGCGACGGCGGATAGGGATTTTCGTTGGTGTTGAGTTTGATGTATTTGCGGTCTTTCGGCTGCTCCCCGGGAACGTAGGGCTTGATGTTTCGAACCGTCTCACTCCAGTATTTGCTCATGTGTTTTCATCCATGTTTTGCGGCGCGCTTCATTGGGAACGGCTCCTGAAGCTTCCTGCAGTTCCGGCCGGAGGCGCCGCGTTTTTTCAGAAGTTGCAGGATCGCCTGTTGGTTCAGCGCGAAGTGATTTTATTATCACAGCCGGGGAGAAAATTCCAAGGAGTATTCCGAATCTGAATCGGCAAATAATCCGTGACATTCGCTGCAACTCGCGGCGCGCCGGCGCGCCGCCGGCGATCGGATGCGGGAAAATCAGCTTGACTTTCGCCCGGCGAATATGACATTTAAGACATGCAAGACGCCTCTACCATGGATTGAAGACCGTTTTGTTAAAATCCGAAGGTTGTTTATGCGTAAAGTTTTTTTTGTTGTACTTGCGGTTTCGGTTGTTTTCTCGGTTTCTTTCCTCTCCCCGGTCATCCTGTTTTCGTCTTCTGCGGCGGATACCTGTCTGAACTGCCACGGCAGCGCGGACAAGCTGAAGGCTCTGATCAGCGATGACGATTACAACATGCCGAAAGGCGAAGGGGGTCACGGTTGAGCCGGTCCTCCTCCGCGGGTCACGGAGGTTTACAAAGGTTTCTGGGTCACTCCCGAAAGTCTGGCGAATGACGTTCATCTGAAACGCAGCTGTTCGGAATGCCACAAGGGCAACGCCCAGGCCGCCGATAAAGCCGACGCCCACAAGGGGCTGGTTTCCAAGCCGTCGGAAAACATCGCATCCTGTTTGCCCTGCCACAAAGGGATCGGCGACTCTTATCAAAAATCCCTGCACTACACGACAGCCGGTTTGCGAAACGGCATCCATCGGCGCTTCTCGAAGACGCAGGCCGAACAATTCGACGCCAGGATTTTTGAACAGTCCTGCCGGTCGTGCCACGCGAGTTGCGGCGATTGCCACGTCCGAACGCCTTCCGTCTCCGGCGTCAAACAGGGACTTTTCGCCAACCATCGGTTCCGGAAAAAAAATGAAGAAAAAACCTGCGCCGCCTGCCACGGCGGACGGGTCTTCGCGGAATACACGGGACGGGACAGCGGCGTCCGGGACATTCATTTTGAAAAAGGCATGAAATGCCTCGACTGCCACAAAGCCAAAGAACTGCACGGCGACGGCGCGGCGGCAGCCGGCAAGGCCCAGGTCAAGGGGAAACCCGCCTGCACGGACTGCCACAAAATGGACGCTTCCGCTCCGAGCGCCAAAGTTCACGGCCAGCATGCGGGCAAAGCCAGCTGTCAGGCCTGCCACGTTGCCACCGGCTACAACCAGTGCTCCGCCTGCCATATCGGTAAAGGCGCGACGCCTTCCCAGGCGCTGCTCCTGGGCCGCGATCCGCAGAACAAGAACAGAATCGTGACGCTGCGCCTGACGCCCGCCGTTCGCGATACTTTCGCGTCGAACGGCATCTCTATGGACGCCTACGACGAGGCGCCCAATTTCTGGGCGTCGCCCGTCCACAACATCCGCAAGAAGACGGCGCGGACCAGAACCTGCGGTCCCTGCCATACTGAAAGCAAAGAAGGCTTCCTCACCGAAGCGCACTTCCCGAAAAACGGTTCCAAGCAAAACAGGGCCCTGATCTATGATCACAAAGCGTTCAGGGTTTACAAAAAACAATAAGGGTAAAGGAGAATCATCATGTTGAAAATCATGAAGCCCTTCCTCCTTGCGGTTCTTGCGGTCTGCCTGCTTTTCGCGGCGCCCGCGCCGGCCCAGGGAGTCAAGGGGAATCTGGTCAGTGTTGACTGGCTCGAGAAAAATTTAAAGAAACCGGATGTTCTTGTGCTGGACGCTTCGGCGACACAGCACTACACGGCCAAGCACATCCCGGGCGCAGTCAGCGTTTCGTTCACCAAGGAAGAAAGCGTGTCCCAGGGCGTGAATCTGTCCTACGGCGGCGGCGTGGACTACTTCACCGACACGGAAAATTGTCCTTACGCGTTTCAGGAAATGTCCATCCCCGAAATGACCAAACTCTACCGGTCCTGGGGAGTCAGTCCCAAAAAGAAGATCGTCATTTACGATCAGGGCGGGCAGTTTCTGGCCACCCGTCTTTTCTACTCCCTCTACTACCACGGCTTCCCCGTCAAGAATCTCTACATTCTGGACGGCGGCATCGCCAAGTGGCAGGAAGAGGGATTGCCGGTGACCAAGGAGGTTACGCCTCTGCCCAACGACGGCACCTTTAAGGTTACCAAGCTCAATGAAGACATCAAAGTCCGGCTGCCGGAATTCCTGACGGCGACGGGCGACCGGGTCAACAACGCCATCGTGGAAGGCCTTCCCCCCGTCTGGCATTTCGGGCAAGCCCTGAACTACGACCGGCCCGGACACGTCCCGTTCGCGATCATGCTGTCGTTCACCGATTTCTTCAACGCCGACAAGACGTACAAGTCGCGCGAAGACATCCAGCGGATGCTCGACTATCTGGGCATCCGCCGCGAGCAGCAGGTGTACACGCATTGAGGGGGCGGAATAGGCGGCAGTGTGCCGTTCTTCGCCCTGAAGTTCATCGTCCAATATCCGAAAGTCAAACATTTTACAGACTCCCAGCTCGGCTGGCTGTTCGATGAAAGGGAACTCCCCTTCTGGACCTACAGCGCGCCGTACCTGATGAGAAACACGAACTGGCTGCAGTGGTGGGGCGGCCAGAGAACCCGCAGCCTCGGCAGCATCCATGTCAGCATTGTGGACGTGCGCTCCGCCGACGCCTACACGCAGGGCCATGTGCCGTTTGCCCTGAACATTTCCGCGGACACTTTCAGAAACCATCTGAAAGATCCGGCGGCGCTGGCCCGGATCCTGGGTCCCGCCGGCGTGAATCCGGCGCATGAAGCCGTGGTCATTTCCGGCGCGGGCATTACGAAGGAATCCGCCCTGGCGTTCTTGCTGCTCGAACAACTGGGGCAGAAAAAAGTATCCGTTTTCATGGACACGATGGAGTACTGGTCCAAACGCGGCTACGCGGTAAAGAAAGACGCGACGATCGTGGCGCCAAAGAAGGTTCGTCATGATCTGGCCGTGCCGCCGGTGGAGTACCGCGCGACGCCCGGCAAGGTCGTCATCACCGATCCGAAGAGCACGAAGGGATTGTATCCCAAGGTGTTCATCGCTTCGGGAAAAACGGTTCCGGCGCAGGCGGTCGAGGGCAAGGTGGTTCATGTTCCCTACACCGACCTCTTAAACGACGACGGCAGCCCGAAACCGGCCAAGGACATCTGGAACATCATCGCCAAGGCGGGCGTTCCCCGCTACGCCGAACTGGTCTGTTTCTCCGATGATCCCGGCGAGGCGGCGGTCAACTACTTCATTATGAGGCTGATGGGATTTCCCGACATTAAAGTGCTGGTTTTCTAACCGCCGGCATTTTTTGCTTCCGGAGGGGCTCGGACATCGAGCCCCTCTTTTTTTTGCGGAAAAGGATTGAACTCAAAGACCTTTTTCAGTATATAAAGACCGCTTCAATAAACCTTCATGAAGGTTTGCCGTAAAACCAAAAGAGATGAAATTGGCTACGTCCCCTCTTTAGCCATCGTTTGACGGCCGTAGCGTTTTCACAAACGGTTTATCCTGCAGAATAAAAAGAATGACCGGATGATGATATGCCGCTGAGCTGGAATGAAATCAAATCGCGCGCCTTGGCTTTTTCCAAGGAATGGGAACGGGAATGCTCCGAAGAAGCGGAAGCCAAAACCTTCTGGGACGGTTTTTTCAACGTATTCGGCATCACCCGCAAGCGCATCGCCAGCTTTGAAGAACCGGTCAGAAAGCTCGGAGATCAGCACGGCTACATCGACCTCTTCTGGAAGGGCGTATTGATCGTCGAGCACAAGTCGCGCGGCAAAAACCTCGACAAAGCTTACGATCAAGCGCTCGGTTACTTTCCCGGACTCAAGGAACGCGATCTTCCCAAGTATGTCATCGTTTCCGACTTCGCCCGCGTGCGTCTCTACGACCTGGAGGAAAAGGAGCAGCATGAATTTGCCCTGAAAGACCTGCATCAAAACGTGCGGCTTTTCGGTTTTATCGCCGGATACCAGACGCATAAAATTCAGGAGCAGGACCCGGTCAACATCAAAGCCGCCCTGCAAATGGGCCGTCTGCACGACCGGATGAAGGACGTCGGCTACAGCGGGCATCCGCTGGAGCTTTACCTGGTCCGCCTGCTGTTTTGTCTCTTTGCCGAAGACACAGGCATCTTTGAAAAGCAGCAGTTCAAAGATTATATCGAGGAGCGCACGGGCGAGGACGGCGCCGACCTGGGTCATCACCTGAGCACGCTGTTTCAGGTTCTCAACGCGCCGAAGGAAAAGCGCCTGAAAAACCTCGACGAACATCTGAACGCCTTTCCCTATGTCAACGGCAAGCTTTTTGAAGAGTTGCTGCCCGCGGCGGCCTTTGACGCTTCCATGCGCCAGGAGCTTCTGGAGTGCTGTTCGCTCAACTGGAGCCGGATATCGCCCGCCATTTTCGGCTCGCTGTTCCAATCCATCATGGACAAGCAGGCCCGCCGCAACCTGGGCGCGCACTACACAAGCGAAGAAAACATCCTCAAGCTGATCAAGCCGCTTTTTCTCGACGCCCTTTGGGAAGAGTTCGAAAAGATTCGACACAACAAAAACAAGCTGTTCGAATTTCATAAAAAGCTGCGGAGTCTGAATTTTCTCGATCCCGCCTGCGGCTGCGGAAACTTTCTGGTCATCGCCTATCGGGAACTCCGCCTGCTGGAATTGGAAATTTTGCGCGCGTCGCGAACGAGCGAGCAGTCCTTTCTGGACGTGCATTCCCTGCTGCATTTGAACGTCGATCAGTTTTTCGGCATCGAAATCGAAGAGTTTCCCGCACAAATCGCCCAGGTGGCGCTTTGGCTGATGGACCATCAGATGAACCTGCTGGTCTCCGAGGAATTCGGCCTGTATTTTGTCCGCATCCCTCTGCGGGTGAGCAGCACGATCGTCTGCGGCAACGCCCTGCAAATCGATTGGAAAACCGTCGTCCCTCCCTGGCAGCTAAGCTACATCCTGGGAAATCCGCCGTTTGTGGGCGCGAAATTT
>DBPV01000040.1 GCA_002304995.1 Syntrophaceae bacterium UBA1411
GACTTTTTCAATGAAATGTTCAAAGCGCCTTGAACGAAACATGGAACCCTGCCTCGTCCTCCCGCATTTTCCGGCCGGCTGTTTCTGAAATCCGGCTGGAGAAAATCCGTCCGTTTGCCTGTAAAAAAAAACGATTGCGGCTTGATTTCAGTTCGCCGTCACTGTTATGATCAGCTTCGAAAAGCGGTCGGAAATGTATGATCATCGAAAACGGGAAAACACGTACCCATCATGAAAGGCGCGCATGAAAGACACTGATACCCCTCCTGAAACCGGCGAGCACTTGAGCCGGAGGGAATTTTGCGGTTTTCTGGCAGGATCGCTGGCCGTTTCGGCTCTGCTTCCGCCTTTTTTGCAGACCGCTCTCGCGGAAACGACGGACCGGGAAGACCTTTTTGCCTTCATGAACCGCACCCTGGGCAGGTTTGACCGTCCAGCGTATCAGAAGCTCATTGGAGCGGCCAATGCCTTCAAGGAGGGAGATGAAATTCTCGGCGTGGCCGCGGCCGATGAAGCCATGCGGAGCCGGGCGCGCCGTCTCCTGGCCAACACAAAACTGGGCGACATCCTGAACCACCCGCTGTTCGAGGACGACCTTTATGCCTGCCTGGTCCGGAATCTTTCCCCCTCTGCCGTCCGGAAGACCAGCCCCATGACGCTGGGTGAACTGAAGGCATTTTTACTATCCGCGCCGGAGACGGACATTCCTCCGATCCTCGGGGGCCTGTGCAGCGACGTCATCGGCTGCGTCGTAAAGCTCATGACCGACGAAGAGCTGACCGCCGCGGGCAGCAGGATTTTTCATCCGCTGGCCGGCACGAAAATCGGCGCCAAAGGCTATCTGAGCGCGCGCATTCAGCCCAATTCACCCACCGATCACCCCGACGACGTCATCTGGCAGATCTTTTCCGGCTGGTCCTACGCGACCGGCGACGTTGTGCTGGGCACCAATCCGGTGAGCAGCCTGGAACCTTCCGTCGCCGCCCTGGAAGCGGCGCTTGCCGACATCCGCCGCACGTTCGGCGTAGAAGACCTCCTGCCCCACAGCGTGCTTGCGCACATTGACATCCAGGCGGCCGTCGAAAAGCTGCATCCCCAAACCACCGGCGTCTGGTTTCAGAGCCTGGCCGGCAGCGACCTGGCCAACGCCACATTCGACATCACTCTGGACAAAATGCTCGCCTACGCGGCCCGACGCACCGGGCAGTATGGCTTTTACTTTGAAACCGGCCAGGGGGCGGACTTCACCAACGGCAGCGGCCAGAACACCGACATGGTCATTCACGAAGCGCGCAAGTACGGCTTCGCCCGTCTGCTTAAGAGCAAAGTCGCCGAGGCCCAGGTCAAAGCGGGCCGGCCCGCCGCCCCGTGGGTTCACGTGAACGACGTGGCCGGCTTCATCGGACCGGAAGTCTTTCGGACCCGCGAACAACTCGTGCGCTGCTGCCTTGAAGACATCGTCATGGGCAAGCTGCACGGACTCACCATCGGCCTGGACATCTGTTCCACGCTGCACATGGACATCTCCCTGGACGACCTGGACTGGTGCCAAGACAGGATCATACCGGCCAATCCGGCTTATCTCATGGCGCTCCCGACAAAAAACGATCCCATGCTGGGCTATCTGACCACCGCTTTCCAGGACCATGTGCGTCTTCGGGAAAAGTTCGGCTACAAAGTCAACGATGCCATGGAGCGGTTCTTCCAGCGGCTGGGCGTCATCGACGCTTCGGGAAAACCCACTTCGCACTTCGGCCAGCCCCTGTGGATCTGGCATCAGTACCGTCGCGCGAAAGGCGACCGGCGCCCGCAAGCGGAAATCCGGCGCGAAGGCCAAAGGAAAATGAAAGAAGTCCGGGCCCGCGGCGTTTATCTGGCGGAGGGATTCGACGGCCGACCCTGGAAAATGGCGCCGGGGCTGGACCGCGAAATTCGCGACCTCTATGCGGACGCCAAGAAATCCATCTGGGTGGAGCTTCCGCCTTCCTTTGTCGCCTCCCTTCCCAACGCGGTGCCGCTGAAAACGCGTTCGCAAGACAGAACCGACTACATCCTTCATCCTCAAACCGGCGAAGAGCTCGACGACGCCTCCCGGCGTACGCTCCTCGCTCTTCGGGAAAAAAGAAATCCGGCGCTCCAGGTGCAGATCATCGTCTCGGACGGCCTCAACGCTTACGCCATCATGGATTCCGGACACCTGGCCCCTTACCTTGCGGCGCTGGAAAAATATCTGCGGGCCGGAAAGCTGCGTGCGGCTCCGGAAATCCTGGTGCTCCGGGGCGGCCGGGTTAGGGCCGGTTACCGGATCGGCGAAACGCTCTTCGGCCAATCATCGGACGCGCAAAGCCATAAAGGGATCGTTCACCTGATCGGCGAAAGACCGGGAACGATGCATCACACCTTTTCAGCCTACATCACCGCGCCTGCTGCATCCGTCTGGGCTAAAGGCGGCATCGACCACAATATCACCCGCGTCGTTTCCGGAATCGCCGACACGGCGCTGAAGCCCATATCCGCAGCCAAAGAAACGGCCGGTCTCCTCGCCGCTCTCTGGAAGGCATAGGCTTTTGTCAGGGCATCAGTCCCTCGTCGGCGAAACTGAAGTAACTGCCGTCGCCCACGATGATATGGTCCAGGACCCGAATGCCCAGGAGTTTTCCCGCCGCTGCCAGTTCGCTCGTGAATTTCTTGTCTTCCGGACTCGGCGTCGTATTGGCGCTGGGATGGTTGTGGACGCAGATGAGCGCCGCCGCATATTTCTGCAGCGCCGCATGGAGAATTTCGCGGACGATCGGCATGGCCATGTTCACCGTGCCTTTGGCCGCATCCTCGACGGCCAGAATGCGGTTGTTGCTGTTGAGGTAAACGACGCGGAAGGCTTCCGTCTTGAGATCCCGCATTTGCGGCATGAGAAATCCGACCACGTCGCCCGCGCAGGCGATTTTGTGCCGGACGCTTAAGGCTTCATCCTCGCGGAAGCGCCGCCCGATCTCAAGCGCGGCCTGGATCTGGGCCAGCTTGGCCGGCCCGAGTCCCTTGAATTCCCGCCAGTCGCGCGGATCCGTATGGCTCATGTTGCGAAACGTCCCGAACTTCTCCAGCATACGGCGCGCCAGGCCGACCGCGCTTTCTCCCGCCACGCCCGTGCGCAGGAGAATCGCCAGCAGCTCCGAGTTGCTGAGCGCCGCGGCGCCGCGCTTAAGCAGTTTTTCCCGGGGCCGGTCGTCGGCAGGCCAGCTTTTAATGGAAACTTCCTTGTTTTCGGATCTCATCGCCGGATGTCTCCCCAAAGAACTGAAATCGCTTATTGTCGACATGCCCGGCGGCGGGGAAAAGCAACTGCCGCCCCGGACATACCCGTATGATTTCCAAATTGAAGTTTAATGCGAATGTTTGGCCATCAATACCACTTCTCAGAAATAACTCAAGACAAAAAAAGCGATTCGCTCTGCAGAGCGAATCGCTTTTCATTCCTGGTAC
>DBPV01000060.1:0-2716 GCA_002304995.1 Syntrophaceae bacterium UBA1411
GCGCAGCAGCGGTAGGCGGTTTCATATTTTTCCGGCGAGCCCATCAGCTTCCAGATGACGAACAGGATGGCGGCGCCGATGAAGCTTCCCACGGCCGCGGCAATCGGCATGAAAAGAATCATGCCGAAGCCCGACATCATTCCGGGGCCGTGTCCGGCCTGCCCCAGCCCCAACAAGCTCAGGACGGCGTAAATAATTCCGGCAACCACGCCCATGACCACCGCGAAGAGAAGCGGCTCCAGAAATCCTCCCGTTCTGGGCATGGACTGAAAAAAATCGCCGGGCTTGGTGATCACGGTAATCGCCGTTTGCGGCATCGCTGCAAAGTTCATGTTCCTGGCGTCCATTTTTCGTTCCTCCTTTTTTATTTTGGAAAAACTAAAAACGTTTCCGGAGCGTCTTCGTCACGAAGCCCCGCCGGCTGATCAAAAGACTTCTCCCCGCCGTCTTGCCTGCGGCGGCTGGAATTGAAGCGGCGCGTGCGCAAACCCCGCCCGCTTTCAGACTTCAAACAAGGCGTTGATCTTGAACACGCGCACCGCGCGCATGTCCAGAATATCCGTCACGCCGGTTTTTTCTCCGACGTCGGAGAGAAACGCCGCGAGGTCGTGGTCGGACGGAGCGCTCACGGCAAACCAGATGTTGTATTCATGGCCGCGCCGGTAATTGTGGGTCACGCCCTTGCAGGCGTTGACCGTCCGGACGAAGAGCTCGATTTTATCCTCCGGCACGCGCGCGGCGCAAAGCGTGCTGGCGCGGCCGAGTTTGGGACCGTCGAAGACCGCGCCGATGCGGCGGATAACGCCCGAATCCTTCATCTTCTGCACACGGGCCAGGGTTTCCTCCTCGCTGATCCCCAGGCGCTCGCCGAGAATCCGGAAAGGCTCCTCGGCGAGTGGAAATTCCTTCTGCAGGAGATTCAGCAATTTTTTATCGATTTCATCCATCACGCGCTTCTTACTCCGTCATTCCGGCGCAGGCCGGAATCCCGTTAAACGATGCCAAACGAATATTCTCAACGGCGCGGTTCATACAGACACAGCGGCTCTTCCGCGAGATAATCGCCGGTGGCCTCGTAGGCCCTGGCCCGGCAGCCGCCGCAGACTTTGATGAACTCGCAGCGTCCGCACTTGCCCGTGTACTTGCCGTAATCGCGGAGATTGTTAAACACCTCGGACGTTTCCCAGATTTCACCGAAGGACTGCTTGCGCACATTGCCGCAGTCGAGCTCCAGGTAGCCGCAGGGCTGCACCTGGCCCACATGCGAAATAAAGCAAAACGCGATGCCGCCCAGGCATCCTCTTGTGGATTCATGAAAGTGGCCGCCTGCTTTTTTCACCGGCTTGGCCCCCTTGGGTTTGTTCTGATGCATGATCCGGAAATAGTGCGGCGCGCATGTGGCCTTAAGCTGGATTTCACATGTCAGGCTTTCCTGATGAAACCACATCAGTGTTTTTTCATAATCAGCCGCCGTAATGGCCTGTTCGGCCAGATCCTTACCGCGCCCCGTGGGCACCAGCAAAAAGATGTGGTGCGCAGCCGCTCCGATATTCAGAGCCAGGGAATAAATATCTTTGATCTGATGCAAATTCGTGTTCGTAATAGTGGTATTAATCTGAAATTCCATCCCGACGGATTTCATGGCTTCAATGCCCCTGATCGCACCGTCAAAGGCACCGGGCTGGTTTCGAAACACATCATGGCTCTGAGCATCCTTGCCGTCGATACTGATGCTCACTCTCTGAATTCCGCTTTCAATCATTCTGCGCGCGACTGACTCGTCCACCAGCGTGCCATTGGTCGCCATGACCATGCGCAGTCCTTTCTGCGTTCCGTAAGCGGCAATTTCATAGATATCAGGCCTAAGCAGCGGCTCACCGCCGGTCAGAATGATGACCGGTCTGGAAGCGTTTGCTATATCGTCAATCAGGCAAAGGCACTGTTTTGTAGACAGTTCTCCCGGATAGGGCCCGAGATGAGAGGCCGCCCGGCAGTGAACACAGGCAAGATTGCAGCTGCGCGTCACTTCCCAGGCAATCATCCTTGCAGCGACTCCCCTCCCTGGAGGGGAGGGGTTGGGGGAGGGTGACAGTTCTTCCATGATAGATTCCAAAACTCCTTCTATATTTCCTAATATTTCATTATTCCAAAAACGCAACACCCTGAAACCTTGAGAGGTCAACCATTGATCGCGCTGTCGGTCACTTTCCTGATGCTCCGCGTGCCGGCTCCCGTCCAGTTCAACAATCAATTTGTCCTCAAATGAAACAAAATCGACAATGTAACCGCCGATCGGTTGCTGTCTGCGAAACTTTGTGCTTTCGAGCTGCCTGGATCTGAGGTGCTGCCATAATAATCGTTCCGCATTTGTTGAATTGGCTCTGAGGTTTTTTGCCAATCGGGTCAGATTGGTTTTTTCTTTTTTCAAAAGATTTCACCCTCCCCCTGCCCCTCCCATCAAGGGAGGGGAGTCTCTCGGAACTTTCTGCACCCTCTCTCCTCAAGGGAGGGGNNCTGCGCCCTAACCTTCTCTCCTCTGTTTCTCGTAGGGTGGGGCTTCAGCCCCGCCAATAGCGGCCCTCAAGGCTCGTCCTACATTTTGAGGCACATATCACCATTCACCTGTAGCTGCCGGGCTTTAACCCCGCACCAGGCGGACCTGAAGGTCCGCCCTACACAAAAAAACGCTTTTGTTCTCCCGTCAAGGGAGGGGTGT
>DBPV01000060.1:2736-11471 GCA_002304995.1 Syntrophaceae bacterium UBA1411
ACCCTCTCTCCTCAAGGGAGGGGAATCTCCCCGAGCTTCCTGCGCACTAACCCTCTCCCATCAAGGGAGGACTGATCTCCCCTCCCCTTGTGGGAGGGGCGGGGGGAGGGGGAATTTCCGCACGTCTTTTCGCTTTCCACTTTTCACTTCGCGAGCACCTTCGCCAGATCTTTCGCCCAGTAGGTGATGATGATGTCCGCGCCGGCGCGTTTGATGGCCGTGACGCTCTCCAGCATGGCTTTTTCTTCGTCGATCCAGCCCAGCTTCGCCGCGGCCTTGATGATCGCGTACTCGCCGCTCACGTTGTAGGCGGCAAGCGGCAGATCGAATTCCTGTTTGGCCCGGCAGATGATGTCCAGGTACGGCAGCGCGGGCTTCACCATGATGATGTCCGCGCCTTCATTGACGTCGAGCGAGATTTCCCGGATGGCCTCGTCGGAATTGGCCGGGTCCATCTGATAGGCCTTGCGGTCGCCGAACTGCGGCGCGCTTTCGGCCGCCTCGCGAAACGGTCCGTAAAACGAGGAGGCGTATTTTGCGGAATAGGCCATGACCGGAATGTTTTCCAGAGCATTTTCGTCGAGGATCTCGCGGATGGCCGCGATTTGTCCGTCCATCATGGCCGACGGCGCCACCATGTCCGCGCCGGCTTTCACCTGCGAGAGCGCCGTTTCCGCGAGCACCTCGAGCGTGGCGTCGTTCAACACGTCGCCCTTTTCAATGATGCCGCAGTGGCCGTGGCTCGTGTATTCGCACAGGCAGACATCCGTGATCACCAGCATGTCCGGCACTTCGTTCTTGACGCGCTTCACGGCCTGCTGGACGATCCCGTCTTTGGCAAACGCCCCGGTTCCCTGCTCATCCTTCCGGTCCGGAATGCCGAACAGCAGAAGCGCGGGGATGCCCAGCGCATAAGCCTCGCGCGCTTCCTTCGCGATGTGGTCCACCGACATCTGAAACTGCCCCGGCATGGACGAAATGGGTTTTTTCACATCCTTGCCCGGCACGGCGAAAAGCGGATAAACCAGCTCGTCCACGCTCAGGCGCGTTTCGCGCACCAGCCTGCGGAAGTTGTCGTTTTTTCTCAACCGGCGTCCCCGGTATTCAGGAAATTGCATACTTTACTCCTTCTTTGATGATATTTCTTCGTCGGTCAGATAGCAGGCGGGATCCGGTCCCCAGACGTCGCCTGCCGACTCGGCCCGCGCCCGAAAGTTCCCGCCGCACACGGAAAGCCACACGCACGTCGCACAGCGGCCGGTGACGTGTTTCTTTTTTTCCTTCAGCTTCATCAGAAATTCATTTTTTTCGTCCGTCCAGATTTCGCTGAAGGGCCGCTCCCGGACATTGCCCAGCGGCCGGTTGCGCCAGAACTGATCGGGATACACTTCGCCGTCCCAGCTCACGCAGCCGATGCCGACGCCGGTGGAATTGCCCTCGTTCATTTCCAGGAGCTCCAGAATTTCCGCCGCGCGCACCGGGTCCTTTTCCTTCATCTTCAGGTACAGGTAAGGCCCGTCGGCGTGATTGTCCACCGTGAGGATTTCGGGCGCCAGGCCGTCGTCGAACATGGCCTTCGTCCGGTCGGCGATGAGATCGAGCAGCCGCCGGGACTCCTCGTGCGCCAGATCCTCTTCGCGGAGCTTCGAGCCGCGGCCGGAATACACCAGGTGGTAAAAGCACATCCGTTCGATCTTTTCTTTTCTGAGCAGGTCGAACATGGCCGGCACATCGGCCACGTTGTGGCGGTTGACGGTGAAGCGCAGACCCACCTTGATGCCCGCTTCCCGGCAGTTGCGGATGCCTTCGATGGCTTTTTCAAACGCGCCTTTTCTGCCGCGGAAACGGTCGTGCGTCGGCTGCAAACCGTCGAGGCTGACGCCGACATACGAAAGGCCGATTTTTTTGAGTTCGGCGGCGATGTCTCTGGTAATAAGCGTGCCGTTGGTGGAGATGACCGCGCGCATGCCCTTGTCCGTCGCATACCTGGCCAGTTCGAGCAAATCCGCCCGCATCAGCGGTTCGCCGCCGGAAAACAGCAGGACCGGCGATCCGAACGCCGCCAGATCCTCGATCATTTTTTTGGCTTCTTCCGTCGTCAGCTCATCGGGATAGTCGATGTCGGCCGAGCTGGAATAGCAGTGGATGCATTTGAGGTTGCAGCGGCGCGTCATGTTCCAGACCACCACCGGTTTCTTGTCCGCCGAAAATTGCAGCAGATGCGACGGCAGCCGTCCCGAGTGCCGGTTGTAGCGCAGCACGTCGGAGGGCTCCACCGCTCCGCAGTATAGTTTGGAGATCCCGATCATCCTTCTTTCCTTTCTGTCCCCCCGCCCGTCCCGGGCGCCGATTCCTGCATCGCGCGGCTAAGCGCCGCGACCAGCCCTTCCATGGTGTATTCTTCCTGGGCGATGTCGACGGACAGGCCCGCCTTCTTCGCCGTAGCCGCCGTCACGGGGCCGATGCAGGCCACACGGACGGAAGGCGGAAGCGTAAAATCCTTCCCCATGATCTCAAAAAAATTCGTCACGGTGGAGGAGCTCGTAAACGTGATCACGTCCACATCGCCCGCGGAAAGCCGCCCGGCCAGCTCTTCTTTTTTCCTGCCGGAATTCACCGTCCGGTAAGCGGTTGCCACCGTGACCTTCGCGCCTTGCGCTTGGAGCGTCCGGGGCAAAATATCGCGGGCTTTTTCCGCCCGCGGAATGAGGATGTTCATTCCCTGAATATCCATGGCGGCAAACGATTTCAAAATGCCTTCGGCGATAAACTCCCCGGGCACCAGATCCGCGCGGATGCCCCGGTCCGCCAGTTGCCGGGCCGTGGCCGGACCGATGCAGCAGATTTTGATGCCCTTGAGATCGCGCACGTCTTTGCCCTTTTGCTGCATGCGTTCGAAAAAGAAGCGCACGCCGTTGGCGCTGGTGAAGATGAGCCACTGGTAAGAGTCCAGATCGGCCAGCGCCCGGTCGAGTTCGCTCCAGTCGGACGGCGGTTCGATGGCGATGGTCGGAAACGCGATCGGCCGCGCGCCTTCTGCGGCAAGAAGCTTCGCCAGATCGTCGGCCTGCCGTTCGGGCCGCGTGATCACCACGCCCAGGCCGAACAGAGGCTTCGTGTCAAACCAGCCCAGCGTGTCGCGCAGCCGGACCACCTTCCCCACCACCAGAATGGCGGGCGGTTTAAAGCGGCTTTCTGCGGCGCGTGCGGCGATCGTGGACAGTGTTCCGGAAAGGACTTTCTGATCGGACGTTGTGCCGCGCCGGATCAGGGCCGCGGGCGTCTCCGGCGTTTTGCCCCCGGAGATCAGCGCCCCGGTGATCTGATCGAGATTCTTCACGCCCATCAGAAATACCAGCGTTCCGATGCCCGCAAGCGCCTGCCAGTCGATGTCGCTTTTTTCCTTGGTCGGATCTTCATGCCCGGTGATGAACGCCACCGTGGAGGTGACCCCCCGGTGCGTGAGCGGAATGCCCGCGTAGGCCGGCACCGCAATCGCGGAGGTCACGCCGGGTATCACTTCAAAGTCAATGCCGCGGGCGGCCAGCGCTTCCGCTTCCTCGCCGCCGCGGCCGAAAATAAAGGGATCGCCGCCCTTCAGGCGCGCCACCGTACAGCCGTCCAGAGCCTCCCGGACCAGGAGCTCGTTGATTTTGTCCTGCGTCAGCGTGTGGTTTCCGCCCTCTTTACCCGCGTAAATGACGCGGGCGCCGGCCGGCGCATAGGCGAGAAGCTCTTCATTCACCAGATTGTCGTAAACCACCACGTCGGCCAGCCCCAGGCACCGGGCCGCCTTGATCGTCATGAGCCCCGGATCCCCCGGCCCCGCGCCGATGATGTACACTTTCCCTGGTTTCGTTTTTTCAGTTGTCATTTTTATCTCATTATTGCCCCCGGCATTCTCCCGGCAAACATCCGGCCAAATCCGGTTTTTTAATTTTTTTTTCAATCAAGAAAGTTTGAAAGCCTCTGTGGTCCCCGATCCGTCCCGAGACGCGAAATTTCCGAAAAGCCTTCCTCATCACGCTTTACAGATCGACGGCTTTCAAACCCAGCAGAGGCCGAATGAATAAACGTTCAGCACGGGATCAACAATTCATCAACTCCAGCAGGCGCCGGCCGCCTTTTTCCAGGATCATGTCCGCCAGCCGCCGGCCCAGAGCTTCGGCCTCGCCCGGCTCGCCCCAAACCTTGTCGCGCAGCACTTCTGCGCCGTTGGGCGAGGCCAGCAGGCCTTCCAGCGTCAGGCGCCTGCCTTCCATAAGGCCGTATGCGGCAATCGGCAGGCGGCAGCCGCCGCCCAGCGCCTGCAGATAGGCGCGCTCCGCCGTCACTTCCGCCGCAGTCGTATTGTGGTTGAGCCGCGCGCAAAGCTCCGCCAGCGCCGCATCGCTTTTTCTCACCTGCACTCCCAGGGCCCCCTGCCCCACCGCGGGCAGCATGATTTCCGTCGGCAGAAACTGCGTGATGACTTCTCCATACCCCAGACGTTTGAGACCCGCCGCGGCCAGAACCACGCCGGTGAGGTTTTCCGTTTCGATCTTCTTCAGACGCGTGTCGATGTTGCCGCGCAGCGGCACGATTTCGACATCCGGCATGAACGATTTGATCTGCGCGCCGCGCCGCTGCGATCCCGTGCCGATTTTCGCCCCCTTGGGCAGAAATTCAAATTTGACCCGGCCGCGGGTTACCAGGACATCGCGCACGTCTTCCCTTTGCAGGATGGCCGGGAAAATCAGCTCCTCCGGAATCTCGCCGGGAACGTCCTTCATGGAATGGACGGCCAGATCGATGCTGCCGGAAAGAAGCGCCTCCTCGATTTCCTTGACGAACACGCCCTGGCCGCCGATCTGGAGGAGCGAAACGTCCTGCATGATGTCGCCCCTGGTCTTGATGACGCAAACCTCGATATCGATCTCCGGCGCCGCTTTTTGCAGGCCGGCCGCCACAAAATTTGTCTGCGAGAGCGCCAGTTTGCTGCCTCTCGTGCCAATTTTAACTTTCATTTTTCTCCTTTAATCGTCCAGGCGGAAGAGCTGCCGGGCCGCGGCGACAATGTCCTGCGAGGCAAACTCGGCGCTTTCCTCCTTCATCACGGCCATGGGCGCATGCAGAATTTTGTTCACGATCCCGTGCACAAGGGCCTCGACCTTTTCGCGGTCGCCCTCGGGGAGCCCCGTAAGCCAGTACCCGGCCTTTTCCAGCTCCCGGCGCACGATGCCGTCCGCCTTGGACCGAAGCGACACGATCGTCGGCACGGCCTCCAGCTCCCGAAGCCAGTTCAGATAATTGGCGACTTCCTCCGTCACGATGGCTTCGGCGCGCAGGGCCTCGCGCCTCCGGTTCTTGATGTTTTCATCGACAATGCCCTGCAAATCGTCGATGTTGTATAAAAAGACGTTCTCCAGCGCGTCCACCGCCGGATCGATGTCGCGCGGAACGGCGATGTCGATGAAAAACAGCAGGCGATTCTTTCTCTTGCGCAGGCAGCGGGACGCCATCGCTTCCGTCACGATGTAGGACGGCGCGCCGGTGGAGCTGATGACAATATCGGCATCGCCAAGCGCTTCGTCAAGAGCGGTAAGCGACACGGCCCGGCCGTGAAACTTTTCGGCAAGCGCCGTTCCCTGCGCGGCCGACCGGTTGGCGACGGTGATTTCCTCCGCGCCGTTGCCGATCAGATGCGTGCAGGTCAGCTCCGCCATTTCGCCCGCGCCGATGACCAGAAGCTTTTTTCCCGCAAGCGTCCCGAAAATTTTCTTCGCCAGTTCAACCGCGGCAAAGCTCACCGAAACAGGATTGGCCGCAATGCCGGTTTCCGTCCGCACGCGCTTGGCGGTGCGGAACGCCCGGTGCAGAAGGCGGTTGAGCGCCACGCCGGTGGCGTTTTTCGCGAGCGCCTGCCGGTAGGCGTCCTTGACCTGCCCCAGAATCTGCGCTTCGCCCATCACCAGCGAATCCAGGCTCGAGGTCACGCGAAACAGATGGCGGATCGCCTCTTCGTCGCGGTACAAAAACAGGCAGCTTTCCGCTTCTTCGCGCCTCAGCGCGCCCCGGCGCGCCAGATAATCCGTGAGCGCCGTTTCCGCCCCGCTGTCTTCCTCCACGGACGCCAGAAGCTCCACGCGGTTGCAGGTGGAAAGGTACATCGCCTCGCGCACGCCGCCCTGCGACAGCAGATCGGCCGGCAGATCGGCGAGGTCCTGACACCCGGCAAAAAGTCTTTCGCGCACGGCAAGCGGCGCGGTTTTATGATTTAATCCAACAAGTACAATCATTTCTCAAATAAAACTATGGATGGTGGGCAGACAAAAACGGATCACGAGAGCCGAAACCGCAAACAAAAGAAACACTGTGCCGGACAGAACCGCCATCCGCACGCCCCTCCAGCCGATGGCCAGCCGCTGGTGCAGCAAAATCCCGTAAACGGCCCACACGGCAAATGTCCAGATCACTTTGGGATCGGAAGCCCAGGTCCCCTCCCACACAAACGCGGCGTAAACCGATCCGCCGACCATGCCCAGCGTCAAAAGCACAAAGCCTCCCAGAAGGCCGATATGGTTGATCCGGTCCAAGTCGCTCAGCGACGGCAGAAAGCGGATCATCGACCCGGTCTTTTTGTGCTTGATCAGACGGTTTTGAAGAATAAACATCGCGCCCGCGGCCGACGCCAGCACAAACAGCGCTTCGCCGGCAATCGCCAGCACCAGATGCGCCACCGTGAGCCAGCCCTGCCAGGCGGGCGGAATCAGATTTTTCTCCGAGCCCTGGCCGGCCGCGACAATCAGAAACACCAGAATCACCGGCGCGATAAACGCGCCCAGAACGCGCGTCCGGGTTTTGAACTGCAGCGCGAGATACAGGCCGGACACCGCCCAGGCGTAAACCGAAAGCAGGTGGCGCGATCCGAAACCGCCCCACCCCTGCGCCGAAAAAGCGGCCAGAATCAAACCGAGCGTCAAAAACGCAAAGCCGGCCGTGAGAATCCAGGTGGAAACGCGCGCGACCTGGACTTTCTTGACAATCAGCGAAAGCAGGTAGCCTCCCGTAGCAGCGCCGACGCAGACGCAGGCCGGCACAAACAGCAAGAATTCCAGATCAGTCAAGGTTCACCTCCGAACCGGTGATTTCCAGAACAATGCTCTTCACTCTGGCCTCGTCTTTGTCGCGGATGGCCCCCAGCAGGTCCGCCGCCATGAGCCGGTCAAACCAGACTCTGCCCAGGCCCTGATTTTTCTCCATTTTCATCCGCAACTGACTCAAAATTGAAAGCAGCGCTCCGTACTCTTCTCCGAAAATCTTTTCCAGCTCCTCCCGGACATGACGCGCGAGCGCCGGAGAAGCCCCGCCCGTTCCGCAGGCCAACGTCAAATCGCCGCGTTCGACAAGCGAAGGCAAAATGAAATCGCATTTTTGCGGATCATCGACGATATTGACCGGAATGCCTATGGCGCGGGCGTCCCGCGAAATCGCGGCGTTGGTTTGCTCGTCGTCGGTCGCGCCGATGACCAGCGTCGCGCCGTCGAGATATTTTCCCGCATACCGGTCGGCAATGTAATCGAGGCGGCCTTCTTTTTGCAAAGCCGCCAGTTCGGGAACCAGTTCAGGACTGACGACGCAAACCCGCGCGCCGCACGAAAGAAGCCTTTCGATTTTTCTGGCCGCCACGTCGCCGCCGCCGATCACGATGCATTTTTTTTCTGTGATATCCCAGAAAACCGGATAATATTTCAAGACTTACCTTTCCCGGACCCCATGCGCGCACGGCCGGCCCGTTTGACGCAAGCTATCATGACAAAAGGTAAAATTCAAGCGAGCGTTTGTCCGGCATCTTTTAACATCTCATTGGAATTTGTAAACTATTGCCTTGACGAATCCTCCGGCTTTTTGTCATAATCGGCGCGGACGGAACCTATCAACAGGGGATTTCATTAAAAACGGCGCCGCAAGGCATCGCCGCAGATCAGGGAAAACTCACGCAAGGGTTTATTGCTTCCCCAACCGATCACCACTTTCCTGGAGGACTGATGACAAGGGAACAGTTTGTTGAAAACGCAAAGGAATCTCTGCGGATCCGTCCGGAGGCGGCCAAGCGCTACGCCCAGGCGAGGGACGCCATGCTCGAAGAGGTGAATGCCGCGATGGCCGCCGAGCCGGAAATCAACGCCCTCATCGGTGGAAATCCGCTCGGAATGATGTGCAACAACCACCGCCATCATGTCGAGTTTATCTCCACGGTCCTGCAATTCGGCAGTTTCACGCTGCTCGCCAAAATACTGCCCTGGGTTTACCGGACCTACCGGGCCCACGGATTTTCCTTTGATTACTTTCCGTTGGAACTTGCGGCCTGGAAGAAGGCCGTTGAAAACCACATCACCCCGGCCGACGCGACCGCTGAAATTATCGCCGTTTACGACTGGATGCTCAAAAATCATCCTTTATTAATAACGCTCTCCGCTGCGGTTCCCGGAGAGGAAGTTCCCTATCCGGAACTGGGCGACAAGCGCAGAATGTTCGGAGCACGCCTTCTGGCGGGCGACTACGCCTCCTGCCTGGAGATCGCCGAGTCGGTCCTGGCTGAAGATCGGGGACAGGAAAGGCTGTACATGGGGCTCATCCAGCCGGTCATGTACGAAATCGGCCGCCTCTGGGAAGAAGACAGGATCAGCGCCGCCGAAGAGCACCTGGCGACTTCCGTTGTCGGAAGAATTCTGGCCGCCCTCTATGCGAAGTTT
>DBPV01000060.1:11550-17720 GCA_002304995.1 Syntrophaceae bacterium UBA1411
GGCTGCTGGCCAAAACTGAGCCGCGTTTTGTGGCGATCTCGCTCACCATGCCGTTCGGACTTGACAAAGTCGCGGACATCATTTCCCGAATCAAGGCCGACCCAAAGCTTGGCGGCGTTCGGGTCATGGTGGGCGGAGCGGCTTTCAACATCGATCCTGAGCTGTGGCGCCGGATCGGCGCGGACGCCTGGGCGGAAAATCCGCGCGCGGCCAGCGAACAGGCGGCCGCATGGTAGATCACAACGCTCCGGAAGCCGATCTGAAAAAGCTGTTTTACAGCCGGCCGCGGATTTTCGCCGACTATCTGCTCAACGCCGGCAGACTCGCCGTCATTCTGCTCGACGCCGCAGGGACAATCCGGGACTGCAACGCCTTTTTTCTGGAAAATGCCGGGCTTGCCGAAAAGCCGTTCGGCCTGTCCATCAACGCCTTTCTGCGCGACGGCCAGGCCGCGGCTAAAACCTGCGGGGCCGGGGACTGCCTGCCGGTCAAACTCACCTTCAACCTGAACGCTTCTCTCGAGCACTCCCTGTCGGGGCACCTGCTCGAAATCGACGGCGGATATGTCATTTTCGCGCACACGGTGCGCCTCACCGACAACGAACTGGTGGCAACGCTCTCGCGGCTCACGGACGAATTGACCGACCTGACCCGGGAACTCAACAAAAAGAACCGCGAACTGGCCGCCGCCAATGAAACCATCACCCGGCTGATGATGACCGATCCGCTCACGGGGCTCGCCAACCGGCGGCAACTCTCGGAAATGATGAATCGGGAATTGTCTCTGGCGAGGCGCAGCGGCCGCCCGCTGGCGGCGCTGATGGCGGACATCGACCACTTTAAATCCATCAACGACGCCTACGGACACGCCATGGGCGACAAAGTCCTGAAGCAGGTGGCGCAGATTCTGCGCGACGCCTGCCGGAAGGAAGACATTGTCGCCCGTTACGGCGGAGAGGAGTTTCTCGTCATCCTCCCCGATTCGGGAGCCGGGGCCGCCGCGGATTGCGGGGAAAGAATGCGCAAGGCCGTTGCCGGCGCGTCTTTTACGGGAATCGACCGCCCCGTCACCGCCAGTTTCGGGGCAACGGTTTTAACGCCCGCCGATACGGAAGACGATTTTCTCAAGCGCGCGGATGCGGCCCTTTACGAGGCAAAGGCAGGAGGGCGCAACCGGGTGGTTGTGAAAAATGCGGCGGTTGCGGTTCCTGCAAACACAGAACAAGAGGTTGAGAAACAGTGATATCCGGGCATTTCCTTGATCTCATCAATAACGTGGCGCTCCTTTTGGCCGTCGCCTTTCTTTTCGATCTGATTGCCGGCCGCCGCCAGGGGAAACAGCCTTTGCTCCGGCGGATCGCGCAGGGGCTTATCATCGGCGCCATCGGCATCACCGTGATGCTGATCCCCTGGACGTTTGCGCCCGGAATCGTTTTTGACGCCCGGTCTGTCCTCCTCGGCATTGCCGGCCTCTTTCTGGGCTGGATTCCCACCGTCATCGCCATGGGAATGACGGCCGCTTTCCGCCTGGTTCAGGGAGGCGGCGGAACCTGGACCGGCATCAGCATCATTTTGGCCTCCGGCCTCATCGGTCTGGCCTGGCGGCGTTCCCGCCGGCGCTTTCTGCCGGACATGTCCTGGCGGGAACTGTACGTCTTCGGGCTGGTTATCCATGGGATCATGCTGGGCCTATTACTGCTCACGTTTCCCTGGGAAACGGCCCTGAAAGCCACCGCGCAAATGCTCCTGCCGCTGCTTTTCATTTATCCGCTCGGAACGGTGCTTTTGGGCATGATGCTGGTCAACCGGATGCAGCGTCTGCGCGCGGAAAGGAAGCTTCAGGAATCGGAACGCTTCGCCCGGTCCACGATGGACGCGCTTGGCGCCCATATTGCCGTGCTGGATGAAGACGGCACGATTCTGGCCGTCAACAAGGCCTGGGAGGATTTCGCCCTGGCCAATCCGCCCGTTTACCGCTGTGACTGCGGAAAAACCAATTACCTGGACACCTGCGAGACCGCCCGGGGAGAAGACCGCGAGCAGGCGCTTGCCTTTGCCGAAGGCATCCGGGCGGTGAGAGGCGGCGGAAAAAAAGAGTTTTCCCTGGAGTACCCCTGCCACTCCCCTGCCGAGCAGCGGTGGTTCGTGGGCCGGGTGACCCGCTTCGAGGGTCCCGGACCGCTGCGCATCGTGGTGGCGCATGAGAACATCACCGAACGCAAACGGGCGGAACAAGAGCTGCAGCGCCACCGCGACTCGCTCGAAGAGCTCGTCGCCCTGCGCACGCGGGAACTTGAGGAGAAAAATGCGGCGCTTGTGAAAGAGGTTGCCGACCGGCAGAAAGCCGAAAAGGCGATCCGGGACAGCGAAGAGCGTTTCCGCATTCTCGTGGACCTGGCGCCGGACATCATCTACCGTATCCGCGAGGACAAAACCATCGATTTCATCTCCTCGGCAATATCGCAGCTGGGCTGGCGCCCCGAGGAACTGATCGGAACGTCGTTTGAAGTCCTGATCCATCCGGACGACCGGGAAAAAGTCGGAGACATGCTGGTTGAAAAGCGCATCGGCGACCGCCGGGCGAAAAACGTCGAGGTGCGTCTGCTGACCCGGAAGCGTGAAGAACAGGACTACGCGCTCAGCCACTCGTTCGTCGAAATATCCGCCCGCGGCTACTGGGACGTCGCCGACAGCGACATTGTCCGCCCCGATAAAAATTTTCTCTACACGCTGGGCATCGCGCGCGACATCACGACGCGCAAAAAGGCCGAGGCGGACCTCCGGGAAAGTGAACGAAGAATGGCGCTCCTCAAAAACGTGGCCTCCGCGGCCAACGCGGCGGCCACGATTGACGATGTCTTCCGGACGGCGATCGAGGGCATCGCCCGCTATATCGGCTGGCCCGTGGGGCATGTTTACATCGCCGACGAACGTAATTCCGAAAGGCTGGTCCCGGCAAACATCTGGTATGTGGAAGACGCCGGCCGGTTTCGCCTCTTCCAGGACGTCACGGCGCAAACGGTTTTCACGCCGGGCGTCGGCATGGTCGGACGGATCCTCACCGCCCGGAAAACCGTCTGGATCGAGGATGTGACCGCCCATCCCGGCTTCCTGCGCAAAAAACTGTCTGAGGACGTACACGTGCGCGGCGCCTTCGGCTTCCCCATCCTGGTCGGAGGAAAGGTCGCGGCCGTCCTGGAATTCTTTTCCGCCGAGACGGAAAAACAGCGGCCGACGCTGATGATGCTGATGGACGAGATCGGCATCCAGCTGGGCATCGTGATCGAGCGCAAGCGCGCGGAAGAAGAGCTCAAAAAACTGTACCGGGCGGTCGAACAGAGTCCGGCCACGGTCGTTATCACGGACGTGAAAGGCCAAATCCAGTACGTGAATCCCCGATTCACGCAGCTCACCAGCTACACCCCCGAGGAAGCCATCGGACAAACGCCGCACGTACTCAGCTCCGGCGTCCATCCCCAAAGCTTTTACGCGGACCTGTGGAAAACGATCCTTTCCGGGCAGCAATGGTTCGGCACCTTCTGCAACCGGAAAAAGAACGGCGAGCTTTACTGGGAGAGCGCCTCCATTTCGCCTGTGCGCGACGAAAGCGGCGCCATCACCAATTTCGTCGCCGTCAAGGAAGACATCACAAAACTGCTGCGCTATGAGGAAGAGCTCAAACTGGCCAAGGAATGGGCGGAAAACGCCAACCGCGCCAAATCCGACTTTCTGGCCGGCATGTCCCACGAGCTGCGCACGCCGCTCAACGCGATCATCGGGTTTTCCGAAGTGCTCAAGGAACAGTTTTTCGGCCCGCTGGCCGATAAACAGGAAGAATACGTCGACGATATTCTGGAAAGCGGCAAGCATCTGCTTTCCATCATCAACGACATTCTCGATCTGTCCAAGGTGGAAGCGGGAAAAATGGACCTCGAACTGTCTGAAATCTCCGTGGCGGACCTCATCGGCAACAGTCTGATCATGGTCAAGGAGAAAGCGGCCAAGCACCGCATTTCCATCGTACGCGACATTGCGAAAGAGGTGGAAAATCTGGTCATCGTGGCGGATCAGCGCAAACTCAAGCAGGTGCTTTATAATCTGTTGTCCAATGCCGGGAAATTCACGCCCGACAGAGGATCGATCCGCCTTACGGCTCGTGTCACCATGGAACCGCCTCCATCCGAAACGGACCCGCCCGCACACGATGCGGCAAACAGCATTCCTTTTCTGGAAATATCCGTTTCCGACACGGGCATCGGCATCGACGCCGAAAACCTGGAAAAAGTTTTCGATCCTTTTTTCCAGGTCGAAGGCTCCCGGCAGGGCAAAACCCCCGGCACAGGACTGGGACTGCCGCTCAGCCGGGAACTGATCGAGCTGCACGGCGGAACCCTTTGGGGAGAAAGCGCAGGGCCGGGAAAAGGGAGCACCTTCAGATTCAAACTTCCGCTCGCCAGGGACGAAAGGAAAGTCGGGGCCGGCAATTAACGGCCTTTCAAGGAGGGAAACATGACCGATACAGGGAAGAAACGCATTCTGATTGTCGAGGACGATCCCAACAATCTGAAACTTTTTCGTGACATCCTTCATTATAAGGGATACGCCACACTGGAGGCGACCGACGGACAACAGGCGGTGGACATGGCCAAAGCCTGCCTGCCGGATCTCATTCTGATGGATATCCAGATGCCCGTTCTGAACGGCATCGAGGCGACGCGGCGGATCAAGGAGGACGAAGCCACCCGGCAGATCAGGATAGTGGCGCTCACGGCCAACGCCATGGACGGCGACGAAGAGCGGATGATCAGGGCGGGATGCCACGATTATATCTCCAAGCCCATTCATGTTGCGGAATTCATCGACCGGATCGCGGGCTACTTCGTCGAAGCCGGCCCGACGGAAAAGGAAACGTAATGGACAAAAAACCGCATATCCTGGTTGTGGACGATGAAGACCGCAACCTGCGTTTGATGGAGGCGGTTCTTCTGCCTTTGGGATACACCGTGTCATTCGCCCGCAACGGCGAGGAAGCGCTTGCCAAAGTTCATGAAGCGCCGGTGGACGTCATCCTGCTGGACATCATGATGCCGGGGCTCGACGGCTTTGAAGTGGCGCGCCTTCTCAAATCGGACGACCGGACCAAAATCATTCCCATCGTGATGGTGACGGCGCTGCAGGAAGTGGAAGACCGGATCAGGGCGCTGGAGGCGGGCGCCGACGATTTTCTCACCAAGCCGGCCGACAGGACGGAAATCCGCGCGCGGGTGGCCTCCCTGGTCAAAGTCAAAGCCTACAACGATTACATGCGCAACTACTCGCGGGAGCTCGAGACGGAAGTAGCCAGGCGGACCAAAGACCTGCGCCTGGCCTTCGAAAGAATCAAAGCCGTGTCGCTCGAGGCCCTCTACCGTCTGACCCGCGCTGCGGAATACAAGGACGAGGACACGGGCTCGCATATTCAGCGCATGAGTCATTATTCGGCCGCCATCGCGAAAACGATGGGGCTTAACGATCGGACCGTGGAGTACATCCTTTACGCCGCGCCGATGCACGACGTGGGCAAGATCGGCATTCCCGACCGGATTCTCCTCAAACCTGGCAAACTCACCGATGAAGAATGGATCATTATGAAACAGCACACCACCATCGGCGGACGGATTCTGGAAGGCTCGAAAGCCGGCTATATCCGCCTGGGAGAAATCGTCGCGCTTACCCATCATGAAAAGTGGGACGGCAGCGGTTATCCCCTGGGCCTGAAAGGAACGAAAATTCCGCTTGTGGGCCGCATCGTGGCCATCGCCGACGTGTTCGACGCGCTGATGTCGAAAAGACCGTACAAGGAAGCTTTTTCGCTCGAGAAATCCTACGAAATTCTCCGGGCAGGCCGGGGCAGCCACTTCGATCCGGACGTGGTCGATGCGTTTTTCGCCGCCGAAAAGGAGCTCGACCGCATCCGGCAGGAATTTCAGGATGAGGGGGACAGCCATCTTTTCGAGATGAACCGCCGCATTTCCTGATCGGGCCGCAACGCAACGTTCAATCGAGCGTTGAACATAAAATAAGGAGGAGACGCCCATGAAACCGACAGAGATCTTAAAAGAGGAACACCGGCTGGTCCTGGTGATGCTTCAGGTCATCGACGCCGTGTGCGCAAAACTGGACAAAGGCGA
>DBPV01000100.1 GCA_002304995.1 Syntrophaceae bacterium UBA1411
GGGCGACGGCGGGTTGACCGCCTTCCTTGATAACTCTCTCGTTTTCCTCATGGAAGCGGTACTTGTCTACCTGCTGGCCATAGATGAACCGGGTGTCGCCGGGGCTGACGATCTCCACCTTCTTCATCATCTGCCTGATGATGACGCCGATGTGCTTATCGTTTATCGTAACGCCCTGGAGCCGATACACCTGCTGCACCTCGTCCATGAGATAAGCCTGGCAGGCCTGCTCGCCCAGGATGTTGAGCATATCGTGGGGATTCTTGCTTCCGTCGCAGAGCAACTCGCCTGCCTCGACCATATCGTTGTCCCGGACTAGAAGCCTCCTGCCCATGGGCACCAAGTGCTTGTACTCCTTGCCGAAACGGTCGGTGATCACGATGAGCCGCTTGTTTTTTATGTTGCCGCGAATGGAAACCTTGCCTGACACCATGGCCAGGATCGCCGGATTCTTGGACTTGCGTGCCTCGAAAAGCTCGCCGACCCTGGGCAAGCCTCCCGTGATGTCCATTGCCTTGGCGCTTTCCTTGAGAATCTTGGCTAAGGTGCGCCCCGCCTTTATCGACTCGCCGTCCTCAACGTTGAGGTAGGCGCCGCCGGGGAGCAGATAGGCGAAGATTTCGTTGCCCGCCTCGTCGCTTATGATGATACGAGGCTGCTTGGAATCCCGCTCCAGGGCGAATTCGGTGATCCGCTTGTCGATATTCCCGGTTTCCTCGTTGATCTCTTCCTTCAAGGTCGAGCCGGGGATGATATCCTCGAAACGGACATAGCCGTCGTACTCGGAAATGATAGGATCGGTGAAGGGGTCGAAAATCGCTATTGTGTCCTCTGCGGGCACCAGATCGCCTTCCTTGACCGAGAGATCCGAGCCGTTGCGGATTTCCAGCTTCTGTTCCTGGGCGATAAGCAAGAGCCTCTGACCCCTGTCTCCCTCGGCGGGCAGCACCTTCGCGTAGGATATATCTTGGGCGAGGATCTCTTCGCCCTTGCTCTTTTTCTTGATGATCGGAGAACCTTTCAGCACCCTGTCGCCATCGCGGACCAGAAGCTTGTCGGTCTTGGCCAGGTCATAGGCGGAGAAGACCTTGCAGACGTAGATATAACCCTTTCTGGTGAAGAGGTAGTGATTATCCTTGGTGGGCACGTAGGTGCCTTGGATCCTGGTCACATAGACAGGGTATTTGAGATAAACCCGGTTTTCCTCGGAAGCCTTGGTCGCCGCTCCTCCGATATGGAAGGTTCTCATGGTCAGCTGGGTACCAGGCTGGCCGATGGACTGAGCGGCGATGATGCCCACCGCCTCGCCAATATCCACCGTGCGCCCGGTGGCCAGGTTGCGGCCGTAGCATTTGCGGCAGACGCCGTAGCGGGCTTCGCAAGTGAGCACCGTTCGGATCGTCACTTCTTCGATGCCCGAAGCCTCGATCAGGGCGGCTATATCCTCGGTGATTTCCTGGTTGGACTCGACGATCACTTCGCCGGTGATCGGGTGCCTGATCGGGTCTAGGGTAAAACGGCCGATGATTCGCTCGCGCAGGGGCTCGATAATTTCCTCGCCGTCCTTGATGGCCGTGTAGACAGAACCGTTGATGGTTCCGCAGTCGTCCACGTTCACCACCATATCCTGGGCGATATCAACGAGCCTTCTGGTAAGGTAGCCGGCGTCGGCCGTCTTGAGGGCGGTGTCGGCCAGCCCCTTGCGGGCGCCGTGCGACGAGATGAAGTACTCGAGGACGCTCAGCCCCTCGCGGAAGCTGGCGGTAATCGGGTTCTCGATGATCTCGCCGGAAGGCTTGGCCATCAGACCTCGCATGCCGGCCAGCTGCCTGACCTGCAGTTTAGAACCGCGGGCCCCGGAATCGGCCATGATGAAAATCGGATTGAACCTGGGCATCTCCTTGAAAAGAAGGTCGGATATCTTATCGGTTGTGTGCGTCCAGATATCGATAACCTTGCTCTTACGTTCCCTGTCGGTAATGATACCCCGGCGGTACTGTTCTTCTACCTTGGCCACCTCCGCCTTGGATTCCTTGAGCACGTCCTGTTTCTCTTTCGGAACCAGCAGGTCGTCCATGCCTATGGATATCCCGCCCAGGGTCGCGTGAATAAACCCGAGCTTCTTGCTCTCGTCGACCAGCTGGATGGTGCGCTGGTGGCCGTAACGCTTATAGCAGAGGGCGACTATGTTGCCTACCAGCCCCTTATTCAACTCCCGGTTGACGAATCCGAAATCGAACGGCAGTAAACGGTTAAAAATGACCCTGCCGGGGGTGGTCTCTATGATCTGCCTGCCGTCGATCCTGTTGCCTTCGGCAAGGTCCATTAACTGGTCGACGCGCAGCCTGATCTTGGCGTGCAGGTCAGCCTCCTTGTCCTCGTAGGCGGTTATTACCTCTGAAGCGTCGGCGAAAATACGGTTCTCCCCCCTGCAGCCTTCTTTCATTTTCGTCAAATAGGAAACTCCGAGAATGATGTCCTGCGTAGGAGAAATTATCGGCCGGCCGTCGGCGGGCGAAAAAAGGTTGTCCACCGACATCATCAGCACCCGCACTTCGATCTGGGCCTCGAGAGATAGAGGCACGTGAACGGCCATCTGGTCTCCGTCGAAGTCGGCGTTGAACGCCGTACAAACGAGGGGATGTATCTTTATCGCCTTACCCTCGATAAGCACCGGCTGAAAAGCCTGAATGCTCAATCTGTGCAACGTCGGCGCGCGGTTGAGCATTACCGGGTGGTCCTTAATGACCTCATCCAGTATATCCCACACCTCTATCTTGCCGCGCTCCACCATGCGGCGCGCGCCCTTGATGGTATGCACGAACCCCTTCTCGCGGAGCTTCTTTATGATGAACGGTTCGAAAAGTTCCAGCGCCATCTGCTTAGGCAGTCCGCATTCGTTCAGATTCAATTCTGGGCCGACAACGATTACCGAACGGCCGGAATAATCCACGCGCTTGCCGAGCAGGTTCTGGCGGAAACGCCCCTGCTTTCCCTTCAGCATGTCCGACAGCGACCGCAGCGGGCGCTTGTTGGTGCCCGTAATCGCCCGGCCGCGCCGGCCGTTGTCGAACAGCACGTCCACCGCTTCCTGCAGCATGCGTTTTTCGTTGCGGATAATGATTTCCGGAGCGTTGAGCTCCTGGAGGCGTTTCAGACGGTTGTTCCGGTTGATGACGCGCCGGTACAGGTCGTTGAGGTCGGACGTGGCAAAGCGGCCGCCGTCGAGCGGCACCAGCGGCCGCAGGTCCGGCGGAATAACCGGCAGAACGGTCAGAATCATCCACTCCGGTTTGTTGCCGGATTTGCGCAGCGCTTCGACGACCTTCAGCCGCTTGATAATTTTTTTCTTTTTGGTGTCGGAGATGGACGTCACGACTTCCGCGCGCAGCTCTTCGTAGAGCTTTTCCAGATCGATTTCCTCCAGCAGCTGGCGGACGGCTTCCGCGCCGATGCCGGCGACAAAGCCCGTTTCTCCATACTGCTCCCGCGCGTCGATGTACTCCTCGTCCGTCAGCAGTTCCTTTTTCTTGAGCGGCGTCTCTTTCGGCTCCAGAACGATCCAGGATTCGAAATAAAGGACTTTCTCGAGTTCCTTGAGCGTCAGGTCCAGGACGTTCCCGATGCGACTGGGCAGGCTCTTTAAAAACCAGATATGGGCCACCGGCGTCGCCAGCGTGATATGCCCCATCCGTTCGCGGCGAACTTTGGATTGAATAACCTCCACGCCGCATTTTTCACAGACCACTCCGCGGTGTTTCATGCGCTTGTAGCGCCCGCAGAGACACTCGTAGTCTTTCACCGGGCCGAAAATCTTGGCGCAGAACAAACCGTCGCGCTCGGGCTTGAACGTCCGGTAATTGATCGTCTCGGGTTTTTTCACTTCCCCGTTGGACCAGGAGAGGATCTTCTCCGGCGAGGCGATCGAGATTTTGATTGCATTGAATCTGATCGGATTTTTTGGTTTTTCAAAGTAACTGAAAACGTCTTCCACAGATTTTTTCTCCTAACTGTTTAAACAAAGCTTTCGGGAAAGGAAACGTTTACTCTTCCTCTACCAGTTCCACGTCCAGTCCAAGGCTCTGGAGTTCCTTCACCAGCACGTTGAAGGACTCGGGAAGGCCCGGCTCGAAGGTATGTTCGCCCTTGACGATGGATTCATAAATTCTCGTTCTGCCCGCGACGTCATCGGATTTGACGGTCAAAAATTCCTGAAGGGTATAGGAGGCGCCGTAGGCTTCCATCGCCCAGACTTCCATTTCACCCAGACGCTGGCCGCCGAACTGCGCCTTGCCGCCGAGCGGCTGCTGGGTCACCAGTGAGTAGGGGCCGATCGAACGGGCATGGATCTTGTTGTCGACCAGGTGGTGCAGCTTCAGCATGTAGATGATGCCTACGGTCACTTCCTGATCGAACGGTTCGCCGGTCCGGCCGTCAAACAGCACGGTCTGGCCCGTTTCGGGAAGGTCCGCCGTATCCAGCAGGCGGCGGATCTGCGGTTCAGGACAGCCGTCAAACACGGGGCTCGCCACCAGCATGCCTTTTTTCAACCGCCCGACAAACCGCCGGATGTCTTCGGCGGACGCACTCTCCAGGAAAGCGTCGAAATCGGGGGAGGAATAGGTTTTCTTAAGCTCGCTCTTGACGGCGTTGAGGCTGCTGTTCTTTTCCAGAAGCTCGTTGAGCCCCTCGCCGATCGATTTGGCCGCCCAGCCCAGATGCGTCTCCAGAATCTGGCCGACGTTCATTCGGGACGGAACGCCCAGGGGGTTGAGAATGATATCGACCGTCGAACCGTCGGCAAAATACGGCATGTCTTCTTCCGGAAGAATTCTGGACAACACGCCCTTGTTGCCGTGGCGGCCCGCCATCTTGTCGCCGACGGAAAGCTTCCGCTTGATGGCGATGTAGACCTTCACCATTTTGATGACACCGGGCGGCAGCTCGTCGCTGGCCTTGATTTTTTCCAGCTTCTCTTCAAAATGGGCCTTGATGAAATCGATTTTCCGTTCCATGATGGAAAGCAGGTTCGCCAGTTTCTCCTCGGACCCGTCGTTTTCCGTCAGCGTGATTTCCTTCCAGTACATGAAGGGAATGTCGGACCAGAGATCCTTGGTGATCTTGTCGCCCTTTTTCAGAAGCGTCTTCTTTTTGACGTCCACGATCTTTCCGGCGGATGTCTTGCCGATCACCAGTTTGGCGATGTCCTTCTTGATGGACTCGGCCAGAATCCGGATTTCGTCGTCGCGGTCCTTGGTCAGTTTCTCGATCGCGTCTGCCTCGATCGCCTGCGACCGCAGATCCTTTTCCGCGCCCTTGCGCGTGAAGATCTTGGCGTCGATCACCGTGCCTTCCACACCCGGCGGCACGCGGAGCGACGTGTCGCGCACATCGCTGGCCTTTTCACCGAAAATCGCCCGCAGCAGTTTTTCTTCGGCGGACAACTGCGTTTCACCCTTGGGCGTGATCTTGCCGACCAGGATATCGCCCGGCTTTACGGAGACGCCGATGCGGATGATGCCGCTTTCGTCGAGGTTGCGCAGCGCCTCCTCGCCAACGTTGGGAATATCGCGCGTGATCTCTTCCTTGCCCAGCTTGGTGTCGCGGGCCATGGTTTCGAATTCTTCAATGTGAATTGACGTGTAAATATCTTCCTTGACGATGCGCTCGCTGACCAGAATCGAGTCTTCGTAGTTGTATCCGCCCCAGGACATGAAGGCGACCATCACATTGCGCCCCAGCGCCAGTTCGCCGTTGTCCGTGGCGGGGCCGTCAGCCAGAATGTCTCTTTTCTGGACGCGGTCGCCGGCCGCGACGATCGGCTTCTGGTTGAAGCAGGTGTCCTGATTGGAGCGCTGGTACTTGGACAGGGTGTAGATGTCCACGCCCGTGTCCAGGCCGTCTTCTTCAGGTTTGTCGGCGCGGACGACGATGCGGGAGGCATCGACGCTTTCCACCACGCCCGCCCGTCTGGCGACTACGACGGCGCCGGAATCCCGGGCCACGATCGCTTCCATGCCCGTGCCGACCACCGGCACTTCGGGGCACATGAGCGGCACCGCCTGGCGCTGCATATTGGATCCCATGAGCGCCCGGTTGGCGTCGTCGTGCTCCAGAAACGGAATAAGCGCCGCAGCCACGGAAACCATTTGGTTGGGAGCAACATCCATCATCCTGATGTCTGCCGGCATGGCAGAAACGAAGTCGCTTCCTTTTCTGACCGAAATCAGTTCTTCCTCAAATTTCCCTTTTTTATCGAGGGGTCGGTCGGCCGGCGCGATCAGGAGATTTTCCTCCTCGATGGCCGTCATGTACTTCACCTCGTCGGACACCCGGCCATTGTCCACCAGGCGGTACGGCGTTTCGATGAAGCCGAACTCGTTGACGCGCGCGTAGGTGGAAAGCGACACGATCAGGCCGATGTTCGGACCTTCCGGCGTTTCCACCGGACAGATGCGGCCGTAATGCGTCGAATGCACGTCGCGGACTTCAAAACCCGCACGTTCACGTGTGAGCCCGCCGGGGCCGAGCGCCGACAGGCGGCGTTTGTGCGTGATTTCGGACAGCGGATTGGTCTGGTCCATGAACTGGGAAAGCTGGCTCGATCCGAAAAACTCATTAACAACCGCCGAGACCGGTTTGGCGTTAATCAGGTCATGCGGCATCATGGTTTCGATGTCCTGCAGACTCATTTTTTCCTTGATGGCCCGCTCCATCCGCACCAGGCCGATGCGGTACTGGTTTTCGATGAGCTCGCCCACGGAACGCACCCGACGGTTGCCCAGGTGGTCGATGTCGTCGACACTGCAGTCGCTCGCGCCGTTTTTAAGATCGATCAGGTACTTGACGGAGGCCAGAATGTCCTCGTTGCGCAAAACCGTCAGATCGGTCGGTACGTTCAACCGGAGCTTGTAGTTCATCTTCGCCCGGCCGACATCCGATAAATCGTACGTCTCCGATTCGAAGAACAGGCTGTTGAAGAACTTCGCCGCCGTTTCCGGCGTGGGGGGATTGCTGGGACGCAGGCGGCGGTAAATTTCCATGATGGCGTCTTCCGCCGTCTCGATGCGGTCCATAAGCAGGGTGTCGCGGATGGAGGCGTTGTCCGTGTCCTCGTCAATGTGGATGAATTTCAGTTCTTTGACGCCCTTTTCCTGGGCGATCGCCAGTCCGTTGAGCGGCAGTTCCTCGTTGCAGCTGAAAAGAATCTCCCCCGTCTGCGGATCGTGAACGTCCGCAGACAGCACCTTGCCGGTCAGATCCGCTTCCTTGATGGCGACGCGCTTGATTCCGGCGTCCATAACTTTTTTAAGCAGCGGCCGGGTGAGCTTGCGGCCCTTCTTGACGATGACTTCGTCCGTTTTCGGATCCTTGATATCCTCAGGCGCCTTCTGTCCGGAAAGCGTTTCATCCACGGAGAAGTAAATTTTTTCGCCTTCCAGCGCGATCTTCTCGATGCTGTAAAAGTAGTTTAAAATGAATTCCGTCGAATTGCCCATGGCTTTGAGCAGAATGGTGACGGGCATTTTCCGGCGGCGGTCGATGCGGACGTACAGCAGGTCCTTGGAATCGAATTCCAGATCCAGCCAGGACCCGCGGATGGGAATCACGCGGGCCGAATAGATCAGTTTGCCGGAGGCGACGGTCTTTCCCTTGTCGTGGTCGAAAAAGATGCCGGGCGACCGGTGCAACTGGCTGACGATGACGCGCTCGGACCCGTTGACGATGAACGTCCCGTTTTCCGTCATGAGCGGAATTTCGCCGAAGTAAATTTCCTGCTCTTTGATGTCGCGGATCGGTTTGGTCTCGGCCGCTTCCCGGTTGATCCTGCCGTCGGCGAGGCGGTCGGTGTCAAATACCACCAGCCGGACCACAATTTTCAAAGGAGCGGCATAGGTCATGCCTTTTTGAATGCACTCCTTCATATCATACCGGATATCCCCGATCTTATAGCTGACAAACTCCAGCGAACATTTTCCGCTGAAGTCCGAGATGGGAAACACGCTGTTGAAAGCGCCCTGCAAGCCGATGTTGCGCCGCTTTGCCAGCGGCACATCGGCCTGCAGGAACTTTTCATACGATCGCGTCTGAATCTCGATCAGATTGGGAATATCCTGTATTTGCCTTACACGGCCAAAATTTTTTCTAAAGTCGCCCATAGCATCCTTAAAATAAAAGGGTTAACGTGGAGGTGGTCCTATTTTACCTCGACGGTCCCGCCCACTTCTTCAATCTTCTTCTTGATATCGGCCGCCTCGTCCTTGGACACGGCTTCCTTGATGGGTTTGGGCACGCCCTCCACCAGATCCTTGGCTTCTTTCAGCCCCAGACCCGTAATGGCGCGGACCACCTTGATCACCTGGATCTTCTCGGCGCCGAATCCGGTCAGAACAACGTTGAATTCCGTTTTCTCTTCGGCGGCGGCGGCGGGAGCGGCGCCCGGAGCGGCCACGGCGGCCATCATCGGAGCGGCGGCGGACACGCCGAATTTCTCTTCCAGTTCCTTCACCAGAGCGGACAGCTCCAGCACGGTCATATTCTCAATAAATTTTACGACATCTTCTTTCGTGATTTGATCAGCCATTTTTCTATTCCTCTTCGTATGATTTTATTAGTTTAAATTGTTTTTTTTCTCGCAGTAGGCATTGAGCACCTGCACAAAGCTTCTGGGAACGCCGCTCAGCACGGTGACCAGCGATGTCGGCACTGCCGCCATGACGGAAACAAGTTTGCCCAGAAGAACTTCCCTGCTGGGCAGTTCGGCCAAAGCGGTGATATCCGCTTTGGTCAACAGCTTGCCGTCGAGCACTCCGGCTTTGATTTCCAGTTCAGGATTTTTCTTGGCAAACTCAGTGAGCGCTTTGCTGGGCGCCACCGGGTCCTTGTAGCTCAGGATCACCGCCACGGACCACTTGAAATGATCCGCCAAAATGGAAAAGTCGGTGCCTTGCGAAGCGATACCCAGCAGCGTATTCTTGACCACTTTCAGTTCCGCGTCGCTTTTGCGCAGCGCGTTCCTGAGGGTTTCCATCTTCTCCACGTTCATGGCGTTGAAGGTGGTCAGAACGCCCAGATTGGCCTTTTTGAGTTTCTCCTGAAGCTCGGATACAATTTGTTCTTTTGCTCTCCGATCCAATCTTTCAGCCTCCTTTCGAAATTATTTTTTCTGAGGCCGGAGAATGAAGCCGCATACGGAAGAGAAAACGGTTGTCCGGCCTGCCGCCGATCCCCGTCTTCCGAAAAATGATTACCTCGAAAAAAAATCCAGTAATTATTTTTAGTTTTACGAGTCTCGGCAGGCCTTACTCCGTTTAAACTTCCGTACCTGCTGTCTTCGACCTTTACTGCTTTAAAACCACGCCCGGACTGTCCTGAAGGCCGCGCCCGGACGGTATTCCCTCGTTATCCCGCGCTCTTGATATCCAGCGGATCGACCTTCACGCCGGCGCCCATCGTGCTGGAAATGGAGATGCTTTTAATGTAAGTCCCCTTGCTGGACGCCGGTTTCAGCTTGATGATGGTTTCCAGCAGGGCATTGATGTTTTCGCCCAGTTTTTCCGGGCCGAAAGACACTTTCCCGACCGGAGAATGGACGATGCCGGCCTTTTCCACGCGGAATTCCACCTTGCCGGCTTTCAGTTCCTTCACGGCATTGGCGATGTCAAACGTCACCGTTCCGACCTTGGGATTGGGCATCAACCCGCGCGGCCCCAAAATCTTGGCGATTTTACCGACGCCGCCCATCATGTCCGGCGTGGCGATCACACGGTCAAACTCCAGCCAGCCGCCCTTGATCTTCTCAATGATTTCTTCATTGCCGACCAGATCCGCTCCGGCCTCGAGCGCTTCCTTTTCCTTGTCGCCCTTGGCAAAAACCAGCACCCGCACCTTCTTGCCCAGACCGTTGGGAAGGACCACGCTGCCCCGAACCATTTGATCGGCATGAGCCGGGTTGACGCCCAGCCGGACGGCGGCATCCACCGTCTCGTCGAATTTGGCGCCGGCCATCGATACAATCATTTCCGTAGCCTCTTTCAGCGTGTAACGCTTGGTCGGCTCAACTTTCGCTTTCGCTGCTCTAATGCGCTTGCCTCGTCTTAACATGATAAACCTCGTTTTTATTAACCTGCGATTTCTATTCCCATGGACCGCGCCGTGCCGGCGATGATTTTAATCGCGCCTTCGATGTCGACGGCGTTCAGGTCATTGAATTTCAGCTGCGCGATTTCCTGAACCTGCTTGGCGGTCACCGTTCCCACCTTTTCCCGTTTGGGATCGGCTGCCCCCTTGGCGACTTTGGCCGCCTGCTTGAGCAGAACGGATGCCGGCGGCGTCTTGGTGATGAAGGTGAAAGACCGGTCCGCATACACCGTGATGATGACGGGGATGATCATTCCTTCCTGATTTTGCGTCATGGCATTGTAAGCCTTGCAAAATTCCATGATATTCACGCCGTGCTGACCCAGCGCCGGTCCGATCGGGGGAGACGGAGTCGCCTTTCCCGCTTTAATCTGCAATTTGATGTTCGCAATCACTTTTTTTGCCATAACCATTCACCTGAGTAAAAAATTTTTTTGGCTTTCTTAGCTGCGCCGGTAATTATTGTCCCTGGGTAACCTGAATGAAGTCCAACTCCACCGGCGTCGGGCGTCCGAAAATGCTGACGATGACGCGCAGCTTGCTTTTTTCAGGCCGGACTTCGTCGATAACGCCGTCAAAATTGGTAAAAGGACCGTCGATAATCTTGACATGGTCGCCGACATCGAATTTGAATTTGGGCTTCGGCTTGAGGGTTCCTTCATCGATTCTGATCTTTAAATTTTCAACGTCCTTGTCGGGAATGGGCGAGGGCTTGTCCTTGCTGCCGATAAAGCCGGTCACCTTGGGCGTGTTTTTGACGATGTGCCAGTTCTCGTCGTTCATCTCCATCCGCACCAGGATGTAGCCGGGGAAAAACTTGCGCTTGGACGTTTTCTTCTCTCCGGAAATCAACTCCACTACGTCTTCCTCGGGAATCAGAATATCGGAAAAAGAAGCCTGTGCACCGGCCATCTCGATTCTTTCCTGAAGGCTCATCTTGACCTTATTCTCAAATCCCGAATAAGTATGTACGACGTACCATTTAAAAGCCATGAAGTTAACCTAATATAAACTTTACGAGTTTGGCGAGAATGAAGTCAATGATCCCCAGATAAACAGCCGTGATCGCAACAATCACCATAACAACGCCGGTGGAAGCCAATGTCTGTTGCCTGGTCGGCCAGGTAACTTTCTTCAACTCAGCCTTAGCCTGAGAAACAAACTGCGTTGCTTTATCCACAAACAATTTGATTTTTTCCATATCTTCAGCCCTTTTTTCAAGGAAAACTGGCAGGCCAGGAGGGACTTGAACCCCCAGCATCCGGATTTGGAGTCCGGCGCTCTATCCATTAGAGCTACTGGCCTTTATCCACATCACCTACTTAGTCTCCCTGTGCAATTTGTGCCCACGACAAAACTTACAATATTTTTTTAACTCCAGACGGTTTTGCATGGTACGTTTGTTTTTAGTTGTAACGTAATTTCGCTGCTTGCATTCCGTGCAGGCTAAAATAATATTATTGCGCATAATTCTCCCTTAACTGGAGCCCACGACCAGGATTGAACTGGTGACCTCATCCTTACCAAGGATGTGCTCTACCAACTGAGCTACGTGGGCGTAATTTTCAAGGCATCTGCCCCCTTATTTTTCAATACCTGGAGCGGGAAACGGGATTCGAACCCGCGACCCTCAGCTTGGAAGGCTGACGCTCTAGCCACTGAGCTACTCCCGCTTATTCCAGCTTCAAAATCCATGGTGGAGGGGGGAGGATTCGAACCTCCGTAGGCTCCGCCGGCAGATTTACAGTCTGCTCCCTTTGGCC
>DBPV01000068.1:0-17283 GCA_002304995.1 Syntrophaceae bacterium UBA1411
CCGTTCGGTGACGCTTTTGAGGGGCACGGACGTGATCTCGCCCTGCCGCAGACTGACCATCCGGCCGAAATCCTCGCTGACGATCATGTCCACCGCGGCGATTCCGAACCGGCGCGCCATGAGCCGGTCGCGGGCCGAGGGAGAGCCGCCCCGTTGCAGGTGGCTCAAGATCACATAGCGGGTTTCCCAGCCGGTGCGCTCCTCGATTTCACCCGCGATGTAGGAAGCGATTCCGCCCAGAGAGCGGTGCCCGAATTCGTCCACTTTGGCATTTTTGACGAATTCCTTGTGGGCGGTGGTCGTCGCGCCTTCGGAAGCGACGATGATGCTGTACTGCCCTTCGCGGCCACGGCGCTCCTCCAGAAGCGCGCAGACTTTTTCCACGGCAAAGGGATATTCGGGAATCAAGATGATGTAGGCCCCGCTGCATTCTCCGCCGTAGAGCGCAAGCCAGCCTGCGTGTCGCCCCATCGTTTCTACGACGAAGATCCGGTTGTGGGACCCGGCGGTCGTTCGCAGGCGGTCGATTTCCTCCATGATGATGTTGACGGCGGAATCGAAGCCCAGCGAGTAGTCCGTGCCCACCAGGTCTCCGTCGATGGTCTTGGGAATGCCGACCGTTCGCACGCCGAGATGGTGGAGCCTGGACAGAACGCCCAGCGTATCCTCGCCGCCCACGGCCACAATGACGTCGATGCCGAGCGTCTTGATGTTCTCCAGCACCCGGGCCGAAGCGTCTTTTTGGGGATTGAACGGATTGGTCCGGGACGTTCCGAGATTGGTTCCTCCGTAGCGGTCCCAGGTGCGGACGATTTCTTCGTCGAGTTTTACCGTGTGCCGGGCCAGGCTTTCCGGACGGTCCGGTTCGAGCTCCACGAGACCCTTCCAGCCGTTGCGGATGCCCAGAACGTCAAACCGCACGCGGCGCCTCTTTTCCAAAAGCGGATCGAGCGCCGACTTGGTCACCCATTTGATCGCGCCGTTGAGGCCCGGACAATCGCCGCCGCCGGTCAAAACAGCTATTCTCATGGTCTTTTCCCTCCCCAAGTTTTGCCGATTCTTTTTTGCGACGGACAGGCCGTCGCCCTGGCGGGTTCAACGGCAATCAGGTAGAGCGGATTTTAAAAGGGGCGGACGGTTTTCTTTCCAAGGCATGAGCCGGCGCTTGAACAGATTCTGCAGACCGTAGAACAATCTTCTGAAACAACAGGCAGCCTGTCAACCCTTGCCGGAGTAATATTCCACAATTTGTGTCTGAAATCAACCCCGCTTGCGCTAGGGCCGGGAGGCGCTCCAGCAATCGCTCCATTCGGCGACGGCGTTGCCTTCCGAACGGCAGTTTTCCACGCACGCCTCGTACGCCACGGCGCACTGCCTCCGGTCGGCGGAGATGTTGTAGCAGGCCCGCTCTTTGTCCGCGCAGCAGCGCAGGCACTGTTTCACCCGGGGATTTTCCGGTTCGGGGGTGTCGGAAAAAGCGGCGGGCATAAAAAACAGCGTCGCCAGACAACATAAAACGACGAGCATCGATACGAGCGTTTTCATCTTTCACCTCCCATACTTTCCGGCCGGCCGTTTCGTTCCTTTTAACGAAATCCCTTAACCGGTCCTGCCGAAGGAATTCCTGAAAAAAAAACTCACGAGACGCCCGGCTCTTTAACCATGCGAAAAATGCCGACGGGATGAAAAAGGAAATGCCGTCCCTCGACCCGCCGGCAGGTTTCCGTGATGAAAGCGACAATTTCCGCGCGCAACGCCGGCTCCAGATCTTCGCTGTGGCACTCGAGCATGAAGGACAAGAGCAGTCGGCCCGCGTCATTCTTCCGAAGACAATCCGTCACGTCGAGATCGGACACCAGAATGTCGTGCGAATAAGGCAGCGCCAGCTCCTCCAGGAGCTTCCGGATGTCGAGCGTGGAAAACATTTCCTTCTCATCCCCTTTCACCCGCTGGAGAAAGGCCTTCTGAATTTCGTTGATCCCCAGGGGCGTCTGGTGAAAAATCAGCAGATTTCCTCCCGGCGCCAGAAGTCGCCAGGCCCTTTCGATGGCCGCGCGGCGGTCGGGAATGTAATAGAGGCAGTGGGTGAGATGAATGATGTCAAATGGCCCCGAAACGTTATCCGGACCGAATGCAGAGGGGATCACTTCCAGGGAATCGACGCGAAAGACGCCGGACTCGTAGCGGTTGCGGAAAATGCGATTGTGCTCGCTGTTCGGATCAAGCGCCGTGTAGGCGATGTGCGGAATCTTTTCGCAGAGAATCTGCATCAGGACGAGATCGAAATCCCCCGTGCCGCTGCCGACGCTCAGCACCCGTCCGGAAGGCCGGTCCGGGAGCGCGGGCAGAAAATCGTTTCTCAACCACTCGGAAAGCGCCGTCCATTCGGTGGATATCTTCTTGAAGGCGTTGAAGCACTCCGCGTATTGCCGGTCATCGAGCGGTTTGACTTTTCCGGCGGATGTCCCGGCGTTCATCGGTTTCGGAAGGTCATGGTCAGAATGTTGGTGTCTCCTTCCCGGCGATAAGCCACGGCGTCGGTCATCTTGCGGATCAGAAACACGCCCATGCCGCCGATCTTGCGTTTGGTCAGGTCGGCGTGCACATCCGGGTCGGCCAGGGAAAGCGGATCGAAGGAAACGCCCCGGTCGTGGATTTCAATGGTCAGCGCCGGGTCGTCCGAAACCAGACAGCGGACTTCGACGTCTCCTGCGCCGTCGGCATAGCCGTGCACGAACACGTTAACCAGCGCCTCTTCGGCGACCAGTTCAATCCGGCCCAGCGCGCTTTCGGAAAATCCTCTTTTTTTTGCTTCGACCCGGATGAAGGTCAGCAGCTCATGCAGACTCTCCACCCGGGCCGGCATCTGTTTGACCAGCATAGGCCCTCGGTCCGACACAACGCTAGCGAACGGCTTCCTGAGCCGCTCCGAGCGTGTCGAAAGCAGGAATCAGGGCGATAAAACCGGAGATGGTGAAGACGTCCTTGACATTTTCGCGAAGCCTGGCCATGCCCATCTTTCCGTCGCGCGCCTTCATTTTCTTGGCGGTCGTGAGGAAAACCCGCAATCCGGCGCTGCTGATGTACTCGAGCCCGTCCAGATCGAAAATCAATTTGGTTCCGGGCTGTTCGAACCACCGGTTGAGCTGTTCCTCGAGTTGCGGAACGGTGACGGCATCCAGCCTTCCCTTGATTGCAATAATGGCTATATCCGACTCATTCGTGACGATAATTTCCATGCCTGTGCTCCTTTTTTTATGGCTCGAATCTGTAATTTCATTCGGACGCGCAGAGTATAGAAAGAACGAAAACGCCTGTCAATAAGTAATTACTCGGACCCCACTTAAAACTTTTGTTTTGCAGGAAGTTTATGCTATAGGAAGGCATAATTTTTCGTCAGGAGAAAGCTAAGTCATGATCTACAATGAAGAATTCGAAACCCTGCCCCGGGAGGCCCTGGAAGCCCTGCAACTCAAAAGGCTCAAACAGGTCGCCGAACGGCTCTACCATAACGTCGGTTTTTACAAAAAGTCCTTCGACAAGGCGGGCGTGACGCCGGACAGCCTGAAAACCCTCGACGATCTGCGGCGGTTTCCCTTCACCACCAAGCAGGACCTGCGCGACAACTATCCCTTCGGCCTGTTCGCCACGCCGATGAGCAACGTCGTGCGTCTGCACGCCTCGTCCGGCACCACCGGCGCGTCCACCGTCGTCGGCTACACGAAGCGCGACATCGACACCTGGGCGGAGCTCATGGGCCGCTGCTTTGTGGCCGCGGGCCTTACGAAAAACGACATCATCCACAACGCCTACGGATACGGCCTGTTCACCGGCGGCCTGGGCGCCCATTACGGCGCGGAGAAAATCGGAGCCAGCGTGGTGCCGATGTCCGGCGGCAACACCAAGCGTCAGATCATGATTCTGCAGGACTTCCGGCCCACCGCCATCTGCTGCACGCCGTCTTACGCGCTCAATCTGGCCGAACAAGGCCGCGCCATGGGCGTGGATATGCGGTCGCTCGCGCTGCGCGTGGGCGTTTTCGGCGCGGAACCCTGGAGCGAACAGATGCGGATCGAAATCGAAAAGGCGCTCAATCTGACGGCCATGAACATCTACGGCCTGTCCGAGATCATGGGGCCGGGCGTGGCCATGGAATGCGCCGAGGCGCGCGACGGCATGCACATCTTTGAAGATCATTTCCTGGTGGAAACCATCGACCCCAAAACCGGCGAGGTTCTGCCGGCCGGCTCCGAGGGCGAACTGGTCTTCACCACGCTCACCAAGGAAGCCTTTCCGCTCATCCGCTACCGGACGCGCGACATCTCGCGGCTCAACACCGCGCCCTGCCGCTGCGGCCGCACCCACGTGCGCATGGGGCGCGTCATGGGCCGCAGCGACGACATGCTCATCATCCGCGGCGTCAACGTGTTCCCCTCGCAAATCGAAGCCGTGCTCGTGGGCATCAAGGGCCTGGAACCCCACTACTCGCTGGTCGTGGACCGCGAAGGAACGCTCGACACGCTGGAGGTGCAGGTGGAGCTTTCCGAAAAACAGGCCGAAAACTTCGACGAGGTCAAGGTCTTGCAGAAGCTGGAAAATCAGCTGAAAAAAGACATGAAAGACTACCTGGGCATCACCGCCAAGGTCAAACTCGTCGAACCGCGCACCATCCAGCGCTTCGAAGGCAAGGCCAGCCGGGTCATCGACCGAAGAAAAATGTGACGGGTGAATCGTGGCTGGTGAACAGCTCGCGGCTCATGGTTCGCAGCTGACGGCTGACCGCTCTGCAGGAAACGGTTTTCAATCCTTCCCCGCACTGCACCAGGCCATATCCATCTTGGGCTGTGAGCCGTCACAGGAGCCTCATGGACGAGTACCTCATTGAAAACCCGCAGCGGCAAAACATCCTGATTGCGCTCATCTGCGCGGGGGCGTTTATCGCCAACCTCGACGCCACCATCGTCAACATCACCCTGCCTGTTCTCTCGCGGGAGTTTTCCGTCTGCCCCGGCAGCGTTTCCTGGACGGTCCTGGCCTATCTGCTTTTTGAAGCCGGCTTCATGCTGCCCATGGGAAAGCTCGCCGACCTGAAAGGCATCAAGAAGGTTTACCTCGCCGGTTTCGTCATTTTCTTTCTGGGATCTCTGGCCTGCGGCGTCTCTGTGAGCCTCGGCCAGCTTGTGGCCTTTCGCGCTTTTCAGGGAATCGGCGGAGCGATGCTCTTCACGGTCATGATGTCTTTTATTCCCATTTACCTGCCGCCGCATCGGCGCGTTTTCGCCACCGGACTCGTCACAACAGCCGCGGCGGCGGGCGTGGGTCTGGGACCGCCGCTGGGCGGCTGGCTGGCCACAACCCTCGGCTGGCGCTGGATTTTTTTCGTGAACCTTCCCTTTTGCGCGGCCGCCGTTGCCGCCGGATGCCGCTTTTTGCCGTCCGCCTTTCCGCTTTCGGCCGACAAGCGGTTCGACTTTGCCGGCGCGGTCCTCTCATTTCTGGCGTTCGTCTTTCTTCTTTTCGCCGTCAATAAAGGACTGGAGTGGGGCTGGACGTCGCCCGCCATCCTCGCCTGTTTTTGCGCTTCGGGACTGACGCTCGCCCTGTTTATCCGGCGGCAGAAAAAGACCGACTATCCGCTCGTTGATTTCCGGCTGTTTCGCAATCGCGTCATTTCGTTCGGTCTGCTTTCGGTCAGCATCAGTCTGCTGACGATGGGGGGGATTTTGTTTCTGTTTCCGTTTTATCTCATCGAAGGACGGGGCCTCGACGCGCACAGCGCGGGACTGATCATGGTGCTTGTGTCCGCGGGAAGCTTCGCCGGTCCCTGCACGGGGCGCCTTGCGGATCGGTTCGGCGCGGTGCGCGTGTGCTACGCGGGGCTCGCTCTCGGCGTGGCGTCGTTTGTCCTGTTTCTGGGCCTGGGGCACGACAGCCCGCTTCTTGATATCGGCCTTGCCCTGGGCCTGTTCGGCCTGTCGCAGGGATTGAGCAAGGCGCCTTCCATCGCTCTCATCATGAACGCCGCGCCTTCCGATGCAAAAAACGACCTGGCGGGCATCTTGAGCCTCTGCCGGAGCCTTTCCATCGCGCTGGGCGTTCTGTTTTTCGAAACCATCTTTTCCGAAGCGATTCCCGCCGGCATATCGCAAAACGACACGCACATCGCGGCGGCAATCGCGCATCCGCGGGAACTGGCCGCGGGATTCACAGGCGATTTTGTTTTCGGAATCCTGGTGAGCCTCCTGGCCGTCGGTTTCATGATCGCGGCAAGAGACAAACCTCCGGCGTAATCCCGGCCGCCGGGCTTCGCGCAACAGGAGACGGATTCCTGGCGTACGGGCGCCGGGCTCTAATCGGCCGCTTTTTTGTCGCGCATGCGGCGCTGGATCTGTTTTTTGATTTCATCGAGCTTCTTCTTGATCTTCACCGCGTCGGCAACGCCGATGCGCATGAGGATTTTCTGGCCGGACGAGCGGGCCTCCAGATTCGGGTCGGCATACAGATAAAAAACACCGGGACGGACGAGCCGGACCGGCTTTGGAGCAAGCGGAGCGGACAACAGATCGTCAATGGCGACCAGCAGGCGGTCGTTAAAGTATTTGCCGGGATACCCCATTTCCTCGTAGGCCTGTTGAAGCAAGGGATAGAACCGGACATAGATGTCCGCGAGCTTGCCGGCGTCGACGGCCTCGGCAAAAGCGACATATCCGGAATAACGGGCGGCATTGGGGGGGCTGATGATCCAGGCGTCCTGCGACCCTTCGACGATAAAGGCGCCGGCCGCCCGCCGGACCGGCATAACGGCAACCGGCAATTTCTTGCGGGGCAGGTTGTCGACAACGGCGACAAACTTGTTAATCAGGCGCGTGCCGTAGAAAAGCTTCATCACTCTTTCAGAGCCCATGAGGCCCGCCAGAGCGTCCAGAATAACCTGATCGCTTTCGGTCAGGGAAGGCAAAGCCTCCCGTTCCGGAGGCTCTTCGAGGACCTGTCGGGGAACCGGCGGGGATTCGGCGGGGAGCTCCGGGGGAACGGCAATTTCCACCGGCGCCTGTTGCGGTTTGGTCGATTCCTGAAACCGGTACAGATAGACCGCCACACCGGCCGCCAGAACGACGACGGCCGCCAAAGCCAACACGACTGTCTTTTTCATAAGGCACCCCCTTTACCTTTGCGCCTCCCCCGCAGACGGAAGCGCATTCGCAGGCACGCCCGGCGGCCCGAGTCGGCGCCGCTGGGCGGAACACCCCCATTGATCGAACATCCCTGTTGTAGGGGCATCATAAAAAACGACGGGTGCGGATGTCAAGACATTCCGGACAAAACGCTTCAGCGGCCGGCCGCCTGGCGGACATGGCGGACGATCCGGGCCGCGTCTTCGTAGCAGCTTTTGCCGAACGGCATGATGAGGTAGAGGCCGGCCGCTTCCCGGGCCATGGCGGCAGACAGCAGACAGGCCTGGTCCAGGCCGTAGCGGCGCTGGTCTTCCGGCGACTCGTATTGCTCAAATCCCGCCGCAATTTCCCGGGGCACAACGATGCCCGGAATCCGGCCGCCGGCCAGGAATTGCGCGTTGCGCCGGCTCACAAGCGGCATCACACCGGGGAAAAAGCGGATCGACAGTCCCGCCAGGGCGTCTTGCAGTCGGCGGAAATCATCGACGGCAAAGACGGGCTGGGAAAAGACGAACTCGGCGCCCGCGTCGATCTTGGCTTTCAGCCACCTGATCTGCGGGGGGATGGGTCGGGCAATCGCGCAGCCGGCGCAGAAATCCGGCGGATCGGCCAGCCCCTCGCCGTTGATGATCCGGCCGTCGCGCAAACTGCGCAGAAGCCGCAGCAGTTCCACCGACGAGCGCACATCCGTCACGCGCTGCGCCAGACTGCCCAGGTGCCCCATGGACGGGGCGTCGCCCGTCACGGCCAAAAGCCCCCGGAGTCCCAGATCCCAGCCGCCGATGAGCGAGGAGTGCAGGCGCATCAGGTTGGACTGTGTCACGCCCAAATGGCAGATGGAGGGAATGTCCAGAGCGGACTGGAGGCGGGCGGCGGTAACCATCGCGTCGCGTCCGACCGTGGCGCCGGGATTGTCCGGCACGTCGAAGAGATCCGCGCCGGCTTCGGCCACGGCGGCCGCGCCCTGCACGATGTCCGGAAGCGTTCTTGTGCGCTCGGCGCGGATTTCCACGCTGATCAGAAAACGTTTGTCCGCCATGAGCGAACGGACGGAATTGGCGGTCGCGGCTTTGGTTGCGCAAACGGCAGGCAGAGGCTGGGCGACGGCGGCCGGACGCGGCCGCGGCGCAACCGCCCGGCCGCCGAGCGCCGCGGAGAGTTTGCGGATGTGGTCCGGCGTGGTGCCGCAGCAGCCGCCGATCACCGCCGCGCCGGCTGAGGCAAGGTCAAGCGCAAACGCGGCAAAATCGTCCGGTGAATATTCGTAGGTGACGGCGCCGCGCTCGATCTGCGGATGCCCGGCGTTGGCCGAGGCGGTGACGGGCCAATCGGTGTGCGCCGCAAGATAGGCGGCCACGCGGACGATTTCGTTCGGATGGCGGCAGTTGGTGCCCACGGCCGCGACATTTGCCCGGCGCGCCTCGTCGAGCAGACGGTCCACGCGCTCCCATCTCTGCCCTCCTCCGCCGGTGTTGCCGATCTGGAAAATGACGGGCCGCCCCGTCACGGCGGCCGCAGCCAGAGCGGCTTTGGCTTCGCGCGGCTCGACAAACGTCTCAAGAAGCAGCGCATCGGCTTCGATAAGCGCAAGGCACTGTTTCCGATAGATCTCCTCAAGGGCCTCATCGGGATAATCCTCCAGGCGAAGCCCCAGCCCGAGCGGCCCGATCGAGGCCCAGACCAGGCACTCCCCGCCGCCCGCCTCTCTGGCCAGGGCGACTCCCGCGCGGTTCACGTCGTCGCACAGCTCACCCGCGCCCGCCTCTTCCAGGGCCAGCGCCTGGGCTGCAAATGTATTGGTCACGAGAATTTGCGATCCCGCATCCCGGTAAGCGGTATGCAGGCTCCGCACAAGCGCCGGCTCGCGGAGGTTGAGCAGTTCTACCGGCTCGTCGCTTCTGCCGCCGGCTTTGCGCAGGCAGGTTCCGATCGCTCCGCTGCCGATCAGCACGTTGCGCCCAAGCGCATCTGCAATGGCATTCGTCATGGATGTGTGCTCCTGTTTGGGGGAAAAACCGCCGGAGGCCGCCTCCGGCCGGCGTGTTTAGCCGCTTGCGGAAATGCTCAGCGGGCGGTCATTGTCTTCCAGGCAAAGCGCGAAAGAAAGCTTTCGGACGCGTTCGCCTCCATTTCCTGGAAGAGACGCCAGGGCATGCTGAAGGACACAATGTCCCGGCCCAAAAGCTTGCCCAGATAAAAGCGGGCCGAAATATCGGTAAGCCCGACCACCGCGCGCGGCCTGGGTTGCCGGGTCTCGTCAAACGGATACAGGGCGATACTCGCGCAGCCCGCGCAAAAGGGAATCCGGACATTGTCGATGCCGGGGCGGGCGTAATTGGCCAGCACCACCAGAGCGGNNAGTCCCCCCTTCCAGATCCTCAAGCGGCCGGATCACCACATAGGACCCTTGGGGTTCAATCGCGGGGATTTCCTCCAGCCATTGATCCACCAGCTCCGGCGACTTTTTGAATCCTTCGCCCTCGGCAAACTCCGTAATCATGATTTTCGGCGCTCCTTCCTCGATCATCTTCGAAATCACGGCGCGCCCCTTGTCCCAACTGTCGTTGCCGACGGAAAGAAAACGCAGAAAGCATTCGGTTCCGCCCGGAAAATTCTCCGGACAGGCGGGCGCCAGGCCGAACCCCTCCAAGGCGCCGGGGCAGCCGCACGTCCCTTCGGTGATCGCCACCGTTTCGCCTTTGGCGGCGCGGGCCAGAAGCAGCATGGAGCACAGGGGATGATGGTCTTCCGCCTCCGCCGGAGGCTCCCAGTCGTAATAAACCGCCAGGGGCGGAAATCTCAGCGACAAGGCCTGTTCGATCTTCGAGCGCATTTTTTATCCTCCGTCAATGAAAAAGGTTCAGGAAGTCCTTTACCGCGAAAGCCCGGGCGACCGATCCGACGGAATTTGGTAGCGCTCTAATATCCGGGGTAGATATTGCCGCCCATGCTGCTGAAGCAAAACGATCGTCAATCCGTCCTCCGTTTCAATCACGTGGTATTTCCCCTGATGGTTTTCTATCGCCGCAATGACATCCCTCATATCACAAATCGACCGGCGATTGACTTTGGACACGACTTTATTGGCGTAGTTGTGGTATCCGACGTTGATTTCATCCGCCAGCACCCGGACCAAAACAACGATTTCCCTGCGGGCTTGCGTCTTCCTGCCGTTGAAATAATAATTCAGCAGCAGCGTCGGCCCTTCATCGTACCACTTGTCTCCCCACTCCAGCAGGTAATTTTTCGTAAGCGGCTCAAAAACCATCCCCCCGGCAATATAATATTCGGGCGGCACGTCGTATTGCTCGCCAGGCACCAGACGCATGCTCTGCATCGTCTGCGTCAGCCGGATCGTCGTCTTTTTTACCAGGCCGTTGCGCAGGATGACGACCGGAATCTTATCGTGGATATATTGATTCTGGACGGCGTACAATAGGGAGGTGCGTTCGCCTTTGCGAAACTCCACCGTTCCGTCATTGCCGATAGGAAACGCGTTGAGGGAAAGAAGAACATCTCCCTCATGCAGAACGCCCCTGGCCGGCGAAAAATCATTCACGCGGGCAATCAAAACACCCGTATGGCGGCTGCTCATCCGATAGAATTTTCTCAGGTCGGGATTCTCCAGGTTCTGAAACGTCAGGCCCAGATCCGGAATGCCGTCGTAGCGCCCGTCGCGGATATCTTCAAGGAAATGCCGGATGACCGGCGTGGCGATCATATAGCCGATATTTTCCCCGCGGACGCTCGTCTGAAAGGCCACACCGACAATGCGGCCGTCCCTGATGACAGGCCCGCCGCTGTTTCCGGAATTGATGGCGGCGTCGATCTGGCAGGCCATCAGATAAGCGCTGCTGTGGGCATAACGGACATGCTCGATGCGTGACACCACGCCTTCCGTGATACTCAGTTCATCGCCGCCCACTGGAAACCCGTACACGGCCACCCTGTCGCGGATGCCGGGAAGCTCCGACAGCGCCACCGGATGGATTCCCTCAAAGAAGGATTCATCCTCGACGCGTAAAACGGCCAGATCACATTCGTGGGCAACGATATCCACCCGCGCATTGTATTTTTTCGATTGATCCGAGCGCTTGACTTGGAGAAATGCGCTGTTGCCGACGACATGGGCATTGGTGAGGATGCGTTTCCCTTCTATGATGCACCCGGACCCGGAGGTCTCCCCCTGGGATTTCTTCTGCCACGGCTGTGAATAGTTGTAATCTGCATAAATCGAATAGATCTTGACGACGGATGCCTTGACCGTCTCGTCTGCTGCAGGCGATTCCTGCACCGCGGCGAAGACAATCGCCAGAAAGAAGACCATCCAGATTTGTTTTACACAAAACATCATTGTCTAACCATTGTCCCCCATCCTTCATCCACAAGGGGTCAAGTCTGCCTTTGACCTTTGATGAGCCGCTCTATATTCTTTAGTTTCTTTACCAGGACTTTATCCACCTTACTGCGATCGCCCATATTTACAATGATACTGCTAACCGTACGATATTGGCAATATCAAAAGCCGCACCGATATCTACTAGCTTTTTCCCCGACATCAAACGTGAAAGATAAATTGCAGCATTTCGTGCTTCATTATAAAAACCACGACGCAATTTAAGAAGACTCGCTTCAGGTGCTTTATAGGCTTTGCTGACGGTTCTCCGGATATCCTCCAATATTTCAAGAATAAATTCCTTATGCAACCCCTTCCAGTTGCCTGACTGAGACAGATATCCGCGGTAACTGCTCCAGCGGAGACGGGATGTTCGGAATCGCAAACGACGCCGGCCTTGAACCGCGCAAAGCGGCCCAACTGGCTGCCGCGCTTCCCGATCCCCGCCGTTTTCATCCCGACGCCCATTCCCGCTACGCGGCGAATCGCGCGGAACGAATTTACCCGATTATGGTCCGCCGCGGCATCGTTATTGAAGAATATGATGACGTGACGGAAGAAAATAAAAACGAGTCTACCGAAGAACCCGCGCCGGTTTTGGCACCTTCTGTGGCATCGCCCGTTCCGGAGTCGTCCGGGACAGACACAGGCGTCAAAGAATCAAATGCCTGATAAATGCCGGAACATTTTATCCCTTTTTCTTTCGGGTGCCGATGATTAGGCATCGGCGCCGGTTTGCATAAAGTTCGACATGGACGATTCCGCAAGTCCCATCCAGAAATTCGAGTCCTTCTGGAAAGCGCGCATCGACGCATATATTTTTTTAAAGTCTTCGTTGACGGCCGATTCCGCGGCGTAAATTTTTTGCGCCGCTCGATAGGCAGCCTTCAGTATAGCATCCGGGTAGCGGCGGAGTTCGACGCCTTTTTGAATCAGGCGGCGGATGGCCTGGGGATTACGGGCGTCGTAGCTGGCGATCATAGACATATTGGCTTCGACAGCGGCAACGTCAAAGGCCGCCTGGTAGGGACCGGGAAGTCTCTCCCACTGTGTTTTGTTGACATAGAATGAAAACATGGGGCCCGGCTCCCACCAGGCCGGGTAGTAATAATATTTGGCTACCTTATCAAATCCCAGTTTTTCGTCATCGTATGGGCCGACCCATTCGGCGGCGTCAAGCTTGCCGCTTTTCAGGGCCGGATAAATATCGCCGCCGGGGAGCATTTGCGGCGCCGCTTTCATGGAACGAAGGACTTCCGCGCCGAAACCGGGAATGCGAATGCGCAGATTTCTCAGATCGGCCGGCGATTTTATTTCTTTGCGAAACCAGCCTCCCATTTGGGTGCCGGAATTACCGCCGGGAAAATTGACGATGTTGAACTTGGCGAAGAATTCCCGAAGCAGCGTCAGACCATCGCCATCATAACACCAGGCGTTCATCTGCCGCGCGCTGAGACCAAAGGGAATGGCGGTGTCGAGAGAAAAGGCTTTGTTTTCGTCGTGGTAGTAATAGCCGCACGTATGACCGCATTCCACCGTGTTCTGCCGGATGGCGTCCAACACGCCGTAGGCCGGAATTTTTTCGCCCGCGGCGGACAGATGAATAATAAATTTTCCGTCCGTCAAGTCGGCCACCCGCTTGGCAAGGCCGCAGGCGGTTTTATAAATGATGTCCAGACTTTGAGGAACACTGGATGCCAGATGCCATTCAATGGATGGCATCTCCCGGCTCGAAGCACGCGACGCCCACCCCAAAGACGGAAGCGTTGCGGCGCCTGCGGCGGTTAATCCCAAGCCCACATATTTTACGAATTGACGACGCTGCATGGTTTACTCCCTGGAATCAAACTGTTGAAAACCGTATCGGACTCAATGATGCAACTCTGTTCCGATTTCTCTTAATGAAAAACAAGGCGACTGTCAAAGGGCATTTTCGGCCAGAGAAAAATTGTTCGTTGGGGGAAGCAATAAAACGAAATAAAAATAGGCGTGGGGGAGTATGGCAATCCGGATAAAAGATGATTTTCTTGAAAGGTTAAATTTCCCGCATGTGAACAAAGGCAATCCTTTAAATTGTCATTAAGTTAAAATGTTAACAGCGTCCCCCTTCGCTGCCTGCCGATCAATGTTGACGTAAAACTTTTCGTCACGGACATAAGACTATGTAGCTCCGGTGGGGGAACGATCGCCTTTGCTGCAATATCATTTCCGTCCGGAAAGTATTCCTCCAAAACGAGCTTGCCGTTTTTAAATATCAGCACACTATGGATGTTCTTATAAGTGCCGTCCGCAATTCTCCTGATCAAATCGGACAGTCTTTGTTCATCCAGACCGGTTTCAGACAAATGTGCCGTCTCCCATCCGTCATCCGTTTGCATCGGTATTTTATATTGATAGGAGACCGGCACGGCTCTTTCTTCTGCCTTTTTTTCGAATTGCAACGAATAGGCAACTTTTTTTAAATTTGCGCCGATCGTCCCTTTATCGGACAGAGTGACTGAGATGATGATGCCTTTCTCTTTGGCTGTCACTAAAAAAGCACTCCTTCTCACTCCAAGATTATTTGTCCATTCGATTTCCGATTCCCGACAGACGACGCCGTTCTTTAACTTGCTTTCTCTGTCGGATTTTACGGTGATATCTTTACCGGTCTGCAAAACCATAGAAATGGATAATTTTGTATAATCTTTAATGGACATCCCCATTGCCGGGAAAGCCACAATCCTGATTGAGGGCACCCCTTCCGGATCCGCTGCCCTGAAATCAAAGGGAGAACCGGGGACGATTCTCCAACTCTCAGGATAAGTGACTGAAAATGCCGGAAAGCCATTAACATATTTTCCCGGCTCCAAACGGCCAGAGAAGGCGCCGGGTTCACTGCAAAAAATAAATAACAGCAATAAAGGAAGCATGACATAATGAACGCCTATGGAAAGTTTCATCATCAACTGTCTCCTTTGCTCTGTTTCGATCAATAATAAATAGAACTTATACGACCACCTTATTTCTGCCGTTTCTCCTGGTGGTCCAAGATTTAGCCGACTATTCGATGTGGCTTTCTTTGTTGTTTCCCATCTTGCTTATCGCACTCAATCCGCCGATTGCAGCGATATTCATGGATTCCAGCGCTGTGCTGCGAGCAATAACCAGAAAACCTTTTCCCCTGGGCACTCCAAAAAGCAGAAGAGAAGGGGGCCGGTTTGATTTTGAGGGAGTCTCGAGCAAGGAGTCATAACTTCAAACCGTCCTTTTTGTTTCCCAAGCGCGAACGGTTCACCCGGTATCTAAGGATAATCAATCGTAATGTAAAGTCTGTGATTAAATTCCTTTTCGTTAAGTTTGAGCGTTAAAAAAACGCCCGAGCGTCCCTTGGGAAGATAATTGTGCGTCCAGTAGGTTCTTCTTTGAAAGGCAAGATTCTTTGGGTAGATGGCTTTCTGCATTTTTTCATTCGGGAAAATAATGGTCGGGGATCTCCCCATTAAATTATCCTCGGCTGTTACTTCCTGATCGTACATCAGAAAGCCGTTGGTCGTATTGGTTGCATCAATATAAAAGGTCCTTGGCCAAACGATTTCGAGATTGCTTTTTGACTTGTTGATAACCGTCAACTGATATTCCAAATAATCAACGGTCGTCATTTTTATATCGTAGTAAGGATTGTTCAGCGTGAAAGGCACCACTTTCCATTGGCCGCACCCTGATAAAGCAAGGGCCATGATGAAAGTCAATGTCAATATAGTTTTTTTCATAATAGTCTCCATCTTTTCACGAACGGATAAAAATAGGTTACGACGAATAAGGGCAAATGATCAGGGTCTTGAATCATCTGTTTTTTATCAGTCACCTGGCATTTTTGTGAAGATACTCGTTTATGATATGATATCGATAATGCCTTCACTTTCTTTCAGGAGCAATAGGTGGAACAATTATGGGGCTGGATTTATCGGCTTTGTCTTTGAACCCACTATGTAGCTTGGGGTTCAGTTATACCAGTTTCCCCATAACGCGTCTTGGAAATTCGTTTTGCACTATACAACGTGTAGAAAAGAATTCAAGAATTAATTTGGGAATCGTGAATGGGTGAGAATAAAGGCGTTTAATACCTTTCTATTCAGACACTCCGCCGTTCCATCAGGGTGTGGCTTGGCGAATCATGGCCGAGACAGCGTGGCGCGAGGCGTTGTGGAGCATCAGACAGACGAAATAAATAGTTCACCCTCCCTGAATCCCTCCCATCCAGGGAGGGACCTGACAGTGGCGCAGTCACAAGAAATCCTGCGGATAAATAATAAATGGGAGGTTCCCATTATACTTTTCCGATAAGACAAAAGGCTGAAGCGCGTTACGCTTCAGCCTTTTTATCATTTTCCTAGATTCCCGCCTTCGCGGGAATGACGATTTTTTNNAATCCCTCCCATCAAGGGAGGGACCTTACAGCAGAGGGACGGTCACGACCGTTCCCTACATGAAGCTTTCTTCCGGGATATCGATCGCGCTGCGGTCGCCGTATTTCATGGTCTTCAGATATCCGAAGATTTCGGGAACATGATTCATGACGTAGAACCGGGCCGTGGCGATTTTGCCCTTGTAGAAATCGGCGTCGATTTCGCCTTTTTCTTTCATCTTTGCCGAAGCCAAGAGCGCCTGGTCGAGTAGCAGCATACCGCAGTAGACTCTCGCGCCGGCATGCAGGGTCCGGGTGGCAAAAAGCTGTTTCATCTGCTTGTCGCCCTTCGTCCAGGCGTCGTTCATGCTGACGATCTCCTTGAACGCCGTCATGGCTTCCGCCATCATGGCAAATTCCGCCGCGAATTCATCCGTCTTTTTATTGGCGACAAAGTCGTCGATTTCGGCCACCCACTTTTTGAACGGCGCGCCGTCCTTCATGGTGAACTTGCGGCCGGTATAATCCTGGGCCTGGATGAAGTTGGTGCCTTCCCAGATGCCGTAAATCACGACGTCCCGGTACAGCTCCGCCGGGGCGTACTCTTCCGTGAAGCCGTAGCCGCCGTGGCACTGGATGGCGTCGCCGGTGGTGAGCCTGGCCATATCGGAAGTATAGGCCTTGCACATGGGGTTGTTGATCGCAAACATGTCATCGTAATATTCCCGCTCTTCGGGCGTGGCGGCGTCGACCGCCAGGTCGCGGTAGAGATAGGACTTGTAAATGAGCGCCCGGCAGGCTTCCAGAACGGACTTCTGGGACAAAAGCATGCGGCGGACGTCTTCGTGTTCGATGATCCGGACGCTGGGGCCCTTGGGATTGGTGGAATGCTTGCTCTGCACGCGCAGCTTGGCATAATCCAATGCGGCATAGTAGGCGGAGCCGATGCAGCCCAGTGAGAACAGGCCGGTGTTCAGGCGCTCTTCGTTCATATAGGCAAACATCTGCTTCATGCCGATGCCGCGTCCGTCTTTCACTTCCGCTTCGCCGACCATCCAGCCGTAGCAGTTGTCGTTTTCCCCCATGGAGAGTGTGGCGGTGGTCGAGCCGTGAATGCCCAGCTTGTGCTCAATGCCCATGGTGGTGACGTCGTTCCAGGCGCCCAGCGAGCCGTCCTCGTTGACCCAGAACTTGGGCACGATGAAAAGCGATATGCCGGCGGTGCCTTCTTTGGCGCCCGGCGTCTTGGCCAGCATCAGATGGATGATGTTTTCGGCCAGGTCATGGTCGCCCGATGAGATGAAGCATTTCGTTCCGGTGAGTTT
>DBPV01000068.1:17424-18799 GCA_002304995.1 Syntrophaceae bacterium UBA1411
GCATACCAGCACAGCGGTATTTTGCCTTCGCCGCGGTAGCCGAACTGGGGTCCCAGCTCCGCATCCATCACGGTTTTATAAACATTCTTGAAGGAGTCCGGAGTCACCACGGCATGTTCATTGCCGCCCACAAATTTTGCGCCGGGTTCATCGGCGTCTTTGTTGGCCGGACACATCACGTCGCGGCAGACTTTGAAGTTGACATCGAGGAAGCTGTCGATGTCGTCCATCCCGTAGTATTCTTTGTAAGCATCAAGGCTCAAGAGCTTTTCCACGCCCAGCCATTCTTTGATCTGGAACATGATATCCCGCGTCTGATATAACCAATTACTGTGTGCCATTTTGAATTCCTCCTGTTGAGAATCAAAGGCGCAAAATGAAACATATCCTCCGGTTCACACACATCATTCCGCAAACCGTGTGCATGCCCCCTGCCAGAGCACTGATGAAGGCACGTCATTTACTGCCGTTAAATGTTGCTGTCGCGTCCGCCCTTTCCGGCAAAAGCGCACTCCGCGTTATTTCCCCTTGAATACCGCGGCGCGCCGTTCGATAAAAGATTGCAGACCTTCTTTCATATCTTCGCTTTGCATGACATCGGCCATTTTCCGGTACATGACCGCTTTGGCCGCCTGATCTCCGTCGAGCGCCGCCCGGCGGGACGAGGCCAGCGCCTCCTGCACACCCAGCGGCGCAGCCGCCGCCACGCTGCGGGCAATCGCCAGCGCGCGGTCGAACTGCCGGCCCGTTTCGGTCACATGCTGAACCAGCCCCAGGCGGTAAGCCTCCGCCGCGCTGATCGCGTCGCCGGTCAGCATATACCGCATGGCGTTGGACCAGCCGATTTCCCGCGGCAGACGCAGCGTCGCCCCGGCCGCCGGAAAAAAGCCGCGCTTGACTTCCAGCATGGCAAAACGGGCATCGGCGGCGGCCACCCGGATGTCCGTGTTGAGCATCATTTCAAATCCCCAGGTGTAGCAGTATCCCTGCACGGCCATCACGATCGGTTTCCGGCAGCGGGCTTCGCTCATCATGTAAAAAGGATCGATTTCATTTTCCGCCGCCAGCGGAAATCCCAGGCCCCGGGCAAACCAGTCCGCCCAGTCGGTCAGATCCAGCCCCGACGTAAAATGGGAACCGGCGGCGTAAACGACGCCCACGCGCAGGTCAGGATCGGAATCGAGTCGATGGTAGGCTTGTGCCAGGCGGGTATACATCTCCCGGGTCATGGCGTTCATTTTTTCCGGCCGATTGATTTCCATGAGCAGGAGATGCTCTTCGGTTTTGATAGTGACGGTCATCCCGGTTATCCACACTTTAATACGCGGGGGAGTATAGAAAAATGATTCGGTCCTGTCAACGGAATAATCAAATA
>DBPV01000030.1 GCA_002304995.1 Syntrophaceae bacterium UBA1411
GTTTTTGGTTTTGGAAAATAAAAGACTGCGGATTCAAACTCATTTAGCTAACGGTAGATGTTTCCACATATGCTGTGGCGACTATTTACAAGGAGGAAAACTTTATGGAGTATCGGTCCTGGCATGATCATTACGACTATGATGTGCCGATATCAATGCGTTATCCGCGCATCCTGGCACACGATGTCTTGCAAATACCGGCAAATGCTTGTCCGGACAGAACGGCTATTCTTTACGAAGGTCAAACAATAACATTCTGGGAATTAAGACAAATGGTTCTTAGAATGGCTAACGCCCTCAAAAACTTTGGCGTCGAAAAGGGTGAGCGGGTTGGCCTGCATCTGCCAACATGTCCTCAGTATGTGATTGCCTACCGAGCTGTTCTTTCACTTGGTGCCATCATTGTTAATCTCAATCCTATTTACCCGGCAGAAGAATTGTTACATATTGCCCGGCAAACAAAAATTTCCACATTGATTACGATAGACAAAGCACTGCCTCAAGTTCGCTTATTGTGTAAGGAGTTTAATATTAGCCGCGTTATTGTTTCAAGGACCGATGATTTTACAGGGCATGAAAAAAAAGCGGACATGACTGATCTGGATCCAGGATGGCACAGTTTTATGGATATTCTCGGGGGGTGCTCCGATACCGGCCGTATTCAGGTATCTATCACACCTGAAGATCCGGCTGTCATTCAATTTACGGGCGGGACGACAGGAATTCCCAAAGGAGCTATTTTAACGCACAAGAATATCGTGACCACCATCGTTCAATTATCGACCTGGTATCTGCCCCGCGTCAAACTTTCGCCGCCCGAAAATCGCTCCACGCTAATCGCGCTTCCCATTTATCATGTCTATGGAAACCTTGCCTCAAACTGGGCTTTATATAACTGTGCTCTTCAGATTTTAGTACCACAGTTTGAAATCAATACAGTACTGGAGGTGATCAACTCCGTCCCCGAAGTGACTTATTTTCCTGCCGTCCCCACAATGCTTAGCGCAATTGTGAATCATCCCAAAGCGAAGGAAATGGAGATTGGAAAGAAAATCGGTTTTGTAAATTGCGGCGCCGCACCATGTCCCCTTGAACTGATCGAGCAAGTCAAAGATGCCGGCATTTATTTGACCGAAGGCTGGGCCATGAGCGAAACGTCCTGTGTCGGAACGGGCAATCCCATCAGAGGCATGAAGAAAGCGGGTAGTATCGGATTTCCATTTATTGATACCGACATCAAACTTGTCGATCTTGATGATGGTGTCAAAGAAGTTCCACAGGGCGAACCGGGAGAAATGCTCATCAAAGGGCCCCAGATCATGAAAGGTTACTGGGAGAACCCTGAAGAGACGGCTAATCAGCTTAGAGACGGCTGGCTCTCTACCGGCGATGTAGCCATCATGGATAAAGACGGCTATCTTTTTATTGTGGATCGCAAAAAAGATATGATCATTGCGGGTGGGTTCAATATTTACCCCAGGGAAATTGATGAAATACTTCATCAGCATCCCAAAGTAAAAATGGCCATCTCCGTCGGGATTCCTGACAAATATAGAGGCGAAACCGTAAAAGCTTATGTTGTTTTGCGGGAAGGCGAAAAAGCGAGTCAGGAAGAGATTATTGCTTTCTGCAAGAATAAATTGACAGCGTACAAGGTTCCTAAAATTGTTGAATTCAGAGATTCGTTACCGCAATCATCTGTCGGAAAGATTCTCCGGAAAACGTTACGTGACGAGGAAATGGCAAAGATCGAAAAATAAAAGACAGGAACTTCTTACCGACGGTTTCTTGGTGTGCGTTCCACGATGCACAAAACGGAATGCTTGGGAACAGCAAGCATTTTGGAAATAAGGAAGACACCCACCTCCTGCTGAGCCGGATGACCAGAACCTCATCCAGCCGTCTCCTGTGTCTCTTCCCTTTCTTTTTCTCCCTTTAAGAAGGGGAAGAGGCCTTTTTGAAGGAACACCAGTGAAAATCATCCGCTGTTAAGGCAAAAGCTTTTTGAAACAAAGAACATTAGAGGAAGCAGCGCTCGCCCGCTGAGACGCAAGACCATTGAGTCGGTTTATGCCGCTTTCGATAACATTGTGAAAACTGCGTCATCTCGACGCCAAAGCAAGAGAGGAGATTACAACTTATGTATAAAACAAAACCGGGCCCGCTTTCCGGATTGACTGTTTTGGATTTCACGTGGGTTCTGGCCGGGCCGCACACAACCATGACCTTCACCGATCTCGGCGCCACGGTCATCAAGGTCGAGCATTACACGCGCGGCTGCCACGAAAGATGGCAACCCCTCCAAGTCGAAAAAGAACAGGTTACGCAAAGTTCTTATCACATCCATCTGAACAGAGGAAAGAAAAGCCTCTGCATCAACCTCAAAGAGCCCAGGGGAATCGCGATCATCCGCGAGCTGATCCAAAAGAGCGATATTCTGGTCGAAAACTTTGCCCCGGGCGTCATGGCCAAGCTGAAACTGGATTACGAATCGGCAAAGCAAATCAAACCCGACATTATTTACTGTTCCATTTCCTGTTTCGGACAGACCGGTCCGGACAGCAACAAACCGGGGTACGACGTCATCGCCCAGGCCGCCAGCGGCTGGGTGGGACTGACTGAAGCAAAGCACCCCGCCCCCGTCGCCATCGGCGATACAGTCGCGGCGATGCACGCCTGCACGGCTGTCCTGGCCGCTCTGTACCACCGGATGCTCACGGGAGAAGGTCAGGCGATCGACATCTCCATGGTTGATTGTCTTTTCTCGATCCATGAGACGGCGGTTCCCGCCTACTGGACCAGTGAGGCTGCGGGCAAAGCGGTGATCACGCCGGTAAACGGCCAAAAAAGCAGCACCGCCGCGCCATATGGCATCTATAAGGGAAAAAACGGCACTATCGCCATCGCCATTCTTTCCCAGACGCGCTGGCCGGAGCTTGTGGACCTTCTGGGGCCGGAATGCGCGTGGCTGCATGATGATCCGCGGACCAGAGAAGTCAGCAGACGCTGCTCGCCGGAAAGCGCGCCGCTGGTGCATGAAGCGGTTGAAGCATGGGTGATGGCGCAGGACTCCGTTGAAGAAGCGGAGCGCAGACTGCTCGCGGCCGGCATTCCCTGTTGCCGGGTGAAAAGCATTGCGGAGCTGGCCACGACGGATCCCAATATCGGCGCGCGCGGAATGAGACTGGAGAAGGTCCAGCCCTTTTTAGGTCCTGTAAAAATGTTCGGCAGTCCGCTGAAGTTATCTCAAACGCCCGGTGACGTCCGGGGATATGCGCCTTTCCTGGGGGAAAACAACGAAGAAATTCTTTCCGAGATTCTGGACTATAAACCGGAAGATATTTCGAACCTCTACCGGGGAAACGTCCTCTATCACGCTCCGGAAGTAGAAAGACTTCCCCGGTGGCTCGAAGAGCATAAAGAAGAGGAAGGCGATTAAATCATGCACCGTGAATCATATGCGTCACAGCTGCTTAAGGAATCATTATTGCGCAGGTTTTTTCTGATTTGCGCAAGGTTCCTTTGGATCGCCGCTCACCGGGTGAAGCATATGCCGATGCGGAATCGGATGCCGGAATTCACAAATACTCAGTTATGTCGGCAGTTTAAAACGATGAAGGCGTCATGGCATAGTCGTTGCTAATTTTTGCTAACGACGTTGCTTATTTTTTTCGGTTCGCGCCGGAGCTCTGAGGCATTTTACGGACAAAAAACGACGGACAACCCGCTTAGGGAAGTTCCGTCTGCAAGACAACATATTGGTGAAGAGAGGATAAAGGATAATGAAGAGAGAAGTTGTTATTGTTGAAGCCGTGCGCACGGCTTTCGGCAAACTGGGAGGCAGCCTGAAAGACCATACCGCGGAACAGCTCGCGGGAATATGCCTCAAGGGCCTCGTCGATAAAACGAAAATATGCGAACGCACGAAGGTGGACAATGTTTATGCCGGCATGGCCTATCATCCCGCCCATGCGATCAACCTGGCGCGCTGGGCTCTGCTTTATGCCGGCATGCCCTTTGAAACGTCCGCGTCAACCATCGAATTGCAGTGCGGTTCGTCGATCGACTGCATCAACCACGCGGCCTGGAAGATTCTGGCCGACCAGGCGGACGTCGTAATCGCCGGCGGCTGCGAGTCCTTCAGCCAGCTGCCGCGCCTCTATTCGACCAGCGTCCAACCTTACAAATTGAATGCCATCAAGCTTCTGGAGTTCGAACTTCAGCCGCCGGAAATGGAAGGACGCAAGTATATTCCGCTTACTGAAATGGGCCTGACCGCCGAGAATCTGGTCGAGATGTACAAGATTACCCGCGAAGAGCAGGATGAATTCGCCTTCCGGAGCCAGGCGCTTGCCAAGAAAACCATCGAGGCGGGCATCTATATCGATGAAATTGTGCCGGTCCCCGTTTCCCAGGGAAAGAAGAAACCCCCGGTGGATTTCAAGGTCGATGAATTTCCCCGCCTGTCCTCCCTGGAAACGCTCGCGACACTTCCGCCGGCCTTCAAAAAGGGTGGAACCGTGACGGCGGGCAACTCCTCCGGATTCAACGACGGCGCTTCGTTCGTGCTTTTGATGACGGCCGAAAAAGCCGCCGCCCTGGGTTACAAGCCGCTGGCCCGCTGGATCTCCGGAGCAGAGTTCGGCGTCGATCCCGGCATCATGGGCATTGCGCCGGCGTACGCTTTTCTCGTGGCGGTCAAACGCGCGGGGCTTACGCTGGCGGATATCGATATCATTGAATGCAATGAAGCTTTCGCCGCGCAGAACCTGGCGGTCATCCGTGAGATGGAAAAACAAACGGGCTATAAAATCGATATGAACCGGTGGAATCCCAACGGCGGCGCCATTGCCTTCGGGCATGCCAACGGCGCGTCCGGCGGCCGCATCGGCATGCTGTGCATGCGCGAGCTTATTCGCCGGGGCGGGCGCTTCGGCATGTTCGGCTCCTGCTGTGGCGGCGGCCAGGGTGTGGTGGCGCTGGTGGAGAATTTACAGCGGTAAAAAAGGAAACAACATGCAGGAAGCGGCGGATTCTTCCGCCGCAGCAAAAATTTATCATAACAAGAAAGGAACCGTCCGATGATTGATTTCAGTTTAAGCAGCCAGCAAAAGGCGTTTTTGGAAACAGCGCGCGATTTCGCGGCCAGGGAGATTCGGCCTGTCGCTGTCGAATATGACCGGGACGGGACATATCCCGAAGAGATTTGCAAGAAAGCCCATCAACTGGGACTGATGTACACGAATATTCCCAAAGCCTACGGCGGCACGGGAATGAGCTTTATCGAACATTATCTTGTCACGGAAGCGATGAACTACGAATGCTGCGCCATCGCTCAGGTGATCGGCATATCGCATCTGGCCACCGGCGCGATCATGATCGGGGCCACCGAAGAGCAGAAAAAGAAGTTTATCGGCAAAATGACGGAAAGCTATCGCAGCGCCTGTTTCTGCCTCACCGAGCCGGAAGCCGGTTCGGATGCCGGCGTCATGAAGACGACGGCGGAAAAAAAGGGCGACCGCTACATCGTCAACGGGCTTAAATGCTACATCACCAACGGCGTGTACGCCGATCTGCTGTGTCTTTTCGCCACCATCGACAAGAGCAAGGGCACCAAGGGCATTTGCTGCTTTGCCGTTCCCCGCGACACGCCGGGGATCAGCGTCGGCCGGATCGAGGACAAGATGGGCCACCGCGCGATGAACGTGGCGGAGCTGATTTTTGACAATGTGGAATTGACGAAAGAGCATCTGATCGGCGGCGAAGGCCAGGGATTCAAACTGGCGATGATGGCGCTGGACCGGGGGCGCGCGAACATCACGGCCGTCAGCACCGGCATCGCGCAGAAGGCGCTGGACGAAGCGGCCAAATACGCGAATACGCGCGTGCAGTTCGGCCAGCCCATCGGCAATTTCCAGGGCGTCAGCTTCCTCCTGGCCGACATGAACGCCCTGACGATGGCCTCCCGGGCGATGTACCTGCAGGTGGGCTGGATGCTCGACAACAACATCCGCTGTTCCACCGAAGCGGCGCTGGCCAAGCTGTTTGCCTCCGACGCCGCCATGAAAGTGACCACGGACGCCGTGCAGATTATGGCCGGTTCCGGATATATGAAAGGGGCCGTTGTGGAAAAGCTGATGCGCGACGCCAAGCTGACGCAGATCTTCGAAGGAACCAATCAGATCAACCGCATGGTGGCCGGCCGCGGCATTCTGGCCAAACCCTGCACCCTGTTCTAGACATTGGGGCGGAAAAGCCGTCCGCAGGACTGGCTTTTCCGCCGGAAAATGAACTGAATTAATAAAGACGTTCGGAGCACATCATGTCCGACTGGAAGAATATCTATCGCAGTAAACTGGTTTCCGTTCGCGAGGCTGCGGCGAAGATTGCATCGGGCGACCGGATCTGGTTCGGGTCCAGCACCTCGACGCCGATTCAATTGATGGATGCGGTCGTCGACCGGTACGCCGAACTCACCGACGTCCATATCATCAGCAGCTTGTTTTTGTACGATTTTAAAGTCCTTCAGGACGCAAAGTACATCGGCCACATCAAGGGGCATTCCGTGTTTGTCGGCCCCCAGGAAAGACTCTACCACAAGATCGGCAATATCGATAACAACTCCGTTCCCTTTTCCAAAGTCTGCATCGCGCTCAGGGATTATTACCGCGTGGACACGCTGGCCGTCGACGTCTCGCTGCCCGACGAAGAAGGCTATTTGTACTGGGGCGCATGCGGCGTGGACTGGCACGGAGAGATCGCCGGGTATGCGAAGAAAATCATCGTTCAGGTGAATAAATACCAGCCCCGCATCAAAGGGCCGGAGTGCAGGATCCACGTGAGCCAGGTGGATTATATTTGTGAAGCCGATCATTCCTTCCCCGTCTTTCCGCAGCGGGAGCCCACGGATACGGATAAGCAAATTGCCGCCATCCTCATTGATCAGATTCCCGACGGGGCGTGCATTCAGCTGGGCATCGGCGGTCTGGCCAACGCCATCGGCTACCGCCTGGAAGAAAAGAAGAATTTGTCCGTCTACACCGAGATGTTCACGGACTCCATGATGCACCTGCTCAAGAAGGGCGTCATTACCGGCAAGATCGTCGCCGGTTTCTCCATGGGCAGTCCGGAGCTTTACGATTTTTTGGCCACCGGGCAAATCGAGCTCACCCCCCTGCGGATCACCAACGATGAAAACATCATCGGCCAAAACGACAATCTGATTTCCATCAACGGCTGTTTGATGTCCGATCTCACCGGCCAGGTCTGTTCCGAGTCGCTCGGATTTACGCAGTACAGTTCGATCGGCGGACAGGGGGATTTTGTGCGCGGCGCGCTGCGGTCGAAAGGCGGAAAAAGCTTTTTGTGCATGCCGTCCACGATCAGGGCCAAAGACAACCGGATGATCTCCACCATCTCGGTGGCGCTTCCGCCGGGGGCGGTGGTAACGGTCCAGCGCTGCGACGTCATGTACGTCGTTACGGAGTACGGGATCGCCGACCTGTATCTGAAATCCATTCCCGACCGGGTGAATGCCATGATTTCCATCGCCCATCCGGATTTCCGGGAAGCATTGCGGAGGGAGGCCATCGCCGTCGGTTTGATTGTCCGTTAAGAAAAGGGCCAAAGCGTGCGGCGCGCCGCGAAGTGCGCCTCAGGAAACGGAAGGACACATTTCTGAAGATTCGGCGGGCAAGCCGTTGCTTCCTGCGGAAAAGTTATGAAGGAGAAGTTTAAAATGGAAGAAATCGTTCTCTACGAAAAAAAAGACAAGATCGCCGTGGTGACGGTCAACCGCGCCGATGCGCTCAACGCCCTGAACAAAGACGTCAACCTGGCGCTTTTGGACTGTCTGGACAAAGCCGCTGCGGATGACGACGTCCGGGTGGTCATTCTGACCGGTTCGGGAAACCGGGCGTTCATCGCCGGCGCGGACATCAAGGAAATGCTGCCCCTGTCCTCGCCCGAGGCGAGAGACCACGGCCTGCGGTCGAAACGGGTGGCGGACAAGCTCTGGAATCTGGAAAAGCCCGTGATAGCCATGATCGACGGTTTTTGCCTGGGCGGCGGACTGGAGTATGCCATGGCCTGCGACATCCGCATCGCGTCGGAAAAATCCAAATTCGGGCTTCCCGAAATCACGCTGGGCATCATTCCCGGATCAGCGGGAACGCAGCGGCTTCCGCGGTTGATCGGCCTCACCAAGGCCAAGGAACTGGCTTTGACGGGGGAGATATTCGATGCAAAGCTCGCGCTTGACTACGGTCTGGTGAATCACGTTGTTCCCTCCGAAACCCTCGCTGAAAAAACCTATGCCCTTGCCGATCGGATTGCCAGGCAAAGCGCCTTTTCCGCCAAGATGGTGAAAACCGCCATGAACAAGGGAACCGAGACGGACATGGAAACCGCGTCTCTTTTTGAAATCAACTGTTTTGCCCTGTGTTTTTCCACCCGCGAGCAAAAGGAGGGGATGCAGGCGTTTGTCGATAAAAAGAAAAAGTAATGGAAATGGCCGGACGGATGTGCGCGCCCGGTGGAACACAAAAGGGTGTTTTCGCTGTGATGCAGTTTGTCAGCAAATTTTTTAATTTCATCAAGGAGGTTGTTATGAAAAAGAAGGTGGTATTGGTCGCTGTACTGTCTGCCGTCGTACTCGTGACGATGTCGTTTACGTGCCTGGCGCAGCAAAAGGTTTTCAACTGGAAATGTCAGCAGCATCGGATTCCGGCCGAACAGGCCACGGTCTATTACAAGGATATGTTTGAAAAGACCCTGCCGGACATGACCAACGGCCGACTGAACATCAAGATGTTCTGGGCCGGCGATCTCGTGAAGAGCACGGAAGCTCTGGATGCGGTTAAGACGGGCATCGTGGACATGGTCGTCATGCCGACGATTTACTTCAGAGGCGTCATTCCCGAAGCGGCCATCGATTACGGCCTGCCCTTCGGCATCCGGACGCCCAACGAAATGTACAATTTCATGTACGGCAAAAACCTTCCGAAAATGTTCGGAGGGTGGCGCGCCATCGACGTGATGAGAAAAGTCTACGCGAAGCACGGCGTTTATTATCTTGTCGGCGGCGTTGACTGCTGGCCTGCCTCGTTGATTTTCAACAAACCGATCAACAAACTGTCCGACCTGAAGGGCAAGAAAGTCCGCGCGGCGGGTCTCATGATGGATTGGCTCCAGAAATTCGGCGCGCAGGCGGTTTTCGTTCCCGGTGAGGATGCCTACACCTCTCTGCAGACGGGGACCATCAACGGTTCCGCCTGGGGCGGCGCCATCGCCATGTACAGTCTGAAATTTCACGAAGTCGCCAAATATTACCTCCAGCCCAGTCTTCAGCCTGTTAACCACGTGTCCGTTCTCATCAACATGAAATCCTGGAATGCGCTTCCCAAAGACCTGCAAACTGCGCTGGAAATGGGCATGATCAAAGCAGGGCTCGATTTCACGAATCACCAGAACTGGACCGGCGAGCAATGGGCGATCAACAAGATGTCCCAGCGGGGTCTGAAAGTTTGTGAATTGAAGGGCGCGGAACTGGCCAAGGCGCAGCAGGCCGCTTACGAAATCTGGGACCAGGAAGCCAAGAAGAGTCCCGAAGCGGCCGAGCTGGTGAAGATGGTTAAATCTTATATGAAGGAAATGGGGTACATGAAATAATTCGAAAAACATAAGTGGGAAAGTGATTGATGACTACTTTCCCACTTATGCAACTCTTCCGGGACCGGCATAAAACTGAGGGCTTGATCAACACATCAAACCTCTTGAATAGTACGCCGAACCGGGAGGCGTTGTTTTGTCAATTGCCGTTTTATGCCGGCAGGGGAGGAATGAAATGCGCTTTGTGCGAATTGTCAATAAAATAAGCGAAATAAGCGGAGAGATCCTCATGTGGCTTGCGTGGATTCTGACGCTCATCATCATGTGGGAAGTCATTGCCCGGACATTTTTCAACCATCCCACCGTCTGGGCGCATGAGCTGAGCGGCATGGTCTTCGGCGCCCTTAGTATTTTGGGCGGAGCTTATACACTGCGTTATAAAGGCCATGTCAATATGGATCTTGTGTATATTAACCGCTCACCACGGGGCAAAGCGATCATGGATGTGATCACTTTTCCGTTCTTTTTTGTGTTTTGTCTGACCATCATCTGGCTGGGATGGGAATTTGCCTGGCGTTCCGTCCAAATTCTCGAGATTTCCCAGAGCGACTGGGCGCCGCCCCTCTGGCCGATCAAGCTCATGATTCCCCTCGGCGCCTTTCTTTTGCTCATCCAGGGGATCGCCAACCTGGTCAACGATATTTATATCGTTAAGACGGGGAAAGGAGAAGCCTACTAATGGATGCGGGAATTGTTACTTTACTGCTTTTTGCGTTGATGATTTTCGGCCTCGTCTCCGGACTTCCTATAGGATTCGTCCTGGGCGCCGTCGGTGTTGTCTTTACCTTTTTTCTCTGGGGGCCTCACGCCATGGGGGTCATTCCCAACTTGATCTTCGGAAAGGCGATGATGTCTTTCAGTCTTATCGCCATACCGCTCTTTATCCTCATGGGAGCGGTGCTCCAGGAGTCAGGAATGGCCGACCGGCTTTTTGCCGCCGTTCATGTGTGGTCCGGTAAGGTTGCCGGCGGTTTGACGGTTGCGGCCATTATTGTCTGCGCCATTTTCGCGGCCATGACCGGAATCGGCGGAGCCGGAACCGTCACGATGGGGCTGATTGCCGTGCCGGCCATGCTGTCCCGCGGCTATAACAAGCGCATGTCCTTAGGCGCCGTGGGCGCCGGCGGCGCTCTGGGAATCCTGATCCCGCCCAGCATCATCATGATCATCTATGGCATGATCTGCCAGGTTTCGGTCGGTCGGCTTTTTGCCGGCGGCCTTATGCCCGGCCTCCTGCTGGCGCTGATGTTGTGCGCCTATATTCTCATCCGCTGCAAGATTCATCCTGAAGACGGACCTCCGGCGCCAACCGGTGGTCGCGATTTAACATTCAAGGAAAAAATGCATGCGACCTTGCCGGTCATCCCCCCGCTGGTCCTTATCCTTGTCGTACTGGGTTCGATATTTTCCGGTGTGGCCACCGCGACGGAAGGATCGGCAATCGGCGCGGCGGGCAGTCTGGGCTTGATGGTTTACGCCCGCAGCCTGAACTGGAAAATTTTCCGCAAGATATCTCTGGATACGCTCAAATATACCGGGATGGTCATGTGGATCATCATCGGCGCCTACTGCTTCTCGACTATCTATATGGCCCTGGGCGCGGATTCATTCATCCTTGAGGTCATCCAGAACATCCCCGGCGGGTACTGGGGCGTTTTGATTTTCATCCAGATTTTGTATTTCATCCTGGGCATGCTGCTGGATCCGGGCGCCATTGTCATGATCACCGCGCCGCTCACGATACCCATTGTTGATGCCATGGGTTATGATCCCATCTGGTTCG
>DBPV01000090.1:0-5397 GCA_002304995.1 Syntrophaceae bacterium UBA1411
TCCCGCATTTTCCCTGTTGACATCCGAAATCGTTATTTCTATAATGGAATCACATTCAAAATAGCGACGTTCAGACGCAAGTTCATTGGGACGTTCTGCATCCGGTGTTGTTCGGGACTTACTGTTAATCTTTCAACAAACCAAAGCAAGCATCATGGGGAGCGGGTATGGATGACGTAATCACCCGCATTGTTGAAATTGAGCGGCAGTGTTCGGCCGACGTCGAGCAGGTCCAGCGGGATTCCGCGCGGAATATCGAAATCCGCAAACGGCTTCTCGACGAGGAGGCGGCCCGGGAACGCGAGCGGATCGCCGAAGCGGAAAACGCCGGCGTGGCGGAGGCTCTGGCGGAAGCAAAAAAACTTTCCGAAGCCGCATTTTCCGCGGCAAGGACGGACAGCGACCGGGTCTTTGAAGACCCGCTCTTGAAAGAGGCGGTCCGCAAAGAAATCCTTGCCATTTTGCTGGCGGGGCCCGACGCATGAAGAATTACGCCGACGCGGACTATATTCATGCCCGGATTGCTGCGATGCGCAGCCGCCTGCTTGCCGGGCGGGACTATGCCGTCCTGGTCCGGGAGCAGATGTCCGCTTCCGCCCCCGGAAATACGCTCCTGGACCGGGAAGCGCTTTTCCGGGAGCAAATCGCCCCCGTGATTGCGATCGCCGGGGCGTATGCCCCCTATACTCCGCTTTTTGTGGCCTTCCTGCGCCTCTACGAAGTGCAAAACGTGAAGATGCTGCTGGCGAAAGCGGCGGATATGGCGCCGCCTGAACAGTGGTACGACATCGCCCCCCATGCCATCGCCGAAAAAGAGCTCCTGCAGAAAAAACTCACCGGGGAGGACTTGCGCAGCCTTTTTGCCGGCACGTATCTCGCTTCCTGCTTCGCCGGGGCCTTTGCCCCGCGGCGCATGGCGATCCGCCTGGATCTCTGCGCCGCCGCGAATCTTTACAACGCCGCCTGCCTGCTCGACGGCCAGGCCCAAAGGGAGTTTCAGGACGTGGCGCTTAAAAGGGTCGCCGTGCTGACTCTGCTGTGGTCATCCCGCCTTCAGACATATTATTCCGCGCGCGACGAACAACTTGCGTCCTTGCTGGAAAAGTTTCAGGCGTTTTTCAGCGGACCCGCAAGCGCGCAGGTGCGGCTGCTCGAAGAAGCGCTGGCCCGCTACGCGGACGAGCGGCAGAAGAGCACGGGACAAAAGCCTTCCCCGATCGACATTGAACGCTATCTGGAGCGGTTTTTCTACGCCTGGATTTCTTCCATGTTTCACCGGGATTTTCATTCCCTTTACGGCGTGGCCGCCTACCTGTGGCTGCTTTTTTACCAGATTCAGAACCTGTATCGCATCCGGGACGGCCGGCGCTTCGGATTATCCGCCGAGGCCGTGCTCGATGCGCTCTTTTGCGAGGCGTAGGGCGTGTTTATCAAGGCCGACATCCGTAAAATCACCGTCGCTGTGGAAAAGGACAGGGCGGCCGAGGTCTATCTCGCGCTGGGCCGGGCGGGCATTGTCCACCTGGCCAGGTTTGCGGATCGCGATGTGAGCCTGGGGCAGGGGCTCGCCCGGGAGGAGGCGCGCATCCGGGAAATTGTCGCGGCGACCGATTATGCGCAAAACGCTTTGCAGATCGTGCCGGACGAGGCTTTCCTTCCCGCGGCGCCGCTCGACAAGGAAAAGGACGCGGCGTTTGCCGCGGCGGCCGCCAAAGCCCTTGCGCGCGCCCTGCGCCTGCGCGCCCGCATCGGCAAGGCTGCCGACGCCGCGTCGCGCCGGATCGCCTGCGGCTCGGCCCTGCGTGCGCTGGGGATCGATCCCGGAGTGCTTCAGAAGGCCCGGCTGGTGAAAACGGTTTTTGGCACGATGGAAGACGAAGCACAGGAGCCGCCCGCACAGAGCCGCTTTCTTCTGGCCCGCGCGGGGCGTTTTGTCTTCGGTCTCGCGCTTCCGGAAGATGCGGCGGCGCTCGGTGAATTTCTCAAAAATTCCGGATTTGCCGACGCGTCGGCCGACGTCTCGGACCTGCCGCCCGAGCGTCTTGCCGCCCGGGCGGCAAGCCTCGTGTGGCGCGGCGCCATTGTCGCGCGCTGTCTGGAGCGTCTGAAAGAGGAAAAGGGAGAGGCGCTCCGGCGCCTGAACAGCGCCTACCGCGCTTACGAGGAAATGCTCAAAGCCGCGTGCACGTCCCTTCAGTCCGACCGGGCCGTGTTCATTACGGGCTGGATGGATGCGCGTGACCGGAGCCGGCTTCTGGACATCCTCCGGGACATTTGCGCCGGCCGCTTCATCGTCACCGAGCGCCGCGACAAGGCCGCGCCGGTCCGCCTGCTGAACATCCCCTGGCTCAAGCCCTTCGAGCTTCTGGTCCGGACGATGGGCATGCCGTCGGGTCGGGAGATCGATCCCACGCCGCTTACGGCCGTCACCTTCACGCTCATGTTCGGTCTGATGTTCGGCGATCTGGGCCAGGGGCTGGTGCTGGCCCTGGGCGGGTGGCTCCTGCGAAGATTCGGCCGGAAAAAAAGCAAGGATGACCTGGTCGAAGCGGGAGGCATCCTGATGATCTGCGGCTTTTCCGCCGCCGTCTGCGGTCTTCTCTACGGCAGCCTGTTTTCGAGCGAGCATCTGATTCCGGCGCTGTGGTTCCATCCCACCCACAACATCATGACGCTTTTCGCCGTGACGATCCTGATGGGCGTCGTGTTCATCACGGTCGGATTGGCCGTGAACATTCTCAACAGCCTCAGAAATGCGGACTATGTCGAGGCCCTGCTGGAAAAGCGGAGCCTGGCGATCCTGGTCCTGTACGTCGCCGTGATTGTTTTTGCCGTTGGTTTCCAGCGGACGGGCGCCGGGCCGCCCCTGTGGGCGCTTTCCGCGTTCGTCTTTTTTCCTCTGCTCGTCTTTTCGCTGCGCGGGCCGCTGGGCGCGCTTCTTTTCGCAGCGGAAAAGCCGCACGACCGAGCGGAGTATGTCGTGGAAACCGTCATGGACATCGTCGAAATCGCGCTCGGCCTCTTTGCCAATACGATTTCGTTCATCCGCGTGGGGGCGTTTGCCCTTTCCCATGCGGGTCTCAGCATTGTGACCTACACGCTGGCCGGCATGGTCGATCCGACGCTTCGGTCCGCGGGCGCGATTCTCATGGTGATCATCGGCAACATTTTTATTATCGGCTTTGAAGGATTGATCTGCGGCATTCAATCCATGCGTCTTGAATACTACGAGTTTTTCAGTAAATTTTTTCAAGGCGACGGAGTGGCGTTTCGTCCGTTCACCTTGAAGGCAAAAGCAGCGGAGGTGTGAAGATGACGAGGGACAAGCTGTCGGTGTTGGGGAAAGCCGCGATTCTCTGCGCTTGGGCGTGGCTCGCGGCTCCGGCGGGAGTTCTCCTGGCCCAGGGCGCGCCGGCGCAGGCGGGGGCGGGGGCGGACTGGATGGGGCTCGCCTATGTGGGCGCGGGTCTGGCGGTGGGCATGGCCTGTCTGGCCAGCGGCGTGGCCGTCGCCCGGATCGGCTCGTCGGCGATCGGGGCGGTGAGCGAGAAACCGGAGCTGATGGGCCGGACGCTGGTCTTTCTGGGCCTGGCGGAAGGAATCGCCATTTACGGGCTCATCATCGCCATCATGATTTTGAATAAGTTGTAAGATGGAAAAGATCTACATGCTCGGGGACATGGACAGCGTCAGCGCTTTTCGCCTCTGCGGCGTGGAAGGCGTGGTGGCCGGTCCGGAAGATGCCGCCGCCGGACTCGAAGCGCTCGCCGCCCGGCCGGACGCCGCCATCGTCCTGGTGACGAACCGGCTGGCCCGCCATCTGGAAGAGCGCCTCCTGGAGATCAACCTGACACGGCCGAGCCCGGTGATCATCGAGATCCCGGGCATCGACGACCAGGAAGGTTTCCGCCGGTCGGCCGTGGGCTACATCTCGGAGGCGCTGGGCATTTCACTTTAAGGAGCGGACATGGACGACACGGTGCTGGAAAAATCCATCCGGGAAGAATCGGCGCGGCTCATCGCTGCTCTGCGGGAAAAAGAGGCGGCCGCCGTCCGGGCGTTGGAAGAGGAGCATGCCGCAAGCCTTGAGCGGTTCCGGCGGCAGGCGGCTGAAGAGGCCGGGGCGCGCCGGGAGCAGGAACTGGCCAAACTGGAAAACCGGGCTGTTCTCGAACGCAAAAAACTGAGGCTCCGGAGCCTGGAGCGTTTTCTGGACGAAAGAGTGGCCGAAACGGTGCGGGACCTGCGGGGGACGCGTCAATACAGGGCATTTTTACTGGCGTCCGTCCGTGCGGCCGCACAGAGGATTTCCGGCGAGGCCCAAATCCGCGTGAAGCCGGAGGACCTGGCCTGGCAAGACGAGATTCTTGCCGCCGCCGGTGATTGCCAAAGCGCCGCCGTCGCTGCAGACCCCTCCATCAAGTGGGGCGGCTGCCTGGTCCGGGACGCGGCCGGGGGGCGCCTGTTCAATGGGACGCTGGAGCGGATCTATTTCCGGAAGTCCGCGCTTCTCCGCCGGAAGGTCGTGCAGCTTCTGGCGGATTATTCCCGCAGTGAAAAGACGGCAACGACGCCGCGGCCGAAGGAGGAGTGAAGGTGGAACACGTGCTTGCCGGAAAAGTGATTGCCGTCAACGGCCCGATCGTCCGGGCCCAGGGGCTGGGCGGCATCAAGATGTTCGACATCGCCGAAGTCGGCTCCGACCGCCTGATCGGCGAAGTGATCCGTCTGGCCGGCGAGATTGCCATCATCCAGGTGTACGAGGACAACACCGGACTCAAGCCGGGGGATGAGGTGATCTCTTACGGGCGGCCGCTTTCCGTTTTGCTCGGACCGGGCCTGATCGCCAGCATCTACGACGGCATTCAGCGCCCGCTGGTCGGCATTTCCGAAGCGTGCGGCAGCTACATCCGCAAAGGCATCAAGCTTTCGCCGCTGGACATGCAGAAAAAATGGGAATTTCAGCCGCTGGCGAAGGCCGGCGGCGCTGCCGGCGAGGGAACGCTTCTGGGAGAAATCCGGGAAAGCCCGCTGGTCGTGCACCGGGTGCTTGTGCCGCCGGGTGTGGCCGGAAAACTGACGAAGCTTGTTCCCGCCGGAGCCTACACGCTGGAAGACGAGATCTTCAGCGTGGAGACGGAAACGGGAACCTTTACCGGGGGGCTTGCCGCCTACTGGCCGGTGCGCCGGCCGCGCCCGAGCCGCAGCCGGAAGAAGCCCGGCATGCCGCTCATCACGGGGCAGAGGATCATCGACACGTTTTTTCCCATTGCCCGCGGCGGAACGGCCGCCATTCCCGGCGGCTTCGGCACGGGGAAAACCATGACGCAGCACGCACTCGCGAAATGGTGCAACGCGGACATCATTGTGTATATCGGCTGCGGCGAGCGCGGCAAC
>DBPV01000090.1:5414-10672 GCA_002304995.1 Syntrophaceae bacterium UBA1411
ATCGCCAACACCTCCAACATGCCGGTGCCCGCCCGCGAGGTCAGCATTTACACCGGCGTGACCATTGCGGAGTACTACCGCGACATGGGCTACAGCGTCGCCGTGATGGCGGATTCCACCTCGCGCTGGGCGGAGGCCCTGCGGGAGCTCGCGAGCCGACTGGGCGACATGCCGGCCGAGGAGGGATTTCCGCCTTACCTGGCCACGCGGCTGGCCGAGTTTTATGAACGGGCGGGGCTGGTGGAGACGCTTTCGGGCAGCGACGGAGACATCACGATCATCGGCGCCGTTTCGCCTCCCGGCGGGGATTTCTCGGAGCCGGTGACCCAGCACACCTCCAGGTTCGTGCGCTGCTTCTGGGCGCTGGACAAGACGCTGGCCGACGCCCGGCACTACCCGTCGATCAGCTGGATCGACAGCTACACCGAGTACCTCGCCGATATCGAAAACTGGTGGAAAACGCTGGACGCCCGGTGGCTCGACATCCGCAACGAAGCGATGAACATTCTGCTCGAGGATCACCGCCTCGAACAGGTGGTGAAACTTGTCGGAAGCGACGCCCTGCCGCCGGCCCAGCAGTACATCCTGTTTTGCGCGGAAACGATCAAGAACGCCTTTTTGCAGCAGAACTCCTTCGATCCCGAAGACAAGTTTTGCAGTCCGGAAAAGCAGATCCGGATTTTGACCGGCCTGCTTGCGCTTTACCGCAGGGGGCTGGAGCTTGTGCAGCAGGGCGTGAGCGTCAAACAGATCGCGGCGCTCGATGCGGTTTCGGGTCTGGTCCGGCTCAAGTCGGAAATTCCGAACCGGGACCTGTCCGGCATCGACGCGCATCTGCAAAGGCTGGATAAGAGCCTGGCCGCGCTCGCGGCGGCCGCAAGCGGAGGATGACATGACGGGAGAAATCGAATACACCAACCTGTCGGGCATTTCCGGCCCGCTGATCTTCGTCGACGGCGTCGCCGGCGTGGGCTACGGCGACATCGTGGAAATCCGCGATAAGACGGACCGGGTGCGGATCGGCCAGACGCTGGAAATCGACGAAGAAAAGGCCGTCGTCCAGGTCTTCGAGGGAACGAGCGGGCTTTCCGTGACGGACACCCGGGTGACCTTCGTGGGCCGGGCCCTGGAGATTCCGGTGGACCGCGACATGCTGGGCCGGGTTTTCGACGGCCTGGGCCGGCCCATCGACGGAGCGCCGCAGGTCGTCACGGATCGGGTGATGAACGTCAACGGCCTGCCGATCAACCCCTGGAGCCGGGAGTATCCCCGGGACTTCATTCAGACCGGCATTTCCGCGATCGACGGCATGAACACGCTGATCCGCGGGCAGAAGCTGCCGATCTTTTCGGGAAGCGGCATGCCGCACAATCGAATCGCCGCCCAGATCGCCAGGCAGGCGCGGATTCTGACCGCGGAGGAAGAGTTCACGGTCATCTTTGCCGCGATGGGCGTCAAGTTCGACGTGGCGCGGTTTTTCATCGATTCCCTGGAGGAGTCGGGCGTGCTGACCCATTCGGCCATCTTTTTGAGTCTGGCCGATTCGCCGTCCATCGAGCGCCTCGTCACGCCGCGGACGGCGCTCACGCTCGCGGAGTATCTGGCCTTTGAGGAAGGCATGCACGTTCTGGTCATCCTCACCGACATGACCAACTACTGCGAGGCTCTCCGGGAGCTTTCCAGTTCGCGCGGCGAGATTCCCTCGCGCAAGGGGTATCCCGGCTATCTCTACAGCGACCTCGCCTCCGTATACGAACGGGCGGGCCGGCTCAAGGGCGGCCGGGGGTCCATCACGCAGGTGCCGATTCTCACGATGCCGAGCGACGATATTTCCCATCCCGTTCCCGATCTCACCGGCTACATCACCGAGGGGCAGATCGTCCTGGAGCGGGCGCTCTTCAACAAGGGCATCTATCCGCCGATCGCGGGCCTGCCTTCCCTGTCCCGCCTGATGAAGGACGGCATCGGCGAAGGCCGCACGCGCAGGGACCACGGCCAGGTGGCGGCCCAGTTGTTTGCCTCCTACGCGAAGGTCAAGCGCATCCGGGCGCTCGCCGCCATCGTGGGAGAGGAGGAGCTTTCCGATCTCGACAAGATCTACCTCAAGTTCGGGACCGCTTTTGAGGAAATTTTCTTGCGGCAGGACTACGAGGAAAACCGTTCCATCGAACAGACGCTGGACATCGGCTGGCGGATGCTGTCGCTGCTTCCGAAAGACGAGCTCTACCGCATCAGCCGCGAAGACATCCAGCGCTACTACATGCCCGAGACGGAGAGCGCATAATGCCCGGAATCGAACTGCCCCCGACCAAGTCATCCCTGCGCCGGCTCAAGGAGGATCTCGCCTTCGCCTACGAAGGATACGATCTGCTCAACCAGAAGCGCGAAATCCTGGCCCTGGAGATCGTCCGGAAGATCGACGAGATCCGCCGGACCGAAGCGGACTTTCATCAGGCGCTCGACAACCTTTACGGCGCCTACCGGAGCGCGGCCGTGGACATGGGGGCCGACGCCGCGGCGCTCGCGAGCTGCGCGGAGCGGAAAAGCTATACGCTCTTCATGGATGTGAGCAAGTTGATGGGGCTTCGGCTGGTGAACTTCCGCCTGCATCTGAAAAAGCTCCACGCGCCCGTCGCTTTTCCGCGGACGAGCGCCTCCTACGACGAGGCCCGCAGCCGGTCGCGGGACGCGCTGGCGCTTCTGGCGCGGTACGCGACCATCACCAAATCCATCATTTTGCTTTCGCGCGAGCTGAAAAAAGTGCAGCGGCGCGTGAACGCTTTGGAGAAGATTTTCATTCCGCAGCATGAAGAGGCGAAGAAATACATCACGGACAGAATCGAGGAGATGGAGCGCGAGGAAGTATTCGTGAAGAAGCTGATCCGTCAGCGTCAGGCCCGGTAACGAGAAAATCAGGGACCGTCGGGGTTCCGGAGAAAGGAGGCGGAGATGAAGACTTATGCAGCGAAGTACGTTGAACTGGCGGATCGTCATGCGGAGGACATGGCCAAACGCTGGGCGGCCGACGTGCAGAACAACGCCCGGACCCCCACGTACAAGGAACTCAACGAGCAGAAAATCCAGAACCAGTGCGTCTGGTTTTACCGGAACTTCAGCAAGATGTTCACGGGCGAGAAAGTCGCCGCGGATGTGGAGGACTATTTCCGGAACTATGCCGCCGAAAGCCATGCGCTCGGTATTCCCATGGCCGAAGCAATCTACGCGCTCATCCTGATGCGCCGGCACATCTGGCTCTACGCCGAGTTTCAGCTTGTCTTCGGCTTCGGCATCGATCAGCAGCAGGCGCTCGACACCTTGAACCGCACGATCCTGCTTTTCGACTACGCCACCTACAGCGTAACGCGGGAATACCAGCGGTTGATGAAGGTGGATCAGGCGGAATCGCTGAAGCTCCTGGACGTTCTGGAGGCGAACATCGTGGAGATTGCCGGCAACTGGGCGGACTGCATGCGCAAGGACAAGCGCACGACGCACTATCACGGCCTGTCCCGGGACAAGCTGGCGCCCCAGGCGATCAAATTTTACAGCCAGTTGAGAAGCCTGCTTCTGGATACCGACCGGTTCGAAAAGGCCCGCGCTTTTTTCCGGCAGTACGCCGAAACGAGCCGTAGCAACCATATCCCCCTCCACGAGGCCGTTTATGCCTTGAACGTCATGCGCCGGTTCATGTGGCTGCACGACGGTTTTCAAAAGACCTTCATCAACGGCCTGGCTTACAACCAGGCGGTGGACAGCCTGTTGAGCATGATGCTGATGATGGATTACGCGGTGTACGACGTGACCCGGTACTATCAGGAGCGCATGGACGTCCGCTAGACGCCCAATCCCTCCGGTGCGGGTAAAACGTCTGCGCCGGAGGGATTGGCGGCGTATTGGCGGCGCATCTTTGACAAATCATATCGATCATGGTATTGTAGCACGGAATCGATCGATGGGGGTGCTGGAATGCAGACAGTCACTTTATCGCCGAAATATCAGGTCGTTATCCCGAAAACGGTCAGGGAGGCGTTAAAACTTTATCCTGGCCAAAAAATTCGCATCGTTGAATACGACGGTCGCATTGAACTTATACCGGAACGCGACATTAAAGAACTTCGTGGATTTCTCAAAGGCATTAACACGGAGTTCAAACGAGAGGAAGATCGAACATGAATGTTGTAGATTCTTCCGGTTGGCTGGCCTATTTTGCCGATGAACCTAATGCCAAGCATTTTCTGGCCCCTCTGAGCGACGCAAAGTTGCTGGTGGTTCCTGTGATAACCATCTATGAGGTCTTCAAAGTCGTTCTTCGGGAGTCCAGCGAGAACGATGCCTTGCAGGCAGTCGTTGCAATGCAAAAGGGAAAGGTTGTTGCGCTCAATACATCGCTGGCAATGGCAGCGTCAAGGCTGAGCCTGGAGCATCAGCTTCCCATGGCGGACAGCATTATTCTTGCGACGGCTGAGGAATTCAAGGCGACGATATGGACGCAGGATTCAGATTTTAAGAGCATCAGCAAGGTGAAATACTTTCCCAAAAATTAAAGCACAAGACCCGCCGGCTTTGCCCTGCCGGGCTTTTCGTGTGGCCGAACAATAATGAAAGGAAGAGGATGGTACGCACATCAACGATGAAGGATTTTCCCGACTGGCTGAAACTGGCCGAAGACGTCGAGCCGCTGTTCGGCCCCATGGTCGGTGACCCGGCCTTTTGCGACGGCTTGAAGCAGATGATCCGAGAAGGAAACGCCTTCTGTTTTACCAAAAGGGAGGATGACCGGGGAGAAGAAGAGTTTCTCGGCGGCATTGTGATTTCCCGGCAAGAAAACGAGATTGCCTGGTTCGCCGTGGCTGCGCACAGCCGGGGACGAAAGGCAGGCGCCGCTCTCCTGGTCGAAGCCCTGAAGCATCTCGATCCTGCGCGGCCGGTCACGGTAACAACATTCGACAAGACCACGGCAGCCGGCCGGCCGGCGCGAAGACTCTATGAGTCATTCGGATTTCGTGATTTTCTGGAAGCCGGCGCGAATCCCGCCGGCTTTCCCATCGTCACCATGATGAGAAAGGAAAACTGAGGCCGGCGTAGAAGCTACGCTTGTGCGCCGGCTAAAAATCCCTCCCGAATGGCTTCGAGGGCGTTTCTGGATTTCAACGCATCGCCGATAATCTTAAGGGGTACCATTCCTTCCAGTTCTTTGGCCAAAGCATTCTCCGGTTCCATGCCCAGCGCCAAAACGACGGTATCCGCGGCGATGTCGA
>DBPV01000090.1:10695-41429 GCA_002304995.1 Syntrophaceae bacterium UBA1411
CGGTCAGAACCCGGATGCGCTGGTCGTCGATCATCTGCAAAAGAAAAAAGCGGCGGGTGGATTCTTCATCCGCGGCGATCGTCGGCAGCATTTCCAGAATCGTGACCTGTCGGCTAAGCGAGCCAAGATACGTCGCCGTCTCGCAGCCGATCATTCCTCCTCCGGCGATAACCACCTTTCGTTTGACGGACACCCGGCCTGTCAGAACCTCTTCGGCCGAAACAACGCTGGGGCCGTCGATGCCCGGAATCGGGGGTCTCGCGCAGCAGGCGCCTGTGGCGATGATGACCAGAGACGGATTTTCGCTGCGGCAAATCTCCTTCGTGTAGGGTGTTTTTAATTTAACGGCGACGCCCAGCTTTTCAACCTGCCGCGCGGCCCACGCGAGATAGGTTGCAAGTTCGCCTTTGGCCGGCGGAACGGCTGCCGCGGCGAATTGCCCGCCCAGACGGTCCGCTTTTTCGTACAGCGTGACGTCATGGCCGGCCAGCGCCGCGGTTCGGGCGGCTTCCATTCCCGCCGGGCCTCCTCCCACCACGGTGATCTTCCGCGGCACCTCCGCTTTTTTGAACTCTCGCCGGTACTCGTAGCCGCACGTGGGATTCACCAGACAGCGAATGGGCTCGTTCCGGCGCAGAATCTCCCGGCACCCTTGCTGGCAGCCGATGCAGCGGCGGATATCCTCGGATCGTCCCTCGGCAAATTTATCGGGCAGGTCGGGATCGGCCAGGGAGGCTCTGCCCATGGCGATCAGATCGGCCTTCCCCGACCGCAGAATGCTTTCCGCCAGGAACGGATCGTTGATGCGCCCCACGGTCATGACCGGAAGAGACACCACTTTTTTAACTTCCGCCGCGTAGTCGACAATCCATCCGGGAGGGATGTTCATGGGAGGAACAATGGCCCAGGGACTCTCGTAGGTGCCGGCGGAAACATGCAGCAGATCGACGCCCTGTTTTTCGAGCCGGATGGCGACGGCTTTCGTCTCTTCGATGGCGCGTCCGCCGGGAACTTTTTCGTCGCCCGAGATCCGGAAACCGATCAGGAAATCGGAGCCGCATTTTTTCCGGATGTCCGCGATGATGTCCAGAGGAAAGCGCAGGCGGTTTTCCAGGGGACCGCCGTAAGCGTCGCTGCGTTTGTTGGAATAGGAGGACATGAACTGGGCAATCAGATAGCCGTGCGCGCCGTGGACTTCCACGCCGTCAAAGCCGGCCTGCCTGGCGCGCAGGGCCGTATCACCGAACTGCGAAACGATCTTTTCGATTTCCGCGACGGACAATTCCCGGGGAATCTCCCCCATGGCGGGACAGGGCAGGGGAGAGGCGGAAACCGGCTGTGCGCCGATGAGGCCGGCGCTCGTTTGCCTGCCGGCATGGTAGATTTGCGCGATAATCGCAGAGCCTGCTCGCCGGATCCGTTCGGTGAGGCGGGCATGCGACGCGATCTGTTCGTCTTTCCACAAGCCGGGAGTCCAGAAGCCCCTGCCCAGGGGATCCACCGCGTAGTCTTCGACGATGATCATTCCCCAGCCGCCTTTGGCTTTGGTTTCATGATAGGCGATAAAGCGTTCGGTGGCCATTCCGTCCGTATCGCAGTACACGGTGACCATCGGGGACACGGCCAGCCGGTTTTTGATGGTGATGCCGCCGATCGCAAGAGGCGAAAAAAGGGGACTGGGATTTGCCGTCTTCATGAGCTGGCCTCCTTGGTTTGAATTCTGTTGTGGGCGGTTAATTTCAACCCTGTTCAATGGTCGCTACGCATCTCCCGGGAGTCTGCCTGCGCAAAGGCTACAAAACAGTCCTCAGATGCATTCTTAAAACCTTGCAAAACATGTTTCTCTTTTGCATCTGCGTCCGGGGGGGGACTGGCCGCCGCCTTCTCTTCAGGCATGACGGTGATTTTGGTCGCGGCTCTTCCCCCGGGTTCGAAAATATACTGTTGTTCGCGGACGCGCGACGGCGTCTTTTGTATTGATCTCATTTGCCGTATAGCCGCACGGCACGTCCGGTCCGAAATATAAGACACTTTATGATGGCTTTACTTTGCTTTTCTTTTTTTCTTGAGTCATCTTGGATGACGGGCGGCTCCGGCCCTTTTTCATTTTTTCTTCGCGGAGAACAAATGCGGGGATGAGAATAAATTTCAGCGTTTCTTTGACCAGATCGATGTAATTCTTTCGATCGAGTTTCAACATGGAACGGAAATAATTTTCTCCGGAAACAAAGCTGTGCATTCCATTCATGATGATCATGACTTCCATCATGGCCCTGGACAAGGGATTTTTTGCATCTTTGGTCAGTCCCATGGCGTGAGCGATGTTGCCACTGAACTCCGGCACCTTGAAATCAATATCGACCTCGTTCCTTGTTTTACTGAAATAACGAAACAGAACAAGGTTCGATACCTCCGGATGGTCAAACAAATAATCCGTCATCCTGTCGAGGGCGATATTCATACGTTCTTCCAGCGTACTGGTGTGGACGATTTTCTCCAAATTGAGAAATTCTTTCCCCAGGTCGTTATTCACGTCCATGACGACGGCTTCGTAGAGGTCATTTTTATCGCCCCAGTGGTAGTGAAGGGTGGAGATGTCAATTCCTACTTCTTTGGCAATCATGCGGGTTGTCGTGCCATGGAAACCGTATTCACCAAAAATTCGGCGGGCGGCGGCAAGAATCCTTGCCTTCATGGATTCGGGATTTTTACGGGCCTTTTCGAGCGGTGATTTCATTATTAAACTCCATAGATTTTGATTCCATCAATTGATTGAATGGCTATTATAATAATTTTAAATCGTCAAGCGATATTTGATTTTGCCGCAACGTTACGCGGTTTATCCCGGGACGGCGTCTGAAAAATATTCCTCAAAAAGACCGACGGGAAGATCCCCAAATTGACGGGTGCACGGTAAACACCGTTAAAAAAAGCGTCCCGTACAATCATCATGACGAACGGATGAAGTCTCTGTGCTGCAGCCTCTTTTCCGCCTGCTCGCTCACCGATGGCGGTGCTCCATCGTATAATTATGGAACGTGAATGTTGTTGACTGCCCGGTCTCTTATCGGAATATTCCCCGACAAAAGGTATGCATGTCTTAATACCTTCGCATACCGTTCTCCAAACCGATGGGCGGGCTATCCATCGAACGATTCATCCTTTGAAAAAGTTGATCTGCGCGTATGGGTGGCGGACTTTTAGGAGAGCCCTGATCACCGATTGATTTTGTTGATCGCTAATGGGTTCCACTTCACTGACGGCCCTTCCCTGCGCGTCGGTTCTCACCTTCCAGGAATGCAGATAACCGGGGATAAAAAGGAACTGACAGCCGGTACGACCGCAACAGGAGTTGTCGACGGTCGCAATTCCTAAAAGATAGAGGAATTCTTTCCCCCCATGTGTCAGACGTCCTTCTTCGACGATTTCGTAATGACCCGCAACGAACTGTACTTCTTCTCCGAGTGCGTGATGCGTGTAGTCCTCCATGGCATGTTTCCTCACATCGCTTTTTGGAATGCTGTCGTCCTGTATAACGGTAACTCAATACCGCCTCCGTATGTCACGTTCGCCGACGCTCGCCTGAATGTCATAAGCCCTATGGGCCGCACGAGGTCGTCGGGATTTGAAGAACTTGTTTCCAGCGGGCTCCCGCACCCGGCGGTGACCGGTCGGATGCGGTTCGAGATGTCCTCTATTATATCGCGTAGCCTATGGCCGCCGCCACCGAATCTTGGAATAATCCCGATTCATCAACGTGTTCCGGGGGGGGTGGCAATACCTCTTCGCGAAAACCTTATCGTTCATCTTGCCGTATGTTTCAAACATGCGGCTGAGTGGATATTTAAAAACCCGTAAAATGTCAAGATGGTATTTGGGGCGGCTCACACCGCTGCCGGAGGAATGATGGAAATGCCCGGTGCCTCATGCGCCGAGCAGCCGTCGCCGCGCATAAACACTTATAATAACAACATCATAGAAAAAATGCCGATTTTATCAAAAAAGAACTTGACAAAACATAAAATACAATCTATTAGTTCCATCAAATGATGGAATTATAAGATTGAACTAAAAAGTGGAACATCTGGCGCGGGAGCCGAGTATGGATACGAATGATGCAAAAACTCTGATAGTTCCTGCCTCTGCAAAGAAATTGCATGATCGTCCTATCCCGCCGCCCTTTCCCGTCGCCACATTTTTGCTGAAGGATGGTCCGGCCTGCGATTCAGAAAACGGGTATCGATATCGCCGGGTTGTGTTCTTCCCGGTAAAGGATGCTCCTCCCGTGCGGGTGTCGTCTTATGACATCGCAGGGCAATTGGCCGGAAATACTTCGATCAGTAAAATCTTATCCGCGGCTTCCCCGAGGAGACAGAACGATCTGGCATTTTACAAACTATCGGATCATCCGACACATAAAATCGATATTTCCTTAGAAGAGACAGCCGAGCAATCATCCCGTGGCAGTTGCGGGAGGAAACATAAGTTCCATACTGTCTGCTCATTAAAGGGTAAAACTATGACAGAAGACCGACACGCATGAGGGGATTTCCAAAATGAAAAAAGGAGACGTCTGTATGGAAAATGAATCATCTTTTAAAGTTGAAAAAGCCGGTCATGTGGTCTGGCTGATCCTGAACAGACCGAAACAGCGCAACACGATGACCATGGATTTTTTTCAGGAAATCCGTCGCCTGTTTGAAACATTTGATGAAGATAACGATGTGCGCGTCGTCGTTATCCGGGCGGAGGGGAAAAGTTTTACGGCCGGTCTGGACCTTGTTGCCGCCCAGTCGCTCCTCGGAGACGGGTCGGCCGTGTATCGGGAGGAGCTTCGCAGAAAAATTATCAAGCTCCAGGAGAGTATGACGGCGATCGAAAAATGTCGGAAACCCGTTATCGCCGCCATTCATGGGTACTGTATCGGTGGAGGCGTCGACCTTACCAGTGCGTGTGATATCCGGCTTGCAGCCAGGGATGCCATTTTCTCCATTCGGGAAACACGAATCGGCATCATAGCGGATATCGGCACCCTCCAGCGCGTTCCGTGCATTATCGGACAAGGCTGGTTCAGGGAACTGGCTTTGACCGGCAGGAACTGGACCGCCGAGGAAGCTCTGAAGATGGGGTACATTACACGGCTCTGCGATAACAGTCAGTCTCTTTTCGATGAAGCCCGAAACCTGGCCGATGAGATTGCCGGTCTCCCTCCGCTGGCCGTTCAGGGCATCAAGGATGTTGCGAATTACAGCCGTGATTACGGTATTCAACGGGGACTGGAATATGTGGCCCAGCGGAATGCCGCAGTCGTGCCGAACGACGACATGATCGAAGCGGTTGCGGCCTTTCTTGAAAAGCGGGCGCCGACTTTCCGCGGGCGATAGAAAATTTCAAATGAACTCATCTCTTCCGTGCGATGCAGCGTGGGGGGGGACGGGGCTGACCAAAGAAATGGTGATGGCAAAAGCCGTCAGTGGGGCAGGGTTGAGACGCTAAAGGAGTGGCGAAGAAGACAGAAAGGAGGAGTAACATGGCGTTTGAGAGAATATGGCACAAATCCTATGCTTCAGGTGTCCCGGCGGAAATTAACCTGGAAAAGATCACGATGGCGGAAGTTCTGACGAGGACCGCCCAAAAATATCCGGATCGAATTGCCGTCATTTACATGGGGAAGAAGATTACCTTCCGGGAACTGGAAAAATTGGTCAATCGTTTTACCCGTGCCCTGATCGATATCGGGGTGAAGGAAGGAGACAAGGTGGCCCTGCTTCTTCCCAACATCCCGCAGATGATCATTGCCGATCATGCCGTGTATCGTGCGGGGGCCGCCACCGCGATGAACAATCCGCTCTATACGGAGCGGGAATTGACCCACCAACTCGACGATTCGGATGCCACCATCCTCATTACGCTGGATCTGCTGCTTCCCCGCGCTCTCAAGATTAAGGATGCAACGAAGATCAGGACGATCGTCACTTGCCACATCAGCGACTATCTGCCCTTTCCCAAGAAGCAGCTCTTTCCGTATGTTAAAAAAGAAATGTTCAGAGAAGTGAAACCGCATCCGGGCATCTATGAATTTTCGGATCTGATTGCCCGATACCCCGATTCGCCGGTCGAAAACAAAGCGAAATGGGATTCTCTGGCCGCGCTCATCTATACCGGGGGAACAACCGGTGTCAGCAAGGGCGCGATGCTGACCCATGCCAACATCTCGTCGATTGTCCAGCAATTCTCCGTATGGTTTCCCGACCTGAAGGACAAATACCAGAATCTCACGGGCATTTATCCCGTATTTCATTCAGCCGGGTATTCGGTAAGCCAGAACCTTCCCATCTGGAACGGCTGGGGCTGCACGCTGATCCCCAAGCCGGAACCGGGTGTGATTGTCGAGATGCTGGAAAAATTCCGGCCGACATTTCTCACCGGTGTGCCGACGATTTATACGGCGCTTTTGGGCAATGAAAAATTCCGGACGATGGATCTTTCTTTTGTGACGGGATATTTCGGCGGAGCGGCGCCCCTGCCTGAAAACACACTGAATCAGTTAAAGAAACTCCACGGGGCAATCATCTATGATGTCTATGGAGCCACGGAGAACACGGCTTTTGCGACAACAACCCCCTGGGGCGGGAAGGTCAAAATCGGGACAGTGGGGCTTCCGCTTCCCAATACGGACATTAAAATCGTGGATGTGGAAACAGGCGCCAGGGAACTGCCCGTCGGCGAAGACGGTGAAGTCTGCATCAAAGGTCCTCAGGTGATGAGCGGGTACTATAAAAAACCGGAAGAAACCGCCGGTGTTCTCAAGGACGGATGGTTCTACACCGGAGATATCGGACACTTTGACGATGACGGATACCTGACCATATCAGACCGAAAAAAAGATGTCATCGTTGCGAGCGGTTTCAATGTCTTTCCCAAGGAGATTGATGAAATCCTCTTTGAACATCCGAAGATCAAGGAGGCCTGCTGTATCGGCATCCCCGACGAATACCGGGGCGAAACCGTAAAGGCCTTCGTTGTGATCGAGCCGGGGACGACACTGACGAAGCAAGAAGTGATCGACTTCTGCAAGGAAAAATTGACTTCCTACAAAGTGCCCAAGCTGATTGAATTCATCGATGAACTTCCCAAAAGCGCAGTCGGTAAGATCCTACGCCGTGAACTGAGGGAGATGGATAAACAGAAGAGGGAGAAAGCATCATGAGCGCCCCGATTCCGGAATTGAAAACGTTGCTCTTTGAAGAAAAAGAACCGCACATCGGCGTTGTGACCATGAACCGTCCCAATCAACTCAATGCCATCAACCTGGATATGCTCGACGACTTCAAAACGCTGTTTGAAGTATTGTCTCAGAACGATTCCATCCGGGTGCTCATCATCACGGGCGCTGGCAAGGGGTATTCTTCGGGCGCAGATCTCAATGATGCCGTCCTCTACAAGGCGTCCGAAGCGTTTGCGGATCCGGAGAAATTTTTGAAACTCGTGCAGGAGCGGTACGCAGCCCTTATTCTGGGTATGAGAAGGATTCCCCAGCCGATCATATCAGCGGTGAACGGACCGGCCGCCGGAGGCGGTTTTGCCATGACGCTGGCCAGCGACATCCGGGTGGCGTGTCCGGGAGCCTATTTTGTGGCCTCTTTCATCAATATCGGGCTTTCCGGCGGTGAACTGGGCTGTTCTTTTTTACTGCCCCGGCTGGTGGGGCTTGCGCACGCTTCCGACATGCTGTTTACCGGCAGGAAGGTTGGGGCGGAGGAAGCTGAAAAAATCGGCCTCATCAACAAACTGGCGCCGCGGGAGGATCTTCTGGAAGCGGCGCTTTTCTATGGAAGGTCAATGGTGAATAAAAGTGTGGGGGGCTTAAAACTGACCAAGCGGGTTCTGAATGAGAATATCAATGCCCCCTCGCTGGAGAATGCCGTGAATTTTGAAAACCGGAACCAGACCATCATGGTTTTTTCAGGCGATTTTTTCAAGCTGGTCCAGGAATTCTGTAAAGGGTGATCGTCGGGTTTATCTGCCGTTTAAAAGGTAATACGCAAATGACTGCAACAAAACAAAACATGCAGGAAAGTTTCAGGTGGAGGAAAATGTGTAATGCAGAAATATCTCGTTGATCATCGGGATTTGCAGTTTACCTTATTCGAATTTTTGCAAGTGGATAGAATGAACAACTTCCGGCGTTATGAGAATTTTGATCGCGCCGTATACGAGGAAACGATCCGTCTGGCTGAAAGGATTGCAGGAGAATCGGTTTTTCCCGCAAATGTAACCGGGCACCGGGAGGGGTGTCAGTATGATCCGCAAACCCGATCCGTGCGATTGCCTTCAGGCTATAAAGCTGCGGCCGGTGCGCTCTGTGACGCCGGGTTCTTAAGCATTGCCGATGACCCGTCCGTCGGAGGGGCGGGGATGCCCCTGGCCATCCAGTCGTGTGCCTGGGAAATATTTTGCGGTGCCGGCGGAGCGCTGATGCTTTTTTTCATGCTGGGGCACGGGGCGGCCCATCTCATTCATAGTTTCGGGACACCGGAACAGAAGTCCCGCTACGTGCAAAAGCTTCTTTCAGGTGAATGGGGCGGGACCATGTGCCTCACGGAACCGGAAGCAGGCTCCGATGTAGGAGCGCTGAAAACAAAAGCCGTTTTGCATTCCGACGGGTCGTACAGAATTACCGGACAGAAATGTTTCATCACCAACGGGGACCAGGACATCACCCGCCAGATTATTTATCCTGTGCTGGCCCGGATTGAAGGAGATCCGCCGGGAACCAAAGGGATTTCCCTGTTCATTGTTCCCAAGTACCTGATCAATGAAGACGGAGCCCTGGGAGAAAGGAACGATGTCTTCTGCACCGGCGTGGAGCATAAGATGGGCGCCCATGGATCGGCGACCTGCGCCATGTCCTTCGGTGAAAATGAATGCTGCACGGGGTATCTGCTGGGCGGGCAGGGCCGTGGAATGAATATCATGTTTCAGATGCTCAATGAGACAAGACTCGAAGTCGGCATCATGGCTCTGGGAGGCTCTTCCGCCGCTCTTCAGTACGCTGTTGATTATGCGCGCACCAGACTGCAGGGGGCTCACTTCAGCCGGATGTTCGATGCGGATGCTCCTAAAGTTCCCATCATTGAACATCCCGACGTTATGAGAATGCTGATGGGGATGAAGAGCTGTGTCGAGGCGGAACGGATGCTCTCCTATTACACGGCCATGCAGATCGACCTGGCCAAACTGCTCGAAGGGGAAGAAAGCCGGGAAGCCCGATCCCTTGTCGACATTCTCATCCCCCTGGTCAAAGCAGGCAACTCGGAAAATGCCTGGCAGGTCACCGCCGAGGCCATACAGGTTCACGGAGGCTATGGCTATTGTTCGGATTATCCCGTGGAACAGCTTGCGGTGGACTGCAAGGTGCTGAGCATTGTCGAAGGAACAAACGGCATCCAGTCTCTGGACCTGGTCATGAGGAAGGTTTTGTTGAATACCGATCAGAAAAATTACAGGGTGTTGAAATCAAGAATGCTGCGGACGGTCGAAAGCTCCGCCGGTGTCGTGGACGACGTCCATCGGAATATGCTCCTCGCGGGAATTGCTCGCATGGATTCCGTCATCGATTCCCTGAAAAATCATCTGGCAGAGGGGCGATACCATACACTGCTCTTAAATGTTGATCCCGTGCGGAGGGCCTTTTTCGACCTAGTGCTTGCGTGGATGCATCTGTGGTGTCTGATGCTGGCGCGTCCCAAACTTTCTGCGCTTACGGCGGATGCGAAAGGCGAGGCTCTGGCGGAAGTTATTGCCCGCGATGCGGAGGCGGCATTCTATTACGGCAAGGTTTGCGCCTCGGAATTCTGGTTGGCATCGGAATTCCCGAAATATTTCGGGAAATTGGACGGCATTTCCAGGAGCGAAACCGTTGATTTCCTTCCCGGGTATGCTGTGTTTTCTTCACATCCCGGTGCGTGACGGCGCAATAAAAAGCTCGAGCCTGCAAACAGGACGGTTGAGGATGAACACGGGGTGATCTGTCGCAGCGCTCCATCTGCCGCCAACAAAGTCGAGGTGCTTCATGGCTGCGGAAAAGAACCGGATCCGCAGCCCGGTGATCAATGAACAAGTTATTTTGGGCTGGGATGAGGAAGGAGGATTCATATGAAAACGGCAATAACCGAGATGTTTGGCATCCAGTACCCCATTATCTGCGGAGCGATGATGTGGCTGGGCAAGCCGCAACTGTGTGCGGCAGTTTCGAATGCCGGAGGTATGGGAAACCTTACCGCGGCGAACTATGAAAAAGAAGATGATTTCCGCAACGCCATACGGGAGACACGCAAACTCACAGACAAGCCCTTCATGGTGGGAGTTACCATTCTTCCCTCGGTACGCATAACGGCGGGGCATCACCAGATGTACCTGCGGGTCTGCGCAGAAGAAAGAGTGGCGGGAATCGAGGTGTCCGGCGCTCCGGTGGATAAGGCGGTAGGGCCCGAGTATATCGATATGCTGAAAAAAGCGGGGGTTAAACTCTTTCACAAAGTGGGAGCGGTCCGCCATGCCAGACACGCAGAGCAGGCAGGTTATGACGGCATTTACGCGGCCGGCATTGAAGAGGGCGGACATCCGCTGGACGACGACGTCACCACCATGGTGCTGACCCCCCGTATTGCCGAATCCGTTAAAATACCGGTGGTAACGGTGGGAGGCGTTGCGAATGGCAGATCTCTTGCGGCAGCCCTGTCGCTCGGTGCGCAAGGCGTCATGATGGCCAGCCGTTTCCTGGCGACCCAAGAGTGTGTGGTACACAACCATATCAAAGAGGAGATCGTAAAACGGCAGGAATACGAAACCACATTGATCTGTAAAACCCTGCACCTGCAGGGCAGGGCGCTCAAGAATCAGGTGGTCAGAAATATATGCGAAATCGAAGAAAAAGGAGGGGGGTTCGAGGCCCTCTATCCCCTCATTGCCGGAGATCGGATGAAGCAGGCATGGGAGGATGGCGATGTGGAAGTTGCCCCTATGATGGTTGGGCAGTCCATCGGACTCATCAAGGATGTGCCTACCTGCAAAGAGCTCATGGACCGGATGGTGCAAGAAGCGCAGGAAACGCTCGCGAGGGCGAGTAAACTGTTTCAGCCTCCGCGCAGACGCCGCGGATGAAAAATTCCGGATTTGTCGCATCGGTGAAAATACTGTGCAACGCATGAGGCATAGAAGAGAAGGGAGGGGATGGCGGATGAATGATTCAAGATTGCCGCTGAATGTTGTTCTTCAATATCGGGAGTCGGGACGCCTGATCGGGACGGGTATTCCGGTGCATTCGATAGATGATAAAACGGACTCCCCTGTGGCTGCAGCGGCAAGATGTCCCAAAATGATTTTTAAATCGTCTGCAGATCAAACGTAACGGAGCATAAAAATTTTAAAAATATTTTGGTTGAAGGGGGATTTTTTAATATGAAATCCATCAATAGATGGAATAATTAGATTGAATAAATAAATGGAATCCATTAAGCAAGTATCAGTGAGGGAAACGATTTCAGACTCAAAAAAAGGAGAACGATTATGGGAGCAAGTAAGGAAATTCGTTTTGACGGCCGGGTGGCCATCGTCACCGGCGCGGGCGGCGGGCTCGGGCGAGTGTACGCCCTTGAATTAGCCCGGCGGGGTGCAAAAGTAGTGGTCAATGATTTTGGCGGTGCCCGGGACGGTTCCGGCAAGGGAGCGGCCGGACCGGCGGATAAAGTTGTTGATGAGATCAAGACCCTGGGAGGAAAGGCTGTTGCCAATTACGACAACGTTGCGACGGCGGACGGCGGGGCGAACATCGTCAAGACGGCCGTTGATGCCTTCGGAAAGGTTGACATCCTGATCAACAATGCGGGCATTCTGCGGGACAAGGGCCTGCTCAAAATGGAGCCGGAAAACTGGCAGGCTGTTCTGGATGTTCATCTGAACGGAGCCTTCAATGTAACGCGCCCGGCTTTCGGCGTGATGCGGGAGAAGGGTTTCGGCCGGATCATCATGACGACGTCCGCCGCGGGGCTTTACGGCAATTTCGGTCAGAGCAATTACTCCTCCGCCAAGCTGGGTCTTGTCGGCTTCATGAACTCCCTGAAGCTCGAAGGGGTGAAATACAACATTAAGGTTAACACGGTGGCGCCGATTGCCGCGTCCCGTCTCACGGAGGACATCCTGCCGCCTGATCTGCTGGCCAAGATGAACCCCGAATATGTCGCCCCCCTCGTCCTCTATCTCTGTTCGGAGGAATGCGGCGACACCGGCAGGATTTTCAATTGCGGAGCCGGCTTTTACAACCGCGTCGCCATGATGACCAGTCCCGGCATTGTCGTCGGGGGCGGCAAGAAGATTCCGTCTCTCGAGGATGTATCCGCCAACTGGGCGAAAATCATGGATCTCAAGGGTGCCAAGGAATACGGACAATTGAACGACCTGGTCCTTCAGGATCTCCTTTCGGCATTGGAAGGAAAGAAAGAACCGGCGCCGGTGAGCGGATTCTTCGCAGTAAAAGACGTTTTTGAAAAAATGCCCGGCGCCTTTCAAGCCGGTGGAGCGGCAGGCGCGGCGGTTGTTTTTCAATACAGCATTGCCGGTGACGGCGGCGGTGATTGGTATGCCGACATCAAGAACGGTGCATGCACAGTGGCATCCGGCCTCCATGCAAGTCCGACCTGTACGCTGAAGATCGCTGCGGCGGATTTTCTCGACCTGATGAACGGCAAGGTAAATGCCATGAAGGCTTACACCTCGGGAAAACTGAAAATCGAAGGCGATATCATGAAATCCCAGCTTTTGGAGAAAATCTTCAAATTTTAAAGCAGGTTTTTTACGGATCGATTTTAAAATATGAACGCAATGTCATGTAAATGAAGGAGGTAAAACGATGATTGGAATCACATCATACGGAGCCTATATTCCACGCCTGAGATTGGACAGAATGGCTATTTATCAGTCCCTGGGCTGGTTTGCTCCGGCGCTGATCAGTGTGGCCCAGGGTGAACGTTCCATGTGCAATTACGATGAGGACAGTCTGACGATGGCTGTTGCCGCATCCATGGATTGTTTGATCGGGAAAGACAAGAAGAAGATCGATGCAGGATATCTCTGCTCCACGAGCCTGCCTTTTCTGGATCGCCAGAATGCCGGCGTCATGACCACGGCTCTGAATCTGCGAAGCGACATCAATACGGCGGATTTCACGTCTTCCCAGCGGGCGGGCACGACCGGTCTGCTGACCGCTCTGGACATTATCAAATCGGGGAACCGCAAATCCATCCTGGTTACCGCGTCCGACAAGAGACAGACGCGTCCGGCCGCCTTTTACGAAATGTGGTTCGGCGACGGCGCGGCGTCCATCCTGGTGGGAGACGATGATGTTGTGGCTGAATTCGTGGGCTCCTATTCCGTCACCTACGATTTTGTGGATCATTACCGGGGATCAAAATCCGAGTTCGACTACACCTGGGAAGAACGATGGCTCCGTGAAGAAGGTTATTCCAAAATCATTCCCGAAGCGATCAACGGTCTGTTCAAAAAATTGAATATCACGATGAATGACGTGCAGAAATTGGTCTTCCCCTGCATTTTCAAAGCGGAACACCGGGCGATCAGCAAGAAGCTGGGGGCCACGCCGGATAAACTGGCCGACACCCTGCACGAGGTCGTCGGAGAGACCGGCGTTGCCCATCCGCTGCTGATGCTGGTCGGGGCGCTCGAAGCGGCAAAGCCGGGAGACGGCATCCTTCTGGCCGGCTTTGGACAGGGATGTGACGCTCTGTATTTCAAGGTCACCGAAAACATCAATAAACTGGCCGATCGAGCGGGCCTCAAAGGATCGCTGGCCAACAAGAAGTCCACGGACAACTACATGAAGTTCCTGAAATTCAGGGATCTGATCAATCCGGAGATGGGAATCCGGGCGGAAGCGCCCGTGCAGACAACCATGACGGCTCTGTGGCGGAACCGGAAAATGATCCTCGGATTCGTCGGCGGAAAATGCCGGGATTGCGGAACGGCTCAGTATCCCCCGGCGGATCTTTGCGTGAATCCGGCCTGCGGCCATGCCGGGACATTGGACGATTACGAATTTGCCGGCATCAAGGCCAGGGTCCGCTCGTTTACGGGTGACCTTTTGGCTGTGTCCGTTGATCCCCCGGCGATTTACGGACTGGTGCAGTTTGAAGGCGGCGGCCGGCTCATGATGGATTTCACCGACAGCGAGTTGAACGACATCAAAGTCGGCATGCCCGTCAAGATGTCATTCCGGAGACGGGTCGTGGACACGGTCCGCGGATTTTCACAATACTTCTGGAAGGCTGTTCCGCAGACGGACTGGACACCGGAAATCGATTTTAAGGGACGGGTGGCTATTGTAACGGGTGCCGGCGGCGGTTTGGGCCGTGCTTATGCCCTGGAACTGGGGCGCCGCGGAGCAAAGGTTGTGGTGAACGATTTCGGAGGCGCGCGCGACGGATCGGGATCAGGAGCCGCCGGTCCTGCGGACAAGGTTGTTGAGGAGATCAAGGCCATGGGCGGAGAAGCCGTTGCCAACTACGACAACGTCGCCACGCCGGATGGAGGGCAAAAGATTGTAAAAACTGCCCTGGAGGCTTTCGGGAAACTCGATATTCTTATCAACAACGCCGGTATTCTGAGGGATAAAGGCATTCTGAAGATGGAGCCGGAAAACTGGTCGGCCGTTCTGGCCGTCCATCTTAACGGCGCCTACAACGTGACGCGGCCCGCTTTCGAAGCCATGCGGAACAACCTGTACGGCCGCATTATCATGACAACTTCTGCGGCCGGCCTTTACGGCAATTTCGGCCAGACCAATTATTCCGCAGCCAAACTGGGGGTTGTCGGGTTCATGAATACGCTGAAGCTGGAGGGTGCTAAATACAATATCAAAGTCAACACCATCGCCCCCATTGCTGCATCACGGTTAACCGAAGACATGATGCCGCCGGAGATGCTCCAGAAGATGAATCCCGACTACGTCGCCGGCATCGTCCTGTATCTCTGTTCCGAAGATTGCAAGGATTCCGGCAGTATCTTCAATGCAGCGGCCGGATTCTATAGCCGGGCGGCCATTCTGACCGGTCCCGGAGTGATGTTGGGGGACGAAAAGCATGTGCCGACGCCGGAAATGATTCGCGATAACTGGGAAAAGATCAACAGTATGGAGGGAGCGAAACCCTATACGGAACTCAATATGGCCATCATGGACTTTCTGACGCCGGCCGCAGCCGGCGCCCCGGCGGCGGAAGGCGGTGCCGGCGGTTTGGACGTCGCCGGTGTCTTCCAACAAATGCCTTCGGTGTTCAATGCGGCGGCTGCCGCCGGCAAGGATGTAACCTTCCAGTTCAGCATTTCCGGTCCGGCAGGCGGGGATTGGTTTGTCGCCGTCAAGGATGGAACGTGCAGCGTCACAAGCGGGAAGGGAGACAATCCGACGACAACCATCGGCATGGCCGATACGGATTTTGTTGACCTGATCACCGGAAAACTTGACGGCATGAAGGCATTCAGCGCCGGAAAATTGAAGGTCGGCGGAGACATGATGAAATCCCAGCTTATCGGAAAGCTGTTCAAATTCATTTAATGAGGAGGTGGTGTTATGGCTTCAGGAATAAGAGATAAAGTCGCTATTATCGGCATGGGATGCAGCCGGTTCGGAGAGCGATGGGATATAGGAGCCGAGGGGCTGATGGTTGAAGCCTTTCAGGAAGCGCTTGCCGATGCTGGCATCGAAAAGAAAGATATTCAGTCGGCCTGGTTCGGGGTTTGTATGGATGAAGTCAATGTGGGCAAAGGAGCTCCGTCGATGAGCATGGCCCTTCGTCTGCCCAACATTCCCGTTTCCAGAATGGAAAACTATTGCGCCACGGGCACGGAGGCATTCCGCGGCGCCGTCTACGGTGTCGCCTCGGGTGCTTATGATATTTGTCTGGCCCTTGGCGTCGAGAAGTTGAAGGATACAGGGTACGGAGGCCTCCCGGCATGGGGATCAACGGCGGGCACCCTCATGTGGCAGTTCTTTCCCAATGCGACCGCGCCGGGACTTTTTGCCCAGCTTGCTTCCGCCTATGTCGCCAAATACAAGATTCAAGACGACGACATCAAACAAGCCATCGCCCATGTTTCGGTGAAGAGCCACGCCAACGGCACATTGAATCCCAAAGCCCATCTGCGGAAAGCGGTTACCATGGATCAGGTTCTGGCGGCTCCGATCATCGCCTGGCCTTTGGGGTTGTTCGACTGCTGCGGTGTCAGCGACGGTTCGGCCTGTGCCATTGTTACGACGCCGGAAATCGCCCAAAAACTGGGCAAGAAGAAGAAGGACCTGGTCACGGTCAAGGCCGTTCAACTGTCTGTCAGCAACGGTTACGAAGGCGGCTTCAACGAGTGGGAGGGAGCGAATTTCGTAACAACGGACAAATGCAGCACCGCCGCCTATAAAGAAGCCGGGGTCACGAATCCGCGCGAGGAAATCGGCATGTTCGAATGTCATGACTGTTTCTCCATCACGGAACTCGTAACGTATGAGGATCTCCATCTTTCGGAGCGCGGTCAGGCCTGGAAAGATGCCTTAAACGGCATGTACGACCGGGACGGCAAAATCCCGGCTCAGATCGACGGCGGCCTCAAGTGTTTCGGACATCCCATCGGAGCGTCGGGATTGCGGATGATTTATGAAATGTACCTGCAGCTTCAGGGGCGGGCGGACAAGCGTCAACTGGAAAATCCGCGATACGGTTTGACACACAACCTGGGCGGTTTCCCTCACCAGAACGTGTGCGCCATTTCCATTGTCGGAAAGTATGGAAAATAATTCCGTATGACGCGGATGATTCCTGCGCCGCAGAGGTGGTGGAGCCGCTTCCTTCACCTCTGCGGCATCCTCCGGGAGAATCAGTTTCCGGGAGGCGTCAGAGTAATGCATGTTCACGAGGAGACAGATTGATGGATATTATCAAATATAGTGAAGAACACCGAATGTTCCGGGACACCTTCCGGAAATTCGTTACGAATGAACTGCTGCCCCATGTCGAGGAATGGGAAGAGGCCGGGATCGTTCCCAAGAGCGCCTGGAAGAAAATGGGGGAGCACGGGTTTCTGGGCATGTCCGTTCCGGTGGAATACGGCGGTGCGGGAGCGGACTTTCTGTATTCGGTGATTGTCACCGAAGAATTGGCGCATGCAAATTTTGCCGGACTGGCAGCGCCCCTGCACACCGATATCGTTGTCCCTTATCTCATCACCTTCGGTTCCGAAGAACAGAAGCATAAGTATCTCCCCGGTTGCGTCACCGGCGACATCATCACGGCGGTGGCCATGACGGAACCCAATACCGGCAGCGATCTGGCCGCGATCAAGACGACGGCCATAGAGGACGGCGATTTCATTGTTCTGAACGGCCAGAAAACCTTTATCAGCAACGGGATCAACTGTGATCTTTGCATTGTGGCGGCAAAAGATCCGGTCTGTGCGGACCCCCACAAGGCGGTGGATCTTTACATTGTGGAGGCCGGCACTCCCGGCTTTGAGAAGGGCAAGCGAATTAAGAAAGCCGGTTGGCACAGCCAGGATACGGCCGAGCTGTATTTCACGGATTGTCGGATTCCCCAAAGCAACCGTCTGGGTGAAAAAGGAACCGGATTCCTGAAGCTCATGATGAAGCTTCAGCAGGAGCGTCTGGTTACCGCCATCCTGGGTATTGCGGCCGCTGAATTCATGCTGGAGACCACCATCAAGTATTGCCGGGAACGGACGGTTTTCGGAAAGCCCGTTTCCAAGTTTCAGGTCAATCAGTTCACCCTTGTGGAATGTGCCACGGAGATCCGGATCGGCCGGACCTTTGTGGACAAGCTGGTTGCGGATCACATGGAGGGGCGGCAAATCATTATCGAGACGTCGATGGCGAAATACTGGATTACGGATATGGCCCACAAGGTTGCGGACCGTTGCCTTCAGCTGCACGGGGGATACGGGTACTGCGATGAATATGGGATTTCCCGGGCCTGGCGCGACAGCCGGGTGAGCCGGATCTTCGCCGGGACCAACGAAATCATGAAGGTCATTATTGCCAGGTTTATGGGGCTATAGCGTATGGCCGGACCACCGGCAGGTTGATCGTTCTCGACTTTTTGTGGGGTATGTCATCGCGGTCCGTGGAAGAGCCAAATTGCGGTTGTATCCGAACGTCCATAAAGGAACAGATTGATGGATATTATCAACTATACGGAAGAGCACAGGATATTCCGTGATTCACTGCGGAAGTTTTTGGAGAAGGAATTGATCCCCCATCTGGATGAATGGGAAGATGCGGGCATTGTTCCCAAAAGTGTCTGGAAGAAGATGGGAGATCAGGGCTTTCTGGCAACGAATGTTCCTGAAGAATACGGCGGATCGGGGGCCGATTTCCTGTATTCGGTGATCGTCATCGAAGAACTGGCCCGGGCGAATGCCTCAAGTTTCTCTACATGGCTGCACAGCGACATCGTCCTGCCGTACATCATTTCCTTTGCGACCGAAGAGCACAAACAAAAGTATCTTCCCGGCTGTGTCACCGGTGATATCGTCACGGCGGTGGCCATGACGGAACCCAACGCGGGGAGCGATCTGGCGGCCATGAAGACGACGGCCGTGGAGGACGGGGATTTCATTGTCCTGAACGGTCAGAAGACCTTCATCAGTAACGGGCTTAACTGCGACCTGTGTGTTCTGGCGGCGAAAGACCCGTCCACGAAAGTTCCTCACGAGGCGGTGGATCTGTATCTCGTCGACGCGGGAACGCCGGGATTTGAGAAGGGCAAACGGATCAAGAAGGCGGGCTGTTGCAGTCAGGATACGGCGGAACTGTACTTTACGGATTGCCGGATTCCGAAGGCCAACCGGCTGGGGGAAAAAGGCACCGGCTTTCTGAAGCTCATGCAGAAACTCCAGCAGGAACGTCTTGTCTGTGCCGTGGTTTCCCTTGCCTGTGCCGAATTCATGCTTGACATTACCGGGAAGTATTGCCGTGAGCGGATGGCTTTCGGGAAGCCCATTTCCAAGTTTCAGCATATCCAGTTCGAGATCGTGGAGATGGCTACCGAAATCAGGCTCGGCCGGACTTTCGTCGACAAGTTGATCATGGATCATATGGAAGGCGGGAGCGTCGTGATTGAAACGTCCATGGCCAAGTACTGGATAACGGACATGGCGTTCAAGGTGGCCGACCGTTGTCTGCAGCTTCACGGCGGCTACGGTTACTGTGATGAGTATCCGATTTCGCGCGCCTGGCGGGACAGCCGCGCCGCCCGGATCTTCGCCGGAACCAATGAAATCATGAAAGTTATTATTGCCCGGTTCATGGGATTATAAGGGAGGGAACATGCCTGGACCGCTTGAAGGATTGAAAATTCTTGACTTTACGACTCTTTTGCCCGGGCCGTTTGCCACCATGACCCTGGCTGATCTGGGAGCGGATGTCCTGTCCGTTGTTTCAGGAAGCCGGCCCGATCTGGCTGCCATAACGCCGCCGTTTATCGAAGGAACGGCCCTGTCCGTTGCTTCGGCCTATCTGGGTCGCGGAAAAAGATCCATAACGCTCAACCTGAAAGATGCACGGGCCATACGGGTCGTCCATCGTCTCCTGGAGGACTATGACATTCTCATTGAACAGTTCCGTCCGGGAGTGATGGCGAAGTTCGGTTTGGGATTTTCCCAGATCGCGGAGGAATATCCGTCCCTGATCTACTGCTCTCTGACGGGATATGGACAGACGGGACCGCTGAAAGACAGAGCGGGTCACGACATCAATTATTTGTCCCTTGCGGGACTCATGAGCTATGCGGGGCGCAAAAACGGCGGGCCTGTTCCCCTGCCCATGCAGATTGCCGATGTGGCATCAGGGTCAAACAGTGCCATCATCGCCATCCTGGCCGCCGTTATCCACCGGCAGAGGACGGGAAAGGGCCAGCATCTCGACATATCCATGACGGACGGGGTTTTCGCTTTCAATGCCCTGGCCGCTGCCGCCTGTCTGGCGGCAGGCGAGATACCCCAGAGGGAAGGTTTCATCCTCAACGGCGGTTCACTTTATGATTTTTATGAAACGGCGGATAATCAGTATATCGGTTTCGGAGGTATGGAACCACAGTTCTTTATCGCTTTCTGCCGGGCGATCGGGCGTCCCGATCTGATTGCCGGTGGGATTATGCCGTCGGATCTGGCCAGAGTTAAGGACGAAATACGGACGGTGATCTGCGAAAAAACCAGGGAGGAATGGGAACGCATTTTCGACAATGTAGAAGCCTGTGTTGAACCGGTGATCTCTCTGCCGGAAGCCATTAACAGCGCTCTGGCCGAAGAACGGGGCTGGACGGTTGAGGTCACTTTGCCTGATGGAGACCTCGTGAGGCAGCCGGCCTGTCCCTTCAAATTTTCGGCAACGCCCCCTGTGTACGGAAACACGGGCGTAACGGCAGGAACGCACAACAGGAAGGTTTTTCTTGAGTTGGGATATAGCGGGGAAGAGATCGATGAGTTCCGGAGGACGGGACTTTTTTCGTGATGCTGATGTTCTGAAAATATTTCATGACCATTAAATGGGAGGTGATTATGGCTGACAAAACAAAAGTAGGAATGGTGTTTCCCCCGTACGTCTTCGAGGTGGAAAAGGGAAAGATCGCCGAGTTCGCCATGGCCGTTTCGCAGAAGGAGAGCAAGGGCCAGGTCAAACAAATTTATGCCGATTCGGGGGAAGCAAGGGCGGCGGGCTACAAGGACGTTATTCCGACATCCACGTTTCAAACGTGCTTTTTGCTCTGGGGCGGCGGGGGATTGATGCCCATGCTTGAGGCCGCCGGTATCAACCTGGTCAGGTTGCTTCACGGGGAAGAAGAGTATGAATATCTGCGCCCCATCCATCCGGGCGATGTGATGACCGGGGTTACCAAGATTGTCGAGATGTATGACCGGGAGAAGAAAGGCAAGCCGGGAAAATTCATGGAGTTTACCGTTTTGGAAGCGGAAATCAGAAATCAGCGCGGGGAACTGGCGATCCGCGCCCGCACAACGTTAGTGGAAAGATAGGAGGATGCCATGAAGAAAGCATTAACGTATGAGAGTATCAACGTTGGCGACGCGATGCCGACATTTACTTCGGATCCCATTACCCGAACGCATCTCGTCCGCTATGCCGGAGCCTCGGGAGATTTCAATCCGCTCCACCATGATGAGACATTCGTCAAGATGTTCGGGATGCCGCGGGTCATTTCTCATGGAATGTTTGTGATGGGGATTGTCGGGCAGGCCATCACGGATTGGGTCGATGATAAAAATTTGCGTAAATTCGGCGTTCGGTTTTCCGGAATGACGGAACCTATGGATCTGGATGATCCAAACTCGAAGGACAGGGCAACGATTGTCGTAACCGGCAATGTGGTTGAAAAGTTTGAGGCGGATGGTGAGAAAAAGATACGCTGTGAAATCAAGGCGGCGGACAAACTGGGAGGCGTGAAGTTGACCGGATCCTTTATTGCGGCTTTGTCGTAAAGAAGTTCACATGAACCGCTTCCGACAGCATACCGGGAGCGGCATGATTTACAGGGATGACCATGCCGATGTCCTTTCCTCCCGAACGGTCGAGTGCGGGATACTCCCTGAGGATGTCGGCATGGCTCTTTTCCTGCGCTCTGTTGGAAGGAATGCCCAAAGAAACACAACCCGCCGGGGTTTATTTGAAGTCGAACTTGTCGCATCACGGGTTGATCTGATCAAGAATGCGTATAGTAAATGCTCAGGAGGTAATATGGTGAGTTTGATCTTGGATGGCCGGGACCAGAGATTTGTTCTCCAGGAGGTTTTGAATACGGAAGATCTGTGCCGGATGACGGCGTGGTCGGACTTTTCTCCGGATATGTTCGATATGGTTCTGAAGGAGGCGGAACGTCTGGCGACGGATGTCATTTTCCCCGCCCTGATCACCGGGGACCGGGAGGGGTGCCGGTTGGAAAACGGGCAGGTTTTCACGCCGCCGTCCTTCCGTCGTTGTTTTGACCTCTACCGTGACGGCGGCTGGATCAACATGGGCGTATCTCCGGATGCGGGTGGCCAGGGCTTTCCGCTGGTGATTACCATGGCTGCCAAGGAGTGGTTTATCCACAATTTCGCTTTCCTCTGTTATCCAGAACCGGCTCAATCCGCCGCGCATCTGATTGAGGTCTACGGCACGGAGATTCAGAAACGCAAATACATGGACAAAATGTATGCCGGTGTTTGGGGCGGTACAATGGCGCTGACGGAACCCTCGGCCGGTTCCGACGTCGGAAATGTCAGAACGAAGGCTGTCCGTCAGGCGGACGGCACCTTCCGTCTTCAGGGGACCAAGATTTTTATTACCTCCGGCGACCATGACCTGACGGAAAACATCGTCCACCCGGTCCTGGCCCGGATCGAAGGCGATCCGGCGGGAACCGGCGGGATTTCGATCTTCCTCGTTCCCAAGTATCTCGTGAACGAGGACGGCTCCCTGGGACGCCGGAATGACTATGCCATCGGAGGCATCGAACACAAGATGGGGCTTCACGGCAGTTCCACCTGCGTGATGAACTTCGGGGACAACGGGGAATGCTATGCAGAGCTCTTGGGTGAGGAGCGTCAAGGCATGAAGATCATGTTCCAGATGATGAATGAAGCCCGCATCGGCGTTGGTCTGCAATCCTTAGCCAGCGCTTCCATAGCCTATCTCCATGCCCTCAATTACGCCAAGGAACGCCTCCAGGGCTCGTCGCTCTTGGAGATGAAGAATCCCGAGGCTCCGAGGGTGCCGATTATACAGCATGCAGATGTCCGCCGCATGCTTCTATGGATGAAGGCGCACGTCGAGGGGATGCGGGCGTTGATGTACTACGCTTCCTACTGCGTGGATCGGGAACACGGCATGGCCTCCGAAGCAAACCGGGATAAGTATCGCGGCCTTTTAGAGGTTTTGACCCCGATCTGCAAAGCGTATTGTTCCGATGTGGCTTTCAGGGCTACGGAAATGGCCATCCAGACCTATGGCGGATACGGCTACTGTGCCGAGTATCCGGTAGAGCAGTTCATGCGGGACATCAAGATCGCCTCGATTTATGAAGGAGCGAACGGTATCCAGGCCCTGGACCTCGTGGGGCGGAAGCTGGGCTTGAAGAAGGGGATGTACTTCATGTCCCTGCTGGGTGAGATGAATGCGACGGTGGCAACCTGCCAGAGAAACGTTGCCCTGAAAGATCTGGCGGAAAATGTTCAGCAGGCGGTGAATACCCTGACTGAAATGGCGATGTATTTCGCCGGCAGTGCGAAAGCGGGCAAGTTCCTGGTTCCCGTCGGCAACGCCTATCCCTTCCTGATGATGATGGGTAAGGTGGTAACAGCTTGGCTGCTGCTCTGGGAGGCAGGGGTGGCCCGGGAGAAGCTGGAAGGGATCGCCGCCGGGAAGGGAATCGACCCGGCAGATGCGGGAAAACTTTCCGCTCTGGCAAAGGAAGACGCCGACGCCGCCTTCTACATCGGAAAGATTGCCGCCGCAAGGTATTTCATCAAACACGTTTTGCCGGAAGTGGGCGCAGCGGTCGCAGCCATCAAGAGCGAGGACCTCTCGATGGTCGATATCCCGGAAGAAAGTTTTTGATGTCTAGAAATCAGAGCGACGGCTGTTTCACGACCATTCAATGATCCGGTCATATTCGGCGGCATTGGCATTGGGAGAAGATATGGCACGGTCGTCACACGGATGATCGCTGAGAAGAGGACGGGGTTCATGATAGAGAAAAAATATCAAGAGCATGTCAAAATGCTGGAGACCATTGTCAAAATCACCGAAAAAATGGGCATCCGAATCGTGGAGATGCGGGATCGCTATGTCAAGGTATTTATGCCACTTGAACCGAACATCAACCATATCGGGACCATTTATGCCGGTTCTCTTTTTTCCGTCGGCGAGTACATCGGCGGTCCGATTTTTGTCGCTTCTTTTGATTATACGAAATTCTATCCCATCGTCAAAGCCATCAATATCCAATACCGCCGGCCGGCAACCACAGACGTGACGGTCGAGGCCATGTTGAGTGAGGTCGAGGCCGATGCCATTCAGCGAGAGGTCGAGGCGAAGGGAAAAGCCGACTGGAAAATGGATCTGGAAGTCAAAAACCAGGCCGGAGAGGTTTGCTGTCTCCTGCAGGGGGTATGGCAAATGAGAAAATGGAGGTGATGAGCAAAAGGCGGTTTGGAGCGGCCATTGCCGCTCTCCGTGCGGAAGTGTGTCTATGACACGTTTGATCCTAACGGGAGTTACCTGAAAGGAGGCAATATGCCCGGAAAATCAACGGGAACGTTTAACATCGGCAATTACGCGAAGGTTGCGGCTGCACGTTACGGTGACCGGGAGGCGATCACCTGCATGACAACCGGCCGGCGATTGACCTTCCGGCAGGTGAACCAGCGAATCAACGGTCTGGCCAACGGGCTTTTGGGACTCGGCATCCGTAATGGAGACAAAACGGCTTTTCTTTCCTTCAACCGCCATGAGATCGTGGAGACCTATTTCGCCCTGGGCAAGATCGGCAGTATCGGTCTGCCCTTGAACTACCGTTTGTCGCCCCCGGAGATGGCCGAGCTGATGACGTTCTGCGACGCGGAAAATCTCATTTTTGACGACGCCTTTACGAATCTTGTCCGGGAGCTTTGCCCGAAACTCCCGGCGGTCAAGCGCTTCATCTGTTTCGGGACGGAGATTCCCGATTTTGCCTTGTCCTATGAGGATCTTATCCGTCGGTCCTCCCTGGAGGAGCCGGATGTGGAAATCACTGAGGAGGATTCCCAGTACCTCAACCTGACTTCGGGGACTACGGGACTGCCAAAAGCTTACATGCTCTCGCAATACAACAACGCCGCCGCCGGGCCGACCATGGTTTACATGCACGACGTGACCGCAAACGACGTCGTCATGACCGTCTTTCCCATTTACGGGCGAGTCGGTTTTGCCTGGTCCGCCTGTTCGATCTTTGCGGGAGCCCGCAACGTCATTCACCAGTTCGACCTGACGAAAATCCTGGGAATCATCCAGCAGGAGAAGGTGACTATTTCGAACTGGGTGCCGACAATGGCCAGCTTTGTTCTGGCCTTGCCCGATATCGAGAAATACGACCTGAGTTCGCTGCGCGCTCTCGTCTTTTGTTCCTCACCGTTTTCCGTGACACTTCAGGAGCAGGTCAAGAAACGGCTGTGTCCGAACCTCTATGAGTTTTACGGTCTCCAGGAAAGCGGTCTCCTGGTCAATATGGGGCCGAAGGATAAGGAACGGAAACCGGAGTCCGTGGGGACTTTGTATTTCGGCGCCGATTGCCGGGTGGTGGACCATAACGGCAAGGATGTTCCCGTCGGAGAAGTGGGGGAGGTTATCGGCCGGGGCGTCGCTGTGACCGGGGGGTATTACAAGAACGAAGCGAAGACGCGGGAGATGTTTAAAGATGGCTGGTTCTACACCGGCGATTTGGGCCGTTTCGATGAAGAGGGTTTCCTTTATCTGGCCGGCCGGAAGAAGGACATGATCATCACCGGCGGCCAGAACGTCTATGCCATCGAGGTGGAGGAGATGCTGATGACCCATCCCGCGGTTATGCAGTGCGCCGTCATCGGCTTGCCCGACAACACCTGGGGTGAGATGGTGACCGCCGTCATCGTCCGTTTTTCGGGCCGGGATGCGACGGAAGAGGAAATCATTGCTTTCAGTCGCGACCGGATCGCCCACTTCAAGGCCCCGAAGAAGATCTTTTTCGTGGACAGCCTGCCGATGACCCCCACGGGTAAAGTTCAGAAATTCCTGCTCGTGGAGAAATATTCAAAGGCTTGAGGCTTGCCTGTATTCTTTTCTGTGCGGAGGGGTGAGATGTCATCCCCTGTTTGATTCTATGCCGACAATGACATGGAGGGTGAGATGGGAAGTGTTTACGCCGTGAAACCATGGTTGAAACATTATGATAAAAACGTACCGAAAAAACTGGGATATCACAAGATGGCCTATGCCGATGCCCTGCGGAAGGCCTTTCAGGAAGTTCCCTCCCGGGTCGCCCTCATATACATGGAAAAGGCGATTACGTATCGGGAGCTGGATGATCTGTCCAACCGGTTTGCCCGGTTTCTGATCGAGAAGGGATGCCGGCCCGGCGATGTGGTTGGCTTCCACATGCCCAACATTCCTGCCAGTTACATCGGATCCGCCGGCGTCCAGAAGGCGGGCTGCATTTTCACGGGGGTGAGCCCCCTCTTGACGGCGGAGGAACTTGCCTACCAGTTGAACGATTCCGGGACGAAGGTCCTCATCACAGCGGATGTCCTGTTTCCGGTGGCGAGTGAAGCGGTCCGCAAGACAGATGTGAAGGTCGTCGTGGCGGCATCCATCTTCGACTACCTGCCTCAGGATGTTCCAGCTTCTCCAGTGACCCCGATCCCCGGGGTCGAAACGCTCAACTTCAAGGAAGCCATCGGCTCCATGCCGGCGGACCCGATCGACGTGAAGATCGACCCGGGCGCCGCCTGCCTCATGATGTACACAGGCGGGACGACAGGAGCTCCGAAAGGGGCGCTCCTCACGCACAACAACATCATCGGCCACATGACGCAGCTGAACGCCTGGCTGAACTATCCGATGGGAAAGCACGTCGCGATGTCCGCATTCCCCATGTTTCACCAGGCGGGGAATTTCATGGTCATGTGGAACATGGCGATGGGATCCACGAACATCGTCATTCCCAATCCGCGGGATCTCCAGTACTTCGTGAAAGCCATGGAAACCTGCCGCCCGACGATGACCGTCAACGTGCCCACCATCTACCTGGAATTGTTGAAGCTGCCCGAGTTTCGCGCCCTCGATTTTTCCGGGGTTCAGTTCTTTGTCAGTGGCGCTGCATCGTTCCCGGCCGAGAACATCCGACAGTTCGAGGAAGTCGTCGGGAAGGGAAAGGTTATCGAGGTCTGCGGGATGACGGAGACCAGCCCGGTTCTAGTCGCCCTGCCGTTGCATGGGGTCAAGAAGGTCGGGTCCGTCGGCATGCCCGTCTGTGATACGGAAGTGAAACTGGTGGATCCCGAGACGGGTGTGCCCGCCCCTCTGGGCAAACCAGGTGAATTCGTAGCCCGGGGCCCCCAGGTCTTTTCCCTGGGGTACCACAATAAGCCCGAGGAGACGGCCAATACCCTTCGCGACGGCTGGATCTATACGGGCGATGTCGCGGTTATGGACGAGGACGGCTATTTCTACATCGTGGACCGTCTGAAAGACATGGTCAGCGTTTCCGGCTTTAAAGTCTTTACGCGGCTGGTGGATGATGAACTCGTCAAGCATCCGGATATTGAAAGTGCGGCGACGATCGGCCTGCCGGATCCGAAGCGGCCGGGTTCGGAGATCGTGGCCAGCGCCATTGTTCTGAAACCGGGTTGCGTCGGTGATGAGGCGATGCGGGAGAAGATCACGGCCTACATGAAGGAGAAGGTGGCACCCTACAAGGTGCCGAAGGTTATTCAATTCATGGACGCCCTGCCGTTGAGCGCCGTGGGCAAGGTGTTGAAACGTGAACTGCGGAAAATCATGCGTATCGAATGAGGGCATGAATCACAGATGTTTTATCCCACATCATTTTCACGGTGCACGGATCCGTCCGATTTACGGGAGCGATGGCGGCACGCGGGTTCGCGCTGCTTGTTCGGAACGTAATAATAGAGAGGAATTGAAACCATATGAGCAATACCGTTTACGAAACCAAAGAATCGTCCATAGCCGATCCGGGACCGCTGGGGCTGGCCTGCTTTGCACTCACCACTTTTTGTCTGAGCATGATTAACGCCGGACTCGTCGATAAAGCGGCAAGTATTGTGGTGATCGCCCTGGCGCTGGTGTATGGCGGTGCGACCCAAATCCTGGCCGGAATGTGGGAATATAAAAAGAATAATGTTTTTGGCGCCACCGCCTTTGCCTCTTACGGCGCTTTCTGGATCTCGCTGGGCGTCTTTGATCTGCTGGGCGCTCTGCATTTGGTCGCCGTGCCCGGCCATGGCGTCTGGCTGTTCCTGCTCGGTTGGACCATTTTTACCTTCTACATGTGGATCGGCAGTTTCGGCGCCAGTAAAGCACTGGTGGTTACCTTCACTTTGCTGCTTGCCGCCTTTATTCTGCTCACCATCGGCGCGGCAGGAAACGAGACGGCCCATACGCTGGGCGGTTATGCCGGTATTCTGACGGCATTTGCCGCCTGGTACACGTCGGCGGCCGGCATCTTCAATACGGTGTTCGGGCGCGTTATATTACCCGTCGGACCCTTTAAAAAATAATACATGAACCAGAGGAGGTTAAAAGTTGGGTGATATGAAATATGCAGATGTTTACACGGAGTCCGTTCAGAATCCCGAATCCTTCTGGGGCCGGGCGGCCCAGGATATCAAATGGATCAGAAAATGGGACAAGGTTCTCGATGACGGCAATCAACCTTTCTACCGCTGGTTTGCCGGCGGAGAATTGAATACCTGTTACAATGCCCTGGATTACCACGTGGAAAACGGTCGCCGGAATCAGGCGGCCATTATTTATGACAGTCCCGTGACCCATACCATCCGGCAAATGACCTACGGCGAACTGCTGGATCAAGTTTCCCGGTTTGCCGGCGCCCTTTCCGGCATCGGTGTAAAAAAAGGCGATACGGTGATTATCTACATGCCGATGATCCCGGAGGCCGTGGTTGCGGTGCTGGCCTGCGCCCGCATCGGCGCCGTGCATTCCGTGGTCTTCGGCGGGTTTGCCCCCAACGAACTGGCCATCCGCATCGACGACGCTAAACCCCGGGTGATCATTTCCGCCTCCTGCGGGATTGAAGGAAAAAAGACCATTGCCTATAAACCGCTGCTGGATGAAGCGATCAAACTGGCCGCGCATAAGCCGGAAAAATGCGTCATCTTTCAACGGCCGCAGGTTCAGGCCTTTCTCCTGGTCGGACGGGATCTGGACTGGGATGATTTTGTCAAAGACGCAAAAACAGTTTCCTGCGTGCCGGTGGCGGCCACCGACCCGCTCTATATTCTTTATACCTCGGGAACCACCGGCAAACCCAAAGGCGTGATGCGTGACAACGGCGGACATGCCGTCGCCCTGAAATGGTCGATGAAAAACATTTACAACGTGAAACCCGGCGAGGTTTTCTGGGCGGCCTCCGACGTCGGCTGGGTGGTGGGGCACTCCTATATTATCTATGCGCCGCTGCTCTACGGCTGTACCACGATTGTCTATGAAGGAAAACCCATCGGCACGCCCGATCCGGGCGCCTTCTGGCGGGTCATTTCCCAGCACGGCGTTACCGTGCTGTTCACGGCGCCCACAGCGTTTCGCGCCATCAAGAAGGAAGATCCGAAGGGCGATTATCTGAAGAAATATAACATCAGTTGCCTGCGCTATCTGTTTTTGGCGGGCGAGCGCCTCGATCCCGATACTTATTACTGGGCCGGGGATATGCTGAAGATTCCCGTGGTCGATCACTGGTGGCAAACGGAGACCGGCTGGCCCATCGCGGCCAACTGCATGGGCATTGAGCCTTTTCCGATCAAGGCCGGATCGCCCACCAAACCGGTACCCGGCTACAATGTGCAGATCCAGGATCTCGACGGCAAAACCCTGCCCAACGGGGAGGAAGGCTCCGTGGTAATCAAACTGCCTCTGCCTCCGGGCTGCCTGCCCACCCTCTGGCAGGATGATAAGCGTTATCTGGATTACGTCACCGAGAGACCGGGATTTTATATCACGGGGGACGGCGGGCGTTTCGATACCGACGGTTATCTCTTTATCATGGGCCGTATTGATGATGTCATTAACGTCGCCGGTCACCGGCTTTCCACAGGATCGATGGAAGAAATTGTCTCCAAACATAAAGATGTTGCGGAGTGTGCCGTGCTGGGCGCTGATGATCAGCTTAAAGGCCAGGTGCCGGTGGGCTTTGTTGTTTTGAAGGCCGGCGTAGACCGCAAGCCCGAAGACATCATCAGCGAGCTGGTGCAGATGGTGCGCAATGAACTGGGCGCGCTGGCCTGTTTCAAAGAAGCAGCCATTGTTAAGGCCCTGCCCAAAACACGGTCCGGTAAAATCCTGCGCAGCACGATGCGCAAGATCGTGGACGGCAAGAACTATGTGGTGCCTTCCACGATCGACGATCCGGCGGTGCTGGGTTTCATCGAGGAATCGGCAAAGACCATCGGGTATGGAAGGAAGTAACGTTAGGGTATTGGAAAAGAAGGAGAGGTTTATGGAATTCAAATACGACGCACGAAGAATGAATCGGATGCTCAAAAGCAGCGGTAAACGGTGTTGGTGGACGGATCACCTGAAGGTCTAGGTTGTATTTGGTAGCACGGGAAAAACGCGATCACCCCGAAAGTCAAAGACTAAATTTTTTCCGTGCTGCCATTATGCTGACATCTCAAAAGAGGTTGTTAACGTCGTCTGTCCGGCATGCCTGGTTTGGCGGGCAACGTCATAAAGAAGCAAGAGGCGGCTGGTCATTGCCTCGTGATGTTTCCCGACGGCAAGATGAGATGTGCAGAAAAAAGGGCGGGAAAATTCCCGCCCTCCGCTTTATTAAAATGGAAACTCACTTTTCTCTACGAGCCACGAGCCATGAGCCATGAGCTACGAGCTCTGCGCTACT
>DBPV01000023.1 GCA_002304995.1 Syntrophaceae bacterium UBA1411
GCTATCTCACTTTCCCACCCATTCCCAGACGGCCGCCGCGCCCTGGCCGTGGCCGATGCACATGCTTTCCACCGCGTATTGCACGCCGTAGAAAGGCATTTCGTGCATGATCGTCGTGGCGATTCGCGCGCCCGTACAGCCCAGCGGATGGCCCAGCGAAATGCCGCTGCCTTTGGGATTGAGCAGCTTGTGCCTGCGGATGCCCAGTTCCCTGGTGCAGTAAACCGCCTGGGCGGCGAAGGCTTCATTGACTTCCCACAGGCCGATGTCTTCCTTTTTCATGCCCGCGCGCGCAAGCGCCTTCGGAATGGCCACGGCCGGTCCGATGCCCATGTAGGCCGGATCGACGCCGACTGCCGCATAGGCGACCAGGCGCATCTTCGGCTTCAGGCCGTATTTTGCGCAGGCCTCGGCGCTCGCGACGACCACGCAGGCCGCCGCATCGTTGGTCTGGCTGGAGTTGCCCGCCGTAACCGTCCCTTTTTCATCCTTGATGAAGACGGGTTCGAGCTTGGCAAGCGTTTCCAGCGTTGTGCCCGGACGGATGCCCTGGTCCCGGTCGACCACCATCTTTTTGGTGGAGCCGTCTTCCTGGGGGACGTCCGCGGAAATGGGCAGGATTTCGTCCTTGAAGAGGCCTTTTTGCGTGGCTTCGTGGGCCTTGGCATGGCTTTCCACCGCCATTTCGTCCTGCTCCGCGCGGCTGACGCCGTACTTGCGGGCGACCATTTCCGCCGTGTAGCCCATCGAGACCATTTTCGGATCGCAGAACTCCTGCAGACGGGGATTCGGATCGGACATGGTGCCCATGGGAATATGCGTCATGTGCTGCGCGCCGCCCGCCAGAATCACTTCCGCCCAGCCCATGTTGATGGACGCGATCGCGAAGGCGATGGACTGGAGGCCGGAGGCGCAGAAGCGGTCGACGGTGCAGCCGGGAACGCTGTAGGGGAGCCCCGCCACGATGCCCGCGTAGCGGCCGATGTTGGAGCCCATGTCTTTCATGAGCGCCGTGCCGCCCCAGAGGACGTCGTCGATGACTTCCTTTTTGTCCGCCAGCCCCGCCCGGCGGATTGCTTCGTTGATCACCAGCGCGGACATGTCGTCGGCCCGCAGATGGGTAAACCACGAGCTCTTTCCGGCCTTGGCAATGCCCGTCCGGACGCTCTCAACCAAATAGATGTCTCTCATATGTTCATTCTCCTGAAGGAATTATTGACGATTTTCCTGAAAGGGGCGGAGTGCGCCCCCGCCCCTTCAAACCTGACAGCCTACAGCCTTTTCTTAACTGACCACCAGCGCCTCTTCGGGGCAGGTGAGGACCGTATCCTCCTCACTCCGGATGAGCGCGGCGAGCATCGGAGCGTTGGGCAGAATGTTGTTGGCGTAATAGCGGGCGGAAGCGATCTTGCCCGCGTAAAACGTATAGTCTCCGTCGCCGGGTTTGAGGCCCTGCGACTTCTTTGCGGCGATGAGGGCCTGATCGAGCAGGCACATCGCCACGTACACCTGGGCAAAGACGAACAGCGCCCTCTGGGCGAAAAGCGGAATGAGCCGGCGCTTATGTTCCATGTCGGCCCACCAGGCGCTGTAAATCGCCTGGACCTCTTCCGCGGCGGCAAAGGCGGCGGCCAAATTCTTCATCTCTTTTTCAAATCCTTCAGCATTCTGGTTGGCTGCGATAAAGGCCCGGATGTCCTGCATCCAGGCGGCGAAAGGCGCGCCTTCCTTCATCCGCATTTTCCGGCCGATGAGATCGTTGGCGTGGATGAAAGACGTTCCCTCCCAGATGGTGAGGATTTTGGAGTCGCGCAGGTACTGTTCGACGGGGTACTCCTGCGTGTAGCCCACGCCGCCCAGCACCTGGATGGCCTGGGCGACCACGCCTAAGGAAGCCTCCGAGCCGTAGCACTTGACGATGGGCGTGAGGATTTCCGCAAACGACGAGTAGAGTTTGGCTTTCTCCCTGTCGGAGGAGTTGCTTTCGATGTCGAGGTAGTAAAACCCCCGGAAGATCATGGCCCGGATGCCTTCCACGTGCGCCTTCATGTCCAGAAGCATGCGGCGGATGTCTTCATGCTTGATGATGGGCACCCGTTCGGCGTTTTTTATGCCGAACGGTCTTCCCTGGATGCGCTCGGTGGCGTACTGGGAGGCGAAGCAGTAGGCGGCCGCGCCCTGCGTGTTGGCGTTGTGCCCCGTGCCGATCCGGGATTCGTTCATCATATGGAACATCATGGCCAGGCCCTGCGAGTAGCCTTTGGCGTCGGGAGCGGGCCCCAGCAGAATGCCGCGGCAGTTGTCGTCGTCGCCGAAGTTCAAAAGCGCCGTGGCCTGGGCGTGGAGCCCCATCTTGTGTTCGACGCCCACCGTCGTCACATCGTTGGATTCTCCCAGCGAACCGTCTTCGTTGACCCAGTACTTGGGAACGATGTACAGGCCGATGCCGGGCGATCCCGGCGCTCCGCCTTCGGGGCGGGCCAGAAGCAGGTGGATCGTGTTTTCGCCCGTGCCCTGGTCGCCGGCGGTGATGAACATCTTGGTGCCTTTGATTTTCCAGATGCGCGGGTCGTCGGTCGGATAGGAGCGGGTGATGATGTCGCCCGTGTCCGAGCCGAAGTTGGGCTCGGTGAGGCACATCGTGCCCTGCCAGGAGCCGTCGAGCATTTTGGGAATGAAACGGTCCCGGTCTTCCTGTGTGCCGAAGCGCAGAATCAGGTTGGCCGCGCCGGACGTGAGTTTGATGCAGGAGGTCAGGGCCGGGCAGGCGGCGGTGTTCATTTCGGCGCATGCCTTATAGAGGATGAGCGGCATGCCGGTGTCCACTTGAATGCACTCGCTCGACGAACCCCAGCCGTTCTGCTGCAAAAACTGGTAGGCCTCCTTGAATCCGGGAACCGGCGTGACCACGCCTTTTTCGAGTTTCACGCCGATCTTGTCGCCCGGCGCGTTGATGGGATTGACGACTTCCCTGGCGACCTTGTAGCCTTCGTTGAGCAGCATGTCGATGTCGTCCAGCGAAAAGTTTTCCTTGTAGCGGTCGCAGGCCAGGACCTCCCCGGTCGGCAGCCACTCTTTCAATATAAATTTTAAATCGCGAACATCGTATTTGAATTCCATAAATCACTCCTTCTTTTCCAATACCCGCAGGGAACGGTCGCGATAACCTAACCCCCTGTTGGTGGCGCGGGGTCACAAGACCGTTCCCTGCAATTCTCTTTTACTTCCTTCCATACCCGATGGTCTTTGCCGATTCCTCGATGAAACCCAGCACCGCCGGATCGTCGATCGTGGAAGGCACCACGTATTCCTTGCCGTCCACGATCTTGCGCATCGTGCTGCGGAGAATCTTTCCCGACCGCGTTTTGGGCAGGGCCTTCACGACCGCCGCTTCCTTGAAGCAGGCCAGCGCCCCCAGTTCGTTTCGAACCATCTGCACCAGTTCGGCGATGATCTCTTCGGGCTTGCGGTCCACGCCGGCTTTCAAAACGACGAAGCCCACCGGCACCTGGCCCTTGAGCTGGTCGTCCGCGCCCAGCACCGCGCATTCCGCGACATCCTTGTGCCGGGCAACGATTTCCTCCATCGCCCCCGTGGAAAGCCGGTGGCCGGCGACGTTGATCACGTCGTCGATGCGGCCCATGATGTACAGGTAGCCGTCCTCGTCGAAGCGGCCGCCGTCGCCCGTCATGTAGTAGCCGGGGCGTTCCATTACGTATTCCAGGTAGCGCTTGTCGTCCTTCCACAGCGTCGGCAGGCAGCCGGGAGGCAGGGGCAGCTTTATGACCACGGCGCCCTCCTGGCCGTTGGGCAGGGTTTTGCCGTCGAGGTCCTGAATCTGCACATTGTAGCCCGGCGCCGGTTTGGTGGGCGAACCCGCCTTGATCGGGAAGCGCTCGATGCCCATGCAGTTGGCCGCGATGGGCCAGCCGGTTTCCGTCTGCCACCAATGATCCACGACGGGAATCTTCAGCATGTCGCTGGCCCAGTAATAGGTGTCGGGATCGAGGCGCTCGCCCGCCAGAAAGAGGTATCTCAGACAGGCGATATTGTATTTTTTCAGGTATTCCCCGTTGGGGTCCTCCTTCTTGATGGCGCGAAACGCCGTGGGCGCCGTGAACAGGACGGAAACGCCGTGCTGGGAAATCACCCGCCAGAAGGCGCCCGGATCGGGCGTGCCCACGGGCTTGCCTTCATAAACGATCGTCGTGCAGCCGTACAACAGCGGCGCGTAGACGATGTAGGAATGCCCCACCACCCAGCCGACGTCGGAGGCCGCCCAGAAGACTTCGCCGGGCTGCACGTCGTAAATGTAGCGCATCGACCATTTCAGGGCGACGGCATGTCCGCCGTTGTCCCGCATGACGCCCTTGGGCTTGCCCGTCGTTCCGGACGTGTAGAGGATATAGAGCGGGTCGGTGGCCGCCACCGGCACGCAGGGCGCCGGCGCAGCGTTTTGAACGAACGCTTTCCAGTCCAGGTCGCGGCCGGCTGCAAGCTCGGCTGAGACCTGCGGCCGCTGGTAGATCACGCATTTTTCCGGTTTGTGGGCGGCGATCCGGATGGCCTCGTCCAGGAGAGGCTTGTAGGCCAGGACTTTCTTGCCTTCGATGCCGCAGGAGGCGGAAATCATCACCTTGGGCTTGGCGTCGTCTATGCGGATGGCCAGTTCGTTGGGCGCGAAGCCGCCGAACACCACCGAATGCACGGCGCCGATCCGCGCGCAGGCCAGCATCGCCGTCAGGGCCTGGGGAATCATCGGCATGTAAATGATTACCGTGTCGCCCTTCGCCACGCCAAGTCCGCCAAGCGCGCCGGCAAACACGGACACCTCTTCGAGCAGTTCGCCGTACGTGATCTTCCGGACAGTGTCGGTGACGGGGCTGTCGTAAATGATCGCCACCTGGTCCTTCCTGCCTTCGGCCACGTGATAGTCGAGCGCATTGTAGCAGGTGTTGAGCTCCCCGCCGGCAAACCAGCGGTAAAACGGCTTGTTCGCGTCGTCTAGAACCTTGTCCCACTTTTTGGTCCACTCGATGGCCTCGCCGGCTTCTCCCCAAAACGCCGCAGGTTCGGAAATCGAACGCGCGTAAACCTCCTGATACTTCATAGTCCCCTCCCCTTGATCCTAAGTCAGTTCAGAATTTTTGGTCACTTCCTATTTGGAGTAAAATCCTTTTCCCGCTTTGGCGAGTTTTTCCAGAAGCGGAGAAGGCGTCCAGTATTCGGCGCCCACCAGATCCCTGTACTTCAGGATGGCGTCGTAAACCTTGCCGAGCCCGATCGTGTCGGCGTAAAACATCGGGCCGCCCAGATAAACCGGGAAGCCGTAACCGTAGAGCCAGACCACGTCGATGTCCAGCGGCCGCGCGGCGATGCCTTCTTCCAGAATCTTCGCGCCTTCGTTGATCATGGAATAAATCGCACGTTCGACGATTTCCTGGTCCGTGATGGTCCGTCGCGTGATGCCGACGTCCTTCGAGTGATTGATGATGAGCTCTTCAATCATCGGATCGGGCGTCGCGTTGCGCTTCTCGTCGTACTTGTAGAAGCCGGAGCCGGTTTTCTGGCCGAAATGCCCCATTTCGCAGATCTTGTCCAGAATCGTGTTTTTCTTTTCCCGGTCGGAGAGCGTTGAGAATTTTGCCTTGCGGTTTCTCCAACCGATGTCGAGGCCCGCCATGTCGCCCATCTGGTAGGGGCCCATGGGGAAGCCGAAATTATAAATGACCTTATCGATCTGCCAGGGAAGCGCCCCTTCCTCCAGCATGAAACCGCATTCGCGGGTTCTTTTGGCCAGCATCCGGTTGCCCACGAATCCGTCGCAGACGCCGACGAGAACGGGAACCTTGCCGATTGTTTTGCCGATTTTCATGGCCGTGGCGTACACGTCGGGAGACGTCCTGGCGCCCCGGACGTTTTCCAGAAGCCGCATCACGTTGGCCGGGCTGAAGAAGTGCATGCCCATGACATCCTGCGGCCGCCGGGTGATGGCGGCGATGTCGTCGATGTTGAGGTAGGAGGTGTTCGAGGCCAGAATCGCGCCGGGTTTGCACACCGCGTCGAGCTTCGTGAAAACTTCCTTCTTGATGGCCATGTCTTCAAAGACCGCTTCGATGACGAGGTCCACATCCTTCAGGTCTTCATACGCCAGCGTGGGCTGGATCAGCGACATCCGCTTGTCCATGACCTCCTGTTTCAGCGAGCCTTTGGCCACGGTATTGGCGTAGTTCTTTTGAATGATGGCGAGCCCCTTGTCCAGGAAGTCCTGCTTGACGTCGAGGAGCTTCACCGGAATGCCGGCGTTGGCGAAACACATGGCGATGCCGCCGCCCATCGTTCCCGCGCCCAGGACGCCCACGGAGGTGATTGCCCGGGTGGGCTGGTCGTCGGGCAGCCCCGGAATCCGGACCACTTCCCGCTCGGCGAAGAAAACATGGCGCTGGGCTTTGGACTGATCCGAGGCCTGCAGCTCCAGAAAGATTTCCCGCTCCTTCTTCATGCCTTCGGCAAAGGGCAGCTCCGCGGCGTTCTTAACGGATTCGATGCACTTGTAGGGCGCCAGAAATCCCCGAAACTTGCGGGCGTTGGCCTTGGCGAAATCCTCGAAAACGGTGGGCGTGTCGAGCTTGGCGGCAAGCCGGCTCACGCGGCGCAGGGGCAGTTTTTCGTCGACGGCTTTCCTCGCGAAAGCCAGGGCCGCCGCCTTCAGATCGCCATCGACGATTTCATCGAGAATGCCCATCGCCTTGGCCTTGGCCGCCGCCACCGGCGTTCCGGAGGTGATCATCTCCAGCGCCGCCTGGACGCCCGCCACGCGCGGCAGGCGCTGCGTTCCGCCCGCGCCGGGCAGCAAGCCGAGTTTTACTTCAGGCAGGCCGACTTTGGCCGTTGCCACGGCGATGCGGAAATGGCAGGACAGTGGAATCTCCAGGCCTCCGCCCAGAGCCGTTCCGTGAATGGCCGCCACCACCGGTTTCGGGCAATCTTCAATGAACTGGCAGACGTCCGGCAGATGCGGCTCCATCGGCGGCTTGCCGAATTCCCGGATGTCCGCGCCCGCGATGAACGTCCGGCCGTCGCAGATAATCACCATTGCCGAAACATCGGCCTCCGCCATGCCTTTCGCGATGCCCGCTTTGATGCCCGCCCGGACCGCCTGCGACAAGGCGTTCACCGGCGGATTGTTGACCGTAATGACTCCAACCGACCCTTCCTTTGCAAATGTCACGACCTCTGCCATATTCCTGTCTCCTTATGTTTTTTTACTATACGGTGAAAAAAATGGTTTTGCCGCGGACGGCGCAGCCGCCCGGCCCGTAAATACTTTTATAATCAAGATATTATGGATCAACTGCCCCGCAGCGGCGCCCGCGCCGCATACCATTCCCTTTGTCGGATTATACTATTTCATAAGGGGCGCAGCAAATACCGTACCAGGCGCGCGGCAAGGCTTTCAGGGCGCGGGCGCGCGCGTCCGGGAAGCGCCGGCGCGTTTGAAATGCCTGCATTGCGGCCGACAGCGCCCCGCCGCGCTGCGGGGCGCCCCGCCTCCGGCCGTCCGGGATGTATTGATTCTATACACGGGGAAGAACAAGTGTATATAAGATAAACAGATCCCTAGAGCCCAAGCCCCTTCCTGATCTTTTCCACGAGGACCTTTTCCGCGTCGTTGTATACCCCGTCCACCAGACACAGGCGGCGGGCGACGCCGAGCGCCTCCTCGCGGTCGTTTTTGTCCCTGATCAGGACGGACAGGGCGCCCAGCGCCTTGTCCTCGTCGGCCTGTAAAATGGCGGTTTGTTCGTGCATGATCTTTTTGAACTGCGCGGGGCGGAGTTTCTTCAGCACCCGGTGGGTCCGCGCGATTTCCCCGCCGATTTCAAAATGTTTTCTCTTGACCTGCTGGCCCAGCCTGGCCACGGCCATGTAAATGCGGATCAGGCCCGCGGCGTGCCCTCCTTCGGCGACGGCCAGGAGGCGCCGGTCGTAATCGGCGTGCTCGGCGTCGGACGTTTCCGCAGGCGAAGCCGGTTCCGGCGGCGGAAAGAAGCCCCTCAGCCAGTCGCTGCCGTAAATCAGTTGAAACAGGTGCTCCTGGTTGCGGTCGCGCCAGTCGCGGTAGATATCCAGCGTGTTTTCGACAAACGCGGAGCAGTCCCGCTCGAGCGCCGTAAAGGGATTGTCCGGGGCCGCCGGCGTCCGGTGGGTCCGCACGATGGAGGCGATATTCTTGACCGGCCGCATCAGGGGATTGATGTCGGCAAAGAGGTAGCGCTGCGTGCGCAGCGGATGCAGCCAGCGGAGAATCTCCGCGGATAGCTGAGTCGTCCAGAGTTTGGTCCAGGGGCGCGCCATGAGCTGATAGACGTTGTCGTTGGCTTCCGACACCTTGTCCACCACGCTGAAATCGGTTTCGTCC
>DBPV01000043.1:0-3494 GCA_002304995.1 Syntrophaceae bacterium UBA1411
CCAGAGCCTGCCGGTGTAAGGCGACCAGGAATACAAAACCGGAAAGGTGTCGCCGAAGGGAATGTATTCGCCCAGGGGCACCAGCACCATCTTGTCGTACGTGCCCAGGATGGCTCCCCGCTCGTCGGCCAGCACCGCGCTGTTGTAAAAGCGCGTTTCGCCCGCGACGTCGAGCTGCAGAATTCCTCCGAACAGCACGGGGACGCCCAGATCGCCCAGGAGGTCGGGCGGCAGCTGTCCCGTCCGGGACTGGAGCGCGGCCGCCTGGATGTTTTCGGGCCAGACAATCAAATCCGGGTTGCGGCTGAAAGCGATCTCGCGGGACATGGCCTGATGCTCGCGCACCACCTGGTTCCGGTAGAGGTGCTTTTCTCCCATGCCGCGGTTGGCCTGCACCAGGCCGACCGTCAGCTTTTCGGCCTCCGCCGCCTGGCGGTCGATACCGGCCATGCGGAAGGTTCCGTACGCCAGCACAAGCGCGAAGACCGCGACGAAGACCGCGGCGGGCTTCCAGTCAAAAGGCTGCCGGTTCAACCGCCGTTCGATGATTGCGTAGACGAAGGCGTTGGCGTAGACCACCAGGAAGGTGACGCCGAGAATGCCGGTGACGTCGGCAATCTGCGTGAGCGCCGTCAATGGATACTGGCCGGCGCCCAGGTAGTTGGGAAAAACCTCCGGCCAGAATTTCTCGAGCGCGGTCCAGATGACGGGAGCGACCCAGAGGACGCTCCAGCCGGTTTGCCGCGTGACAAGCCGTGTCAGCCCCGCCCAAACGGCAAAAACCACGCCGTTGGCCGCCGCGAGAAGCACAAGTCCGGCGAGCGCGGGCGGCCAGGAGAGCCCTGCGAAGTGCTCGAACATGTAAATGATCCAGTAGAAGCCGCCGCCGTGTCCGACGATGCCCGCGACCCAGCCGAGAAAAAAGGCGCGCGCCGGACTCTGGTGGCGGATGGCCCACAGCACCGGAACCAGGCAGATCCACCCCAGGTAAAACTGGTCGAAGCCCGCGTAGCCCAGAAACGCCAGAACGCCGCCTGCCGCGGCCGCCAGCCAGGGGAGAAAATTGTTCAAACAGATGCGGTTTGTCATGCCGGCCCTTCGCGAAATGATGTCATCGTCTGCGGCAGAATACACATTCCGCAGGACATTGCAACCGGAAAGGAATGCGCTCTTGTCTCGGCTTTGCGCGCCGCTCCGGGCGGGCCGGACCGCAAAACGGCGGGAAACCCGTCTTTCTTGCTTTTCGGGGCGCCCTGCGTTATAAAGTTCGTCACGTCGGCTAAGGCAGTGGCAAGCGTCAACAGGTAAACATTACCGTAAACACAGGAGGCAGAAATATGGACAGCAAAGAAAAGAAACAAAAGGACGCCCTTTCGCGAAGAGATTTTATCAAAACGACGGCGGTGGCGGGCGCGGCCGTCGGCGCTTTCTCGCTTTTTCCGGGAAATGCGGAGGCGATCCCGGTTCCGAAAAAATGGGATAAAACGGCGGACGTCGTCATCGTGGGGACAGGCTATTCCGGCCTGGCCGCGGCCATCGTGTCGCGGCAGCTTGGAATGAAGGTTCTGATTCTCGAGAAAATGCCCGTTGCCGGAGGCAATTCGGTGATTGCCCACGGCGGCGCCAACGCCGCGGACCCCGTGCGCCAGAAGCGCCAGGGGATTGAAGATTCCACGGATCTGCATTTCAAGCACACGATGGAAGGCGGTGACAATATCAACGATCCGGAAAAGGTGCGCTATTTTGTCGATCACGCCCTGGACGACGCGGTCAATTATCTGGAGCGTCTCGGCGTCAAATGGCCGGAAAAGGTCGTGCGGGGCTACGGCTCGCTGTGGGAAAGAACGCACTATCCGGGAACCTACACGGATCCCAAAGGCCAGTTGTGGAAAATGGGCGCCGCCAATGTCCGCGCGCAGCTCGACGAGTTGGAACGCATCGGGCAGCCCATTCTCTTGAACCACGAGGTGACGGGCCTGGTCCGCGAAAAGCCGCTTGAAGGCCGCGTGCTGGGCGTGGAGGTGAAAAGCAAGGGCCGGAAAATGTATTTCAAGGCCAGACGCGGCGTCATCCTGGCCAGCGGCGGCTTCGGCGCCAATATCGCATGGGTGACGATGCTGGACAGGCGTCTGGCCGAAACGGGCACCACCAATCATCCCGGCGCCACCGGCGAGTGCATCAAATTCGCCCAGGACATCGGGGCGGATACGCTGCACATGGACTACATCCAGGCGATTCCGCTCAACGACGTCAAACCGCCTTACAAGGCCAGTTTCTTCCTCATCGCGAGCGAAGAAGTCCGCAAAGCCTCGGCGAGCATGCCCTACCGGATCTTTGTTAACAAGGAAGGCAAGCGTTTCGTTAATGAAAGCGACCGCCGCGACGTCATCAAGCAGGCGGTTCTGGCGCAGCCGCTCTTTGAGCCGCTGCCGGCGGTTACGGCGGGCACGATCGAGGAGCTGGAAGCCAAACTGGGCCTGCCCAAGGACAGCCTGGCGGCAACCGTCAAGGAATACAACGCGGCCTGCGACGCGAAAAAAGACTCCCTGTTCGACAAGCATCCGACGGTTCTGGTTCCGCTTCGGACGGGCCCCTTCACCGCGAACAGCCGGGCCATGCAGCGCCACCACACCATGGGCGGCCTGCGGGTGCAGGGAACCACCGGCGAAGTGATCGACCGCTGGGGCAAACCGATCCCCGGCCTCTTCGCGGCCGGCGAGGTCTCCGGCGGCACGCACGGCGCCAATCGCCTCGGCCATAACGCCACGGTCGATTGTCTGGTGTTCGGCCAGCTTTGCGCCCGGACGGTGGCCAAACAAAAGCCGGTCGGATAGGCTGCAAAACCGCGCTCGGCGCGATCGGATAAAAACACAGAGGCGTCGGGAAAATTCCCGGCGCCTCTTGCGTGGTGCACCCGGCCGAAAAGGAAAAAAACCGGCGGCTGCCCAAATCCCCTTTGACACGGATCGCCATTTTGCCTATACTGCCGCAAGAAAAAAGTATTTCCGCCGCTGGCTGCGGCAAGGCTTGTATTACGGCGCCATCCCGCGCGGCTGATGGATCTGCCCTGTCATGAGGAGTGCTGTGACAACTGTGGCCTTAATCTTTTTTTATCTTTTATTTCCGGCGATTGCCGTTTATCTGGCCGGGAGATATTCCGTTTTCAACAAACTGGGCGCCGTCGTCATCTGTTATATCGCCGGCTTGATCGTCGGTAACCTCGGCCTGATTCCGGCCGGTCTGGCGACCCTGCAGAACCTGCTGATGCTGGTTACGATCGGCCTGGCGCTGCCGCTGATGTTTTTTTCCATCGACGTGCGCCGCTGGAGCCGGCTGGCCGGAAAATCGCTTTTGTCCTTCGGTTTGCAGATCCTGGCCGTTGTTCTCGTGGCGGCGGCGGGATTTTTTATCTTCCGCTTCGCCGTGGGCGGGGAAACCTGGAAGATCGCCGGCATGTTCGTGGGCGTTTACACCGGCGGCACCGTCAACCTGGG
>DBPV01000043.1:3509-10207 GCA_002304995.1 Syntrophaceae bacterium UBA1411
CTGATGACCGTCGGGCGCAGAGTGCTGGAGCTTTTCCTGCCGTCTTTCGCGGCCGGCGGAGCATCGCCCGCAGGTAAGGAGCCGGACTTCAATTCCTACGCGGGCATCTTCGCGGGGCCGACGAGGGTCGGGCTCGCCAAAGCGCTGGGACTGGCCGTCCTGATTTTTGCCGCGGGCGGCCTCGCCTTTCTGGTCTTTCCGGAGGATGCGGCTTTCGTCGTCGCGATTCTGGCCATTTCCACGCTGGGTATTTTATTTTCCTTTATTCCTGCCGTCCGCAGCATTCGGATGACCTACCAGCTCGGCAACTACTTCATTTTGATTTTCTGTCTGGTGGTGAGTTCCATGGCGGACTTCAACCGACTGGTCGCCACGGCGCCGGTCATGCTCGCCTATGTGGCGTTTACGGTTCTGGTGTGCCTGCTTTTGCATGTGGCGCTGGCGCGGATCTTCCGAATCGACGCGGACACGGTCATCATTACCTCCGTGGCGGGAATCTGTTCGCCGCCGCTGGTGCCGCTGGTCGCCTCGGCGCTCAAAAACCGGGAACTGGTGCTTTCGGGCGTGATCACCGGGATCATCGGCTGGGTCGTGGGAACCTATCTGGGAATTGCCATGGCGTATATCCTGCGCTGGGCGGGCGCATAGCCGCAACGAAATATTGATCATCTATTAAGGAGGACACTGATGAAGCTCTATGAATTTACCCGGTCGTACCAACTGTTCGAGGAAGCGCAGAAATATCTGCCCAACGGCATCTACGGGCCCCGGACGCCCAGCTTTCTCACCTTCGGATCCTATCCGGCCTTTATCAAGCGCGGCGAAGGCTGCCGGATCTGGGACGTGGACGGAAACGAGTTCATCGATTACATGTGCTCCTTCGGGACGAATCTGCTGGGGCTCAAGCATCCGCGCGTGGACGCGGCGGCGAAGAAGCAATGGGAAAACGCCGACTGCTTTACGCTGCCCTCGGATTTGTGGCTGCCCCTGGCCAAAAAGATGGCGGAGACGATCGACGGCCTGGACTGGTGCGTGTTCGGAAAAAACGGCTCCGACGTGACCTCCTACGCCATCACCCTGGCCCGGGTGTACACCGGAAAAATGGACATCCTGCTCGCGAAGGGGTCCTATCACGGATCGCACTTCTGGTGCCAGCCGCACGGCCAGGGCGTGCCCGAGGAGTGGAAAACCCACGTGCATTATTTTGAATACAACGACGCGGAGGACTTCAAACGTGTCTGGACCGAGCATCGGGGAAGCGTCGCGGGCGTGGTGCTCACGCCGCACCGGCACGACGCCATGCGCGACCAGGAACTGCCGTCGCCCGCGTTTGTGGAGGCGGTCAACACCCTGGCGGGGCAGGACGGCTTTATGATCATCATGGACGACATCCGCTGCGGCTTCCGCCTGGATCTCGCGGGAAGCGCGAAGCATTACGGCTGGAAGGCCGACATCCAGTGCTTCGGCAAGGCCATGGCCAACGGCTACGCCATTTCCGTCGCCGGCGCCCGCCGCGAACTGCTCGAGGCGGCCAAAACCATCTTCTTTACCGGCACCCACTTCTTTTCCGGCGTTCCCTTTGCCGCCGCCCTGGCCTGCATCGACGAAATCCAAACCGGCGGGGTGATCGACCACATCCGCGAGATGGGAACGATGCTCATGAAAGGCCTCAACGACGCGGCGGTCGCCGCGGGCGTCCGGGTCAGCGTCACCGGCCCGCCGGCCATGCCGTACATGACGTTTGCCGACGATCCGCTTTTTGAAACCAACCGGTTTTTCTGCGGCGAGGCGGCGCGACGGGGCATCTTCTTCCATCCGCACCACAACTGGTTTGTCTGCGCGGCCATGCAGAAGGAAGACATCGCCAAAACGCTCGACGTCGCGGCCTTGTGCTTCCGGCTCACCCGGGAAAAGATCGGAGGCTGACATGAGATGGTATCATCTGGGCATCAAGGCGAAAGACAGCCGGGCGTCGATCCGGTTTTACTGCGATGTTCTGGGGCTTTCCGTTGTGGATGAGGTGGAGATCTGGGGCAAGGTTTTCACCTTCGTCGGCAACGACACCATTCAAATTGAAATCGAACAGGCGGGCCCGACCGACACACAGGCGGACCCGTCCGCCATGACGGGACTCAATCATTTCAGCGTGGTCGTGGACGACATTGCCGCGCTCGTGAAAGGCGCGCGCGCCCGGGGGGCAGAAGTGCTCATGGAGCCGTTTGCTTCCCGGCCGGACCGGCTCACCACCTTCATTCGGGATCCGGACGGCGTCCTGATCCAGATCATCGCGTATGTGAAATAAGGAGAAAACCATGCGGGAAATCGACTTTGCCGGCATTGACGGCATTGAAGTGGGCCATGCCCAGAACCTCGCCGCCGCCACCGGCTGCACGGTGGTGATTTGCCGCGAAGGAGCGACAGCCGGCGTGGACGTGCGCGGCGGCGCGCCGGGCACGCGCGAGACGGACCTCCTCAATCCGGTGAATCTGGTGCAGAAAATATTTGCGGTGATGCTCGCGGGCGGGAGCGCCTTCGGCCTCGACGCGGCGGCGGGCGTCATGCAGTATCTGGAAGAGCGGGCAATCGGTTTTGACGTTGGCGTGACGCGCGTGCCGATCGTTTCCGGCGCGGTGCTTTTCGATCTCACCTTCGGCGATTGGCGAATCCGGCCGGACAAGGCAATGGGCTATGAGGCCTGCCGAAACGCAGGCCGGAGCTGCCCGCAGGGCAATGTCGGCGCCGGCACGGGCGCCACGGTGGGCAAGATTCTGGGCATGAACCGCGCCATGAAAAGCGGCCTGGGCATGTATGCCCTTGAGATCGACCGTCTGCAGGTGGGCGCGCTCGTTGCGGTGAACTGCCTGGGCGACGTAATCGATCCGCAAACCGGAGAAAAGCTTGCCGGGCTCCTGAGCGAAGACGGCCGGACGCCGGCCGATACGGAAGAGGCGATGATTGCCGTCTACGCCGAAAAGAAGAACCTGTTTGCCGGCAATACGACCATCGGCGTAGTCGCCACCAACGCGGCGCTTGAGAAGGCCCAAGCGGCGAAACTGGCCTCCATGGCGCACAACGGCTATGCCCGGACGATGCGGCCCGCGCATTCAATGGTGGACGGCGATACGATCTTCGCTCTTGCCACCGGCCTTGTGGAAGCGGACTTAAGCACCGTCGGCCTTCTGGCCGCCCGCGTCATGGAGCGCGCCGTGGTGAACGCCGTCCGGAACACCTCGTCTCTGGGCGGTTTGAAGTGCTTTGCGGATTTGAAATAGGGGAGGGTGGATGGTGAATAGTGAATAGTGAATGGTGGATGGTGGATGGTGGATGGTGGATAGGGGATGGCTCGTAGCTCGTAGCTCGTAGCTNNCTCATGGCTCGTGGATGTAGGGCGGGGCTTCAGACCCGCCGCAAAAAATAATTATCCGCTGAAGTTCATGCACCGTAGGGCGGGTTTTCAAACCCGCCGGATTTGGCGAAGCTGAAGCTTCGCCCTGCACAGGCAAAACCCTCAACTATCAGTAATGTAGGGCGGGGCTTCAGCCCCGCCTTTGCTTTGCGGACCTGAAGGTCCGATCCCAGCGTTTCCCTTCCACGGCGGCGATTATTCATTCGCCGGGTCTTGCCGGGTGCCTTCCCCGAATGCGCCGGATGACGTGCCTGGTTTGTAAAAGGGGATTGTCAAAAACAGCGGTTTCGGCTATAGCTCCAACCTTAACCGCTTGGCGGCGCAAGCCGCGAACGAAGGATCGGACAAGGGGCATGGCGAACGGGGGGAGCGCGACGAAGCACGGGAGATTCTGGGGCGAAGCGACCGCTTTTCTCGCCCTGTTTCTGGACAACGCGGGCGTTCTCATTTTTCTTAACGCCATTCTGGTCTTCACATTTAACTATCCCGTGGATATCATCCTGACGCGCATGATCCCCGGCACGGCCATCGGCGTTTTGCTGGGCGACCTCGTTTACACGTGGCTCGCCGTCCGCCTGGCGCGCAAAACCGGCCGCCGGGACGTCACGGCCATGCCGCTGGGGCTCGACACGCCCTCCACCATCGGCATCGCGTACGCCGTTCTGGGCCCGACGTTTGTGGCCACGCGCGACGCGATCCTCACCTGGCATGTCGGCATGGCGACCCTCTTCATGATCGGTCTGGTCAAAGTCGTGACCGCCTTTTTCGGAAGCTGGATCCAGCGCAACATTCCCACGGCGGGGCTTTTGGGGTCGATCGCCGGCATCGGCCTTTTGCTTTTGGGCTTTCTGCCGATGATCGAAATCTTCAATGAGGCGCTGGCCGGCATGGTGGCGCTGGGGCTGATTTTCGCCGCGCTGTTCAGCCGCTTGCAGCTGCCGGGACGCATTCACGGCATTGTGGCGGCGCTGGTTTTCGGAACGCTCATTCACTTTGCGCTGGGGATGACCGGCCATCTGCCGGAGTATCAGCCGCCGTCCTGGGATCTGTCTTTGTGCCTGCCGGTTTTTTCGATCGGTTTTCTGCAATCGCTCCCGCAGAGCATTCATTATCTGCCGATCGCCATTCCCTTCGGCATTCTCACGATTGTCGGCGGCATCAACAATACGGAAAGCGCGCGCCTGGCGGGCGACCGCTATCAAACGCGCGACATTCTGCTCACCGAAGCCGTAACGTCGCTTCTTTCCGCCTTCTTCGGCGGCGTGGCGCAGACGACGCCTTACATCGGCCATCCCGCCTACAAGAAAATGGGCGCCACCTGGCGCTATACGCTGGTTACGGGACTGGCCGTGGGGCTTTGCGCCATGGTCGGGCTCATGTCGCTGTTCGTCGCGCTCATTCCGCGGGCGGTCATTGCGCCGATCTTTATCTTTGTCGGCTTTGAAATCGTTCATCAGGCCTACCGGGAATCGCCGCCCGCCCATTCGCCGGCGGTGAGCCTGAGTTTCCTGCCGGTCATTGCCGGCCTGCTGATGATTGTCCTGGGGCAGTTCCTGGGCGCGCTGAATATTTTGCCCGACCGGCTGCCGCCGCGCCTGCAGCAGCTCCATCAGACGCTGACAATGCTGTCCAACGGCTTTATTCTGACGGGTCTTCTCTGGGGCAGCATGCTGGCGTTTCTCATCGACCACCGCGCGAGGCTCGCGGCCCTGTGCGCGGCCGTCTGCGGCGCGCTGACGCTTGGCGGCGTGATTCATTCGGTTCTGCCCACCGGGGAGCTCTATCTGCCCTGGCGGGCGCCGGGAACCGCGCACTACGGCCTGGCTGCGGCGTATATGTTGCTGGCGGGAATCCTGCTGCTTCTGACCGGAAAAAAGGATCCGGAAGAACAAGGGCCAAAAGGGGGAGGGGCTGATCCGCGTCAAACATTGTGATCAGGAAGGTTTGAAAGAAATCGCGGCGGAAGTTTCAGGCCGCGGAAAATAGCGATTATTCCATTTTTTCAAGGAGGGGCGTGTGACGAAGTATTCGGACAAGGTGGTAACAGCGAAGCAGGCGATCAGCTCCATTTCCCGCGGCAAAAGGGTTTTCATCGGTTCCTACTGTGCGGAGCCGCAGTATCTCGTAAGCGCGCTCATCGATCAGACGGATCATTTTTCCGATGTGGAAGTGGTGCGCTTTCTCAATCTGGAAGGCTCGCTCATGGGGCTCGTCGCGGAGGAAACGAAAGGGCGCTGCTACCACGTGCGCTCGATCTACCAGGGGTCGGGCATGATCGAGGGTCTCACCGCGTCGCGGCGTTTTCTCACGCCCATGAATCTCTACACCGTCCCGTCGCTGTTCAAGATGCGCCACATTCCCATTCACTGCGCGCTCATTCAAACCGCGCCTCCCGACGCCTTCGGCTGGCTCAACCTGGGCATTTCCGTGGATATCACGCTGGCGGCGGCCGCCGCGGCGGATATCGTCATCGTTCAGGTCAACCCGCGCATGCCCGTTGTTCCCGGCTACGGCATGATCCACGTGGACGACGTGGACTACATCGTCGAACACGACGAGGAGCTCCTGACGGTTTACCCCACGCCGGAAATGAAGGGCGCGGACCGCGTGGCCAAGCTTCTGTCAAGCCTCATCGAAGACGGTTCGACGCTGCACATCAGCCCGGGCTTTACGCCGGAGCTGATCTGCGCCGCGCTGGGCGACAAGACCGATCTGGGCATTCATTCGCTGATGATTCTCGACGTCATGAAGGATCTGGCCGGGCGCGGCGTCATCACCAACCGCAAGAAGGGATTCAACGAGGGGAAGATGGTGGCGAGCGGCGCCGTCGGCTCCGAGGAGCTCTACCGCTACCTGGACAGAAATCCCGCCATCGAATTCCGGCCCTGCGACTATGTCAGCAATCCGGTTATGATCGCCCGTCACAGCAAGATGACGGCCGTGAACCGCGTGACGTCCGTCGATCTCAAGGGACAGGTGGCGGCTGACGGCATCGCGCAGAACCATTTCGCCGATGTGGCGGGGCTGGTGGACTTCAGCCGGGGCGCGGCGATGGCGCCGGGCGGCAAGTCGATCGTCGTCGTCCAGTCGACGAGCGACGACGGACAGCACAGCAACATCGTCCTCGAGCAGGCCGCGGGAGCCGTGGCCATTCCGGCGGCGGACGTGACCTACGTGATTACGGAATACGGCGCCGTGAACCTCTTCGGCAAGAACGTCCAGGAGCGCGCCATGGCGATGATCAGCATCGCCCATCCCGATTTCCGCGAACGGCTGTTCGAACAGGGCCGGC
>DBPV01000013.1:0-209 GCA_002304995.1 Syntrophaceae bacterium UBA1411
TTGTGTTCGCGAACCAGCCGGATGAGATGTCTGGCCCGTCCGTCAAAATCGACGTGCTTTGCCGGGCAGACCACCCGGTTTAAGAGCCGCTCGCCTATTTGCGCGATCGGATCGCTTCCCGAACCCGTGAGGCCGGTAAAATAGCGCGCGCCTGTGCAGAAATCGTCCCAGACAATGCCGCCCTCGGCCTTTTCGATGAGGGTATAGAC
>DBPV01000013.1:293-3428 GCA_002304995.1 Syntrophaceae bacterium UBA1411
GCGCGGACGATGCTGTAGAGATCTTCTCCGGGCAAAAGACGGGGGTTCTGACTGCGGAGGTCATAAATGGTCCGGATGGATTGGCGGATGGCGTTCGTTGTCGCCATCGCCTTTTGCAACGCCTCGTCGGAAATTGCGACACCCAGTTTTTTGCCCAGATCGATCCGGAATTTTTTCAGAACGTCGATCATGTAGTCTTTGGCGCTGTCCGTGTCGAGCTTGACCGGCAACGTGACGTCCAGATGAAATCCAAAGGGGATATTCATCCGCCAGATGTCGGAAAGGCGCTGCATGGAGTCGCAGGTATGGGGAAAAACCATGCCGTCCAGAAAATCGATTCGTTGCGAAAGTCCCTCCTCCAGAATTCCGCGGACAACCGAGCAGCAGTAAGCCTGCAGGTGGGAATCGGCCAGACTGACGTGGTGTTTTGTGCCGAAAAGCCGGAGCGGATGGGCGCCTGCGGCCATAATGATTTCCTCGGGCGTGTAAGAGCAGGTGTAGCCTATGATTTTCCTGCCCGACGTATTTTTCAGCTGCCGGACATAATCGGAAGGGTCCGCAACGGCCCGGCGGTATTCGTCCAGATGCTTCATTATTTTCCTCCCGTGTACTTTCCCGCTTTGCGGAGTTTTTCGATTTCCTGCTTTTCCAGTTCGGTGTAGGCAATCTTGCCGACTTTGGTGAGAGGCAGCTTGTCCGTGAATTCCACTTCGCGCGGGCAGGACCATTTGATCAGGTGTTCGCGCGTAAAGTCGATCAGAGCCTTTTCCATCTCCGGGGATGCCTTGGCCGGATCCTTGAGGACGACAAAGGCTTTGACCTTTTCGACCTGGGCCTCGTCCGGCACGCCGATCACGCACGCCGCCGCCACGTCGGGATGCTTGTCCAGACACGCTTCCACCTGAACCGGATAGACGTTCATGCCCGAAGACTTGATCATGCGCTTGAGCCTGAGCTTGTAGTAGAAATAACCGTCCGCGTCCTGGGTGAAAATATCGCCCGTATGCAGCCAGATCCTGCCGTCGGCGTGGGTCTTCAGGACTTTGGCGGTTTCTTCCGGCTGCTCCAGATAGCCCATCATGACGGCCGGTCCGCTGACGCAGAGTTCCCCCTCTTCGCCGATGGGAACCTCTTCGGTTGTTCCGATGCCGACCACCTTGGCCAGCATGTCCGGAAACGGAATACCCACGCTGCCTTCCCGGTAGCCGTCAACCGGCGTGGACATGATCGCGGTGACGGCCTCGGTGAGGCCGTATCCTTCCACCAGCTGAACGCTGCCGTTTTGTCTTTTGACGACTTCTTCAAACCTTTCCTTGACGGTCCGGGGCAGCGAGTCGGCTCCGGAGGATGTATTTTTAAGGCAGCTCAGATCGGTGGTTTGAAACACTTCGTTTTTGGCGAGGGCGTCGTAAAGCGTCGGCACCCCGACAATGATGTTGGGACGTTTCTTCCGGATCAGGTCGGCGACGATCTCCGGCGTGAACTGGGGGACGAGAATGCTTTTGCTGCCGCCCATGAAAGCGGCGTTGCAGCAGACGCCCAGGCCGAAGCCGTGGAAGATGGGCAGGATGGCCAGAACGGAGGAATCCTCCGCCATCAGTTCGCCTCCGCCCCAGTTGGCGACCATCAGCCCCTCGCTGATGAAATTGTAGTTGGACAGCATGATGCCCTTGGGGAAGCCGGTCGTTCCGCCGCTGTAAAGAATGACGGCCATTTCGTCCGTTCCCATATCGGCCTGCGGCGCCTGCGGATGCGCCGCGGTCATGAGCTCCTTCCACCACCGGACGGCCGGCCCCGCGCCCGGCGCGGGTTTTTCCGCCATGGGCTGCCCCTGGGTGAGCTGGTCGAAGATTTCGGTGAGGATGAGGAGCTCCAGCGGCGTCTTTTCAGGAAGGCTTTTAAAACTCTCCTGAAACAAATCCAGCGAGAGAGCGACGCGGCTCTTGCTGACGTTCAGGTAATAGGCGATTTCGGCGGGCGTGGAGAGGGGATGAATCATGCTGGCCACAACGCCGAGCTTGTTGGCGGCGTAAAAGCAAATGACGCCCTGCGGAGAGGTCGGCATGGAAATCGTCATCCGGTCGCCCTTTTTCAGGCCGAGCGACGCCAGTGCGTTGGCGCAAAGGTCGATGTCGCGGGCAAACTGGCGGTAGGTGGACGTGTAATCAAAGAAATCGTAGGCGATGCGGTCCGGAAATTTTTCCACGGTCTGCATCAGGGCTTCGTACATCGTCACTCGGGGGTAGTCAATCGTTTCCGGAACGTTTTTGTAAAACTTCAGCCAGGGCTTTTGCTGTGACATGGTGTCTCTCCTTTCAGAAGTAATTTGCCCAGAAGACTTAACAGATTTGCCGCCAAATTGTAAGATGAAGAAATCATTGAATGAGACAAGGATCCGGCCCCTTTCCTGCCTTAAAATGTGTCGCCCCTCCATCAGGCCGGCCCCCGCAGCGGCAAACCGTTTGCCGCGGTCAACCGCGCCTCCATCCCCGATGAACTTCTGGAGGCCGAATAGTTCGGCTTCTGGCGGAACGAATCAGGTCACGATGAGGATCTGGAGATCGCAGACGTTTGTGCCCGTGGGGCCGGTGATCAGCAGACCTCCGGTTCTCTGAAAGAAAAGATAGGAGTCGTTGGCCGCCAGATACTCATCCGGACGGAGATACTCTTTTTCGATGGTCTTCTGCATGCGGGGAATCACGAAAGCCCCGGCGGCATCGGTGGGACCGTCAATTCCATCCGTTCCTGCGGAGAGGAAAAAGACGTCTTCCAGAGTGTCCGTGGTGTCGAGGACATCGGCGAGGAACGCCAGGGCAAGCTCCTGGTTTCTCCCTCCCCGGCCGCTTCCCCTCACGGTCACCGTGGTTTCTCCCCCGGCAACGATGCAGGCGGGTTTCGCCATCTCTGAGGCCCCTCGCCTGATATCCTTTGCTATGGAGGCGAAGAGATGGGCCATCTCGCGCGCTTCGCCCGTGAGCGAAGAGGTGAGAAGACAGGCATGGTAGCCGAGAGCGCGAGCCTGCTCCACGGCCCCCCGGCACGCGACCGTGTTGTTGCCCAGGATGATGTTTGTGACCTTGCGGAAGACCGGATCTCCCGGCTTGGGTGTTTCGGGGATCGCGCCCCGCCCGCCCG
>DBPV01000073.1 GCA_002304995.1 Syntrophaceae bacterium UBA1411
CAGAACCGCGCTCGCGACAAGAAAGACGGCGATGATGATGACAATCTGTTCAATAGACATATCGATCCATGAACCCAAATGAATATTTTAAGAGCCAACCGGCACAATTACGGCAACGAGCCACAGTCAGATACTCTGAAGAAAGGCAAGGCGCTTGATCTTTTTAATGCCGGACATAATTTTGCATAGAATCATCGATCGGTCAATTCCTGAAATTGACTCTGCGGGAAGCTCCTTCAATATCCCGGCCGAAAAATTTTATGGCCTTTCGGGATTTTTCAAATTGAACGATTGAAAGATGGATAAGCTTTTATGATTCGCGCCTTACGGTCGCAAAAAACGCCGCAATGCCCTGCACCAGGCGTTTTTGTGTAAAAATTATTTATTTTTTCTGCCCGCGTGGCCGATCTAGTAAACGCAGTAAACGTTCATTGAAAGACACCATACGGCATAAAGGAGCAGACTTATGAAATTTGTTCTGGATTATGTTATTCTTTTAGTGATGGATTTAATTGCCGCCGGATTGATCGCCATCGTCCTGAGAACGATTTACGGCAAGAATCTGACTTACAAACTGTTCCTGTGGCTGATTCCGGGCATCGTGATCATTATCGGCAACACATCTCTTTCAACAAAATTGGGCGGATTCTCCAATCCCTTGGCGGTGAGCACGTCCATGATCCTCGGACTGGTCATCATGGTTGTCAATTTCGTCCTCGTGGGAAAGTTCCTGATCCGGAAACTCAATAACATCGCCGATGATATTTCAAGATCGGCAAACGAGGTCAACACAGCCTCCGGCATGGTATCCACTTCCAGCCAGACACTCGCCGAAGGCGCTTCCGTGCAGGCGGCTTCCATAGAGGAATTCTCCTCATCCCTGGAAGAGATGTCTTCCATGACCTCCCAGAACGCGGACCATGCCGCACAGGCGGACAAACTCATGGCGGTGGAAGCCAAAAAAAGTTACGAGGTCATCAGTCAAAAAATGGGAAACATGCAGGACGCCGTCAACGCGAGCGTCCGGGCGGCCGAAGAAACGGCAAAAATCATAAAAACCATCGATGAAATCGCCTTCCAGACGAATCTGCTTGCCCTGAACGCAGCTGTGGAAGCCGCGCGCGCCGGTGAAGCGGGAGCCNNGTTTCGCCGTTGTTTCCGAAGAAGTCAGAAACCTGGCGCTGCGGTCGGCGGACGCAGCCAAAAACACAGCTTCCCTGATAGAGGATTCAACAAACAAAATCCGGCAGGCATATGCCTTATTCGAGCAAATCAGTGCGGAATTATCCAATAACAGGACGATCACCGATAAGGTGACGACACTGCTTGGAGAAGTCACAGCCGCGTCGCGGGAGCAGGCGCAGGGCATCACACAAATCACCGGCGCCATTTCGGACATGAATAACGCCATCCAGAGCGCTGCGGCAACCGCCGAGGAATCGGCGAGCGCCGCCGAGCAGCTGAGCGCCCAGTCCTTTCAAATGAAGGGCAGCGCCCGGGTGTTGTCTCAGGTCGTCAGCGGCCATACGCTTTATGAAGTCCGTCCTGCATGATGCGGTGAAAATAAAACCGAGCAATCATGCAGGAGCCCCCTCCTTGCCCCCGGTGTCCCGCTTGCTTCAAGGCGTCCTGATCAGACGAAATCCCAGACCTCTGAAACGGCTTTCGGAGCTGGTGTAGTTGCGGCGCGCCGACCGGCACTCCCGCTCATTATCGCTGTAGTCGCCGCCGCGATAGATGCGGCGGTCGCGGTCCAAACGCACACCTTTGAGAGGCGGGCTTTCAGGATCAGTCACGCTTCCGGACGGGTAGTTGCTGTACCAGTCCCGCACCCATTCCTTGACATTGCCGTGCATATCGTAAAGACCCAAGGCATTGGCGGTCTTTTGGCCGACCGGATGCGTCTGGCTGCCGGAATTGTGATAGTACCAGGCGCTACGCAGCAAGTTTTCCCCCGAGTGAAACCGGGTTTGCGTCCCCGCCCGCGCGGCATACTCCCACTGGGCTTCCGTGGGCAGGCGGTATTGATCCGTTCCTTCCATGCGGTTGAGCTTTTCGATAAACGCTTCGGCATCTTTCCACGATACCTGCTCGACAGGGCAATCGTCGCCGCAAGAACTGAAATGAGAAGGATTGTTTCCCATGACGCGGCGCCACTGCCCCTGCGTCACTTCCGTCGTCTGCATGTAGAAGGGTTGGCTGATCGTCACCAGATGCGGGATCTCTGCGCGCGATCTTCCCTTTTCACCGACCGGGGATCCCATCGTAAAGGTTCCTGCCGGAATCAAAACAAATTTCGCTCCCAGCGTCGGGCTCACGAAGGAATCCGCTGTCTGTTTTCCGGAGGCAGAAAAGGAATCCGCTTTCTGTTTCTCGGAGACAGAAGCGGGGAGGGCAACCTGAGAGCGTACCGGCAGCGCTCTGAAGAATTTCGTATTGGACGCTCTGGAAGAGATGCGCTCACACCGTGAAAAATCGTAGCCGGCAATATGAAAACCGCTTTTTTCAGACGCCCAGACGTTCGTGCAGGATAGATTGATCAGCTTTGTGGACAGATGAATTTTTAAGCTCTTATGACATTTGGCCTGCTGAGTTTTACCCGTGTCCAGCAATTTCGCCAACTGGTCCTGTGACGGCATGCGCCAGTCCGAATAACCGCCTCCACGATAACCGGCACAGTACTCGCGGGCATCCTCCCAGGAAATATCACTTCCATTATCCTGTGCGGCCCACACCAGATTTGTTTTCGTGTCCAGAACGGTTCCGTCGTCATAAGCGATGAAACGTCCGTCCCTGGTTTTTTCTCCCGCCAGGGACGCCGCCGGCAGAAAAAAAGCTCCCATCCATAAAACGACGATTGTGGCAATTGCCGCTGTCTGCAGTGCTTTTTGCATCATTAATAACCTCCTTGGAAATTCAGGTTTTTATCCGACTTGTCTTATTTTCACGAATACCCGCGACGGTGAGTTTGAAGAAATCCTCATCTTCTGAACCCGGGAACATTATTTTTGTTTTGATTTTATTTTTTGTCTATCAAGAAGCACGAAGCCATGCGGTAATTGATAAGACCTTCTTTTTTGATGCGCCACTATAAAAAAACGCGCATGGACTTGTCAAGATAATTATGGCGGCTTGTCAATCCCATTCAGAAATATCCGCAGCAGCAGAGAGACGAAGTGCGCCTTTGCCCTTTCGGCGCAGCCTTTTTCAGCGCCCGGCGAATACAAATGGGCAAACAACTACCAATTTATAAGGAAGGACACAGGACAACCCTGCGGCGGCCGGGCCGGCTGGTCCGGCCGCTGCTGCCGGGATCATGCAATCCTATTTTTGTGATGCCATCGGCGAAGACGTCCCCTGCTGTGGTCTGTTTTCCCGGCCTGACATCGCCTGGCTGGCGTGAACTGTGGCCTGCCGCATTTCTTCTTCCGTGACGATTTTCGCCAGGAGCGCGTCGAACAGAGGATTCACCAGCGCATTGAGGCGGCGAAACAGGGCGGACTTCTCTTTCAAGGCCAGCTTTTGAAACCGCAGGCATCCGAAACAGGCGGGTGAGCGCACCTCATATTCTTCCGGGTCAATCCGGTACAGGCCGGCCATTACTTTTATTCCCCATTTGAGGGGTTCGCGAACCATCCGGAAGATCGGCGCGCGCCGATAGGCCGTCTGCACCAGCTTAAGCGTGCAGGTATTGCAGACCGCTTTTTTTCTTGCTCTTCCCGCCATATCAGATCAATCCGCCGGCCATAGCCAGGCCGACCAGCATCAGCATGGCGCCCACCAGGATCTGGACGGCCCGCAAGGTGATTTTCTTCATCAGGCGCGCGCCGATGAACGCGCCCAGAAAAGCCGCCGCGGTCGCCGCTAAAACCAGCCCCTGAATTTCGCGGACGCCGGAAAAGTGAAGGCTGTAAAAACCGATTCCGTAAACGATCAGCCGGGCGGCATCCACAATAACGGCGGCCACTGTCCCCGTGCCGATGAAGGCCTCCTTATCGAGTCCCGCTTTCAGCAGGAACGCCGATCGCAGCGCGCCCTGATTGCCCGAAAGCCCGCCGAAAAATCCGGACAGCACGCCGCCCAGCGCAAGATACTTGCGGTCGAAGGTCAGGCGATTAAAGCAAGGCAGCAATTCAACCAAAGCAAAAAATACAATGAGGATTCCGATGACCAGCTTCAACACCGTGAGTTCAAAGGCGCGTCCGCCCAGCGTATAGGCGGCAAGGGGCATGGCGGCGGCAAACCAGTTGAGCAGGGCCGCTCCGCAAAGGGCCGCCGCCGCGCCGGGAAGCGCAAAGCGGACCACCACGCCNNCAGTCGGCGTTTTTCCCCACCAGCCCCGCTTTAAAGATATTGTTGGCCAGGTGCACAACAGCCGTGGCGGCGATGGCTACCGGAAGCGGAAAAAACAGGGCAAAGGCCGGCATCAAAACCGTTCCCAGACCAAAGCCGGAAAACAACGTTAACGCGGACACCACCAGGGCAATCAGACAGATCACAGCGTATTCCATCTTTTCTTCCTATTGCCGGTCTTGTGAAACAGATCTCTCAAAAAAGCCCCCCGCGCGCACAGGGAACGGATGTCAGGCGGGGAATAACCGTTGCCTAAGCCTTCACCTTTGCCATCATCTGCACCGCGAAAACGCCGGCATCGGCCAGATCATTTTCATCGGGATGGCGCATCGCGCCCGCTGCCTCTTCCGCCCACGCCGAATGCTGCGGATTTTTTTTCAGCGCCTCGATGATCACCTCGGCCACCTTGCCCCGGCAGCCGAAATGCCCGAGCACGGTCAGTTTTGCCGCGAGGCCCAGCGCATGCTCAAATGCCTGTTTCGGCAAAATACCGTCACGCAGAGAACCATGGGTCGAGAAAAAAGCCACTTTTCGGCCTTGCGGAATTTTCGCAATCTGCGCTGCCGCCTTTTCCGGAACACTGTGCGCATGTACGGGGAACCCGATAAAGACGATGTCGTAACCCGTCCAGTCCGCCACGTCGGAAATTTTCCTGACGTCCTTATCGAAATCAACGGCATCGGCAATGGCACGGGCGACTTTTTCCGTGTTTCCGGTGTCTGAATAATACGTAATTAAAGCTTTCATTTTCACGTCCTCCCGTTTTCAGTTTNNTAAGAACATAACGTTTTGGGGGATGAAAAGGCAATGTTTTTATTTTACGGCAAGGACGGCCGGCCGAGAAACTTTTTTGCGGCCGGATGTATTACAGAACTCTATAGAACCGATCACAGATCCCCGGGTAGTAACGCTTCCGATTTCTCTTGTTCAAAGGAAATCCCATGAACAGAGCTGCCGGTAACACGACTTTTTTTGAGAATCCACGCGCAGCCTTCATGTCAATGCCATCGGCTCCGCAACGGGCAATCGCAAATACGTCAGTGAAAGAAAAAGCTTGTTTCTCCCGCCGATCCGTAATAGACGAGACTCCTCATTGCACCCGGGAGAAATGCATGGACATTCTGCAAACGATCAT
>DBPV01000075.1:0-24432 GCA_002304995.1 Syntrophaceae bacterium UBA1411
AGAGCTTCCCCGGACGGGGAAGCTCCCTGGTTTATTTATGATGTTTTAACGGTAATCTTTTTCCCGGCCCTTGCGCCTTCCAGCCAAGGGATCTCAATGTTGAGAACGCCGTTTTTAAACTTCGCTTCCACTTTTTCCTGATTGATGCCTTCGGGAAGAGCGATGCTTCTCTGGAAGGAGCCGTAACTGGTTTCTTTGTACCAGTAATCATCATCTTTTTCCTCCTTTTCTTCCTTCTTTTCACCCCGGATCGAAAGAACACCGGGCGTGAGGGTTACATCAATATCCTTCTCCCCGAGACCGGGCAGTTCGGCTTTCACATGAATTTTCTCGTCATCTTCCCAGACATCGATGCTGGGTTCGAAAACGGACTCCCGAACGCGGTCGAAAGGATCCAGGCCGAAATCCCCGAAGAAATCACCAAACAGTCTATTCATCTCCCGTTGAATCGGCAAGAACGGACGCTCTCCAGCTTCACGCAGGGCTTTGTCGTTCTTGCGCCGTACGGCAGGCAGCAGGTTTTTAATCATAATCCTTCCTCCTTTCCAACGAACAACAACAATTTAATATCATTAACTAATTGACCTATTCGACCTTAAAGTAATCATTGAAAAAAACTTGTCAAGGGGGCTCGGAACCGGCAGGTCCCGCCGCCTGCGCAGGCGCCGGATTGAAGAACCGGCCGACAATCTGATTGACAGCCCCGCCGCTTGTGCCTATACTTCCGCAAACGCAAATCACAAGGACCCCGTAAGAAAAAATGCAGCAAATCCATCGCTATGAACTTCTCGTGCCCAAAGAAGCGGAAGACCAGAACGGGCATGTCAACAACGTCGAATACCTGCGCTGGATGCAGGACGCGGCCATGCAGCATTCGGAAATAACCGGCTGCACCGCCGCCACGAACGCCGCCGGCGCCACCTGGGTGGTGCGCACGCATAAAATCGAATACTTCAAGCCGGCGTTCGCAGGCGACCGGGTGGTGATCGTCACCTGGATTGCCGATTTCCGGCGCGTGCAGTCTTTGCGCAAATATAAAATCATCCGCCCGGCGGACGATGCCCTTTTGGCCGAGGGAGAAACGAACTGGGTTTTCGTGGACGTCCAAAAGGGCACGCTGCGCTCCATTCCCAGGGAGATCAGGGCCGCCTTCGAACCGCTCCCCAGTGAAAAAGAAGCGGACCTTTCCGAACTTTCGCATTGAATATTTTATTGACCTGATTTACCCTTGAACCGTGTGCTGGACAGCCGCCGCACGCGCCGATCCGTCGTCTGTCAGCCAACCTTTCACTGACAAATCAGGGAGGTCTTCCCCATGGCCAGAGTGGAACTGAGCGTGAACACGCAGGCGCCCGATTTTGCCCTCGCCGATTACACCGGTCAAAGCGTCTCCCTCTCCGATTATAAGGGAAAGAAAAACATTCTGGTTGTTTTCAACCGCGGCTTCCTGTGACCTTTCTGCCGCGCGCACATGGCGCAGTTGCGCCTCGACTATGAAAAATTTCAAAAGCTGGACACGCTCGTCTGGGTGGTCGGACCGGAAAAGCCCGAAGCGTTCCGGGACTACTGGGCCAAGCACGATCTGCCGTTTGTCGGCCTTCCCGATCCGGAACACCGGATTTTGAAACTCTACGGCCAGGAGGTCAACCTCTTCAAGCTGGGCCGGCTTCCCGCGCAGATGCTGATCGACCGGGCGGGAAGGCTGCGCTTCGTGCACTACGGCCATTCCATGGCGGATATTCCGTCCAATGAAGAAATTCTTGGCTTGATTCAAATCGAACTGGCGCAGGAAGACGCGGGAGCCGACAAGCCGCCGCATTTCTTATAGAATACCCCGCAATATCAAAAGGAACGGACGCATGAAAAAACCAGGACGGTTTGAAATTGATAATGCAGGGCATTTATTCGCTTTCGTTTCGACGGCCCAAAGACGGCCCGGGTTTCGCTTTATCGCAATGCTTAAAGAAGAGGTTGCTCCCGCCATTTTGAGCCGCGCGCTGGATATCACCATCAGGCGCTTCCCCTTTTATCACGTGGACCTCAAGAACGATTTTTTCTGGCACTATCTCGCGGCGTCACACCCATCCGTCACCCTGGGCCGCGACGATCTTAACTGTTTCCAATTCCTGACCCCTCGGGGGCCGCTTTTGCATATCGGATACGACGGCAGGAAAATCAATCTGGAGATGGCGCATGTCCTTTCCGACGGATTCGGCGCGGTGACGTTTCTCAAGACGCTTCTTGTGCAGTATTTCCGGCTGACGGGCATCGACGTTCCCTTTACGCATGGCGCGCTCGATACGGCCGCTGCGCCGCGCCCTGAAGAATACGAGGACGGCTACAAAAAAACCTGCCGCCAAGCGTTTGCTCTGCCCTGGCGGGAAACCAGAACCTTTCGTCCGGAAGGCTCCGTGAGAAAATCAAAAGCGGTTTCTGTAACAACCGGCGTCATGAAGGCGGAGGAGGTGCTGAAAAAAGCGCGCGCCCGCCGGGCCAGCGTGACGCACTACCTGGGAGCCGCNNCCGGACATTGCGCAACTTTTCCGGCTTCTGCAATGCCGGCATATTTCCCGCCGCCGGGAAATACACGTTCGACGAAATCCTGCACGAGATCCGCCACCAGAGTAAATGGATGCTGACGGAAAAAAATCTCAATGCGCTGATCAGCAGAAATGTCGGTTACGAAAGCAACCTGCTCCTGCGGGCCTTGCCCCTGTTTCTGAAAAAACGCCTCGCCACGCTGGTCCTGGACTGCGCAGGTTCCCGCACGGCATCCATGGACCTGACCAACATGGGGTCCGTTGAACTCCCCGAAGCCATCACCGACAAAGTGGAGCGCTTCGATACGATCGGAGGCAATCTGCACTGCTATCCTATCGAATGCGGCGTGATCAGCTACAGAGACATTTTATCCGTGAGTTTTTCGCGGGCCATCGATCGGCCGTTTGTGGAAAACCGCTTTTTTGAAATTCTGGAGGCCGACGGCGTTGCGGTGCAGCCGGAGCGCTGCGGTCATTCCGGAAGCTAAGAAAGAAGGCCGCTGAGTTTGTCGATCCCCGCATACGCAAAGTATCCCGCAAATCCCGTCAGGAAAACGGCGCACAGGCCGATCAGCCCGCGGTAGAGGCGATCCGTCAGCAGATGCCGTCCTTTGGCGACCGCCGCCGCAATGAAAGAATACCAGGCAAGATCCGCCGTAATGTGGCCGGCAAAGAAAAAGGCAACGCCCCAGAGGCCGAACTGCCGGGAGTACACAATGTAACCGATGCCGATCGTCGCCCACCAGATGATCCAGTAAGGATTCGAAACGCTGAGTAGAATTCCGCCGAGCACCGGCGAGTTCATTTTTTTCTGTTCCCCTGCAAAGGACAGGCTGAGGGTCGGCAACGACCGGAACATGCCCACGGCCATGACCAGTAAAATGACGGCTCCGGCCAGCGCGCTTGCCACAAAGACGGCCGGCAGCTGGAAAAAAGGCGCCAGCCCCAGAAGCAGCGCGGCGACAAGCGCCAGCTCCAGGATGGCGTGGCCGGCGATCAGGAGCGGACCCGCGACAAATCCGCGCCGCGAGCTTTCGCTGATTGTCGCGGTCAAAAGCGGCCCCGGCATCAGCGCGCCGGAAAGCGCAATGACAAACGAAGAAGCAAAAACGGCAAACAGGCTAAACAGCATGGTTGTTTCTTTCTTTCAGCCGGAGACTGGCGCACAGCGACTCTGCCGCACCCCGCGGCCCCAAAACCGGCGGGCCGAGCGCCGGCATTTTGCCGCGGGAGTGTCTCTCAAAAAGCAATGACCGGCCCCGCAAAATTTTCATCATTTTGCGCGGGCCGGCCAGTTCAGAAATTTCTATTCAGAGTAGGGGCGCTCTCCCTGGATGGAGCCGGTCAGTTCCAGGGCTTTTTTGACCTGATCCCTGGATCCCCGGAAGACCAGCCAGACGCCTCCTTCCGCGCCGCTGACGCCGCCCGCGCTGCACTGGAAGGCGGTCGCGCCCGTCAGAATTTTAATAGCTTCCAGCTCCGTGACGATTTCGCCGCTGATCAGCCACTGGGAGGGAACCAGGTGACCGGGATACCGGTTCGTCGATTTGCCGGACGGCGGAGGCAGCAGTTGCACCGGTTCCCGCGTCTTCAACGTCAGTTCCGCAACGTCGCCGGCAACCACCTTCTCGAGGCCGACCGGAATCACGAGGTGCACCTTGCGCGCCACGATCATGGGCATGGTAATCCCCGTCGTTCCCCCTTCCGGGTGCAGAATATTGACCGCCGCCATTTTGTTCCTGTAGTCGAGCGCATTGGCGCCCTTGATGACCACGTCGCCCGCCTTCAGCTTCTTCGCCGCTTCGCCGAGCGAAATATCCACGATCTTGCCTTTTTCCAGAATCACGTGGTTGACGGCCTTCACCTCGGGCAGGTTTTTGGTTCCCTTTTCCGGTTCAATTCTTCCCGTTACAAACGCCGCATGGTCGGCCTTCTTGCCGGTGATCTCTTCCGCCACATAGGCGTTGGTCGTTCCCTTGATGATAATGACCATGCCGTTGGCGAGCGCATTCTTGACGATCGGCATCTGCGCCACCGCCTTGCCGATCAGCCGCTTGGATTCGGCCACCGTCAGAATCGCGCCGCTTTGAAAAATTTTCTCCTCGCTTCCCGGTCCCGCCGCAGACGAAATTCCGGAAAACATGAACGGTCCGCAAACGACCGCCGCCAACAGTAAAACAACCCCTCTCCATCCTCTTTTCATGATGTGTTTCTCCTTTCGCTTTTAAAAGTTCCATCGTCCTGATGTGATGATTCGAATTGAACCGAATGCTCCAATGCATCTCCTTGTGACACCAGATCCGGCCGCCGTCATGCCTCCGTGCCCGTCAGCGCCGCCTGCGGGCAAGTCCGGCTCAGCGGTTTTGCCCGGCCTGGCATTGGATATCTACCACAAGTGAGATAAGAAGTCTTCTGGAGAAAATACGGAATATCCCTTGCGCGGCTTGCTCAAACCTCAATTTACCGTCAATATGTTCTTGACTTCTGCGCAATACCCCCCTATGAGAAGCGTGGCCATACGCAACACTCTCCATGCAATACATAGCGTCTGATACGGACGCCATGACGGCAACAAAACAAAAACCTGATCAACAAAGCTGTTCTTGAACATAATGATTAAAACTGCTGCTTCAAAGATGAGCAATGCACCCTTCGGTTTATAGATAAATGATTTCTTCGTTTTGTCAACTTCCCATAAAGATGATTTCATTCGATTGTCATTTTTTCTGCAAAGGAGGAAACATATGTCAAATCAGCAAGTCGTGGTCCCGTCACAGAACCTGGATGCTTTTTACACCAAACCCAACAACCTGATCGATCTCTTCGAGAACTCGGCGGCCAAGTTTGCATCATGCAACCTGTTCGGCACCAAAAACAAGACGACCGACCAATATGAATGGGTAACCTACGGCGCCGTAGCCGAGCGGGTGAACAACCTTCGAGGAGCTTTAAACAAACTGGGCTTAGGCAAAGGCGAAAAAGTCGGCGTCATTGTCAGCAATTGCGTGGAATGGTTTGTGTGCGCCAATGCCACCCACGGCCTGGGCGGGATTTTCGTGCCCATGTATGAAAAAGAACTGCAGAAGGTCTGGCAATACATCATCCAGGACGCGGCCATTAAATACCTTTTTGTCCGCGATCAGAAGATTTGCGATACCGTTAAAAGTTTCCAGAAAAATATTCCAACATTAAAGGACATCTTTATCCTGTTTGGCGAGGGAGAAAAAACGCTTTCCGCACTGGAAAAAACGGGCAAGGCCAATCCCGTTGCCTCCTACAAACCGCACTGGTCCGAAACGGCTTTTATCATCTACACATCGGGCACTACCGGCGATCCGAAAGGCGTGCTTTTGCATCACGGCAATATGACGCACAACGCCAAGGAGTGTCATGCAACTTTTGATGAAGGGTTCACGGATGAAGTAGGGTTGAGCATACTTCCCTGGGCGCACAGCTTCGGTCTGACCGCCGATCTGCACACGTATATTTTTGGCGGCTGGAGCCTCGGATTTGCCGAATCCGCGGACAAACTCCTGGCCAATTTCAGCGAAGTCAAGCCCACCCACATGTCCGCCGTACCGCGGGTCTTCAACATTATTTACGACAAAATCCAGCAGGGCGTGGCGGCCGATCCGGTTAAAAAACAGTTCTTTGACGCCGCCTGCGCCGAGGCCGTCAAGAACCGGGGCCTTGCCGAGAAAACAAAAGACTTCAAGGACCTTGACGCCCTGGTGTTTTCACAGATCCGGGCGATCTTCGGCGGAAGGTTAAGACACGTTGTCACCGGAGGAGCGATGATGAAACCGGACATCGCCATGTTCTTCAGTGATGTCGGCGTGCCCACTTATGACGGTTACGGTCTGTCGGAAACCTCGCCCGTCATTTCCAACAATTCGCCCGGACGGGGCAACAAATACGGCACGGTCGGCAGGGCGTTCAAGGACACGAAGGTGGTGATCGATAAATCCCGCGTCGGAGAAGACAGCCCGGACGGCGAAATCGTCGTTTACGGAGCGCAGGTGATGCAGGGCTATCATAACAAACCGGCTATCACCAAAGAAGCCATGATGCCCGATACGTGGAACGGTCTGCCCGGCGTCAGGACGGGAGACCGCGGCTGGCTGGACGAAGAAGGATACCTGCATATCACCGGCCGATTCAAAGATGAATACAAGCTGGAAAACGGCAAGTATGTCCATCCTGAATCCATCGAAGGCGAAATAAAACTAGTCCCCTATGTGTCCAATGCTTTGGTTTACGGTGAAGGACGCCTCTACAACGTGGCATTGGTCGTGCCGGATTTTGTGACGCTGAAAGCCGATCCCCAGACATCGGCGTGGGCACAGGGAACTCCGGAGGAAACCATTGCCGGCAAAGAATGCACCGATTTTATTTCTGAGCAAATCACCGGACATTTGCGTAAATCATTCGGCGGATATGAGATTCCCCAGAAGTTTCTTTATATCGCCGAGGATTTTTCCGTGGACAACGGCATGATGACGCAAACGATGAAGCTGATCCGTCGCAATGTCATGAAAAAATATGGGGAACAGCTGAAGGCCCTTTACGACAATTGATGGCTTCAGGGGGCAACGCGTCCTGTTCCGGATATGATTTATAACAAGCGCCGGCGGCGATGAATTGCCGCCGGCGCAAGATTCTCCTCTATTCAGAACTCCATATTGCGCAGCTTTGATTTAGAAGGCAGGGAACGCCCGCGACAACCTGAAGGTCACGAGTCGTTCCCTGCCTTCAGCGGTTATTGATCGACGCGGATCAGCATCGCGTCTCCCTGGGCATGGCCCGAGCAGATGCCGCAGACGCCCCAGCCGCCGCCGCGGCGTTTGAGTTCGTAGCCCAGCGTCATGGCGATGCGCGCCCCCGTGGCGCCGATGGGATGGCCGTAAGCCACCGCGCCGCCGTTGATGTTGACCTTTTTGAACATCTCTTCCTTCGTCATCCCCAGAATGGACCGGCAGCTCACCAGCGCCACTGCGGCAAAGGCTTCGTTGATTTCGATGACGTCCATCTGGTCGAGCGTCATGTCGTTTTGTTCGAGAATCTTTTTGATGGCGAGTCCCGGCACCGTGGCGATGTCCTTGGTGGGCTGCGAGACTTCCGCGTAATCCACGATGGTAAAGATGGGCGGAAGTCCCAGTTCATCGGCTTTTTCGCGGCTCATGAGCAGGCAGACGTCGCCGCCGTCGTTGACGCCGGGGGCGTTGCCCGCCGTGACACTGCCCGGTTTGCCCGTAACCGTACTTAAGTGGCCGAAAACCGGCGGCAGTTTGGCCAATCCTTCGAGAGTCGTTTCCGGCCGCGGCCCTTCATCTTTATCCATGATGACAACTTTCTTGCCCTGTTTGACTTCTACCGGGAAAATTTCATCGTCGAGTTTGCCTTCCTTCATCGCTTTCACGGCATTCCGCTGGGAGTTGAGCGCCCATTCGTCCTGCTCTTCCCTGCTGAAGCCGAACTCGTCGGCCACTTCCGATCCGTGAATCGCCATGTGGCGGTTGTAGAAAGCGTCCCACAGGCCGTCGTACACCATTGCATCCACCACCCGGCCGTTGGGCAGGCCCATTTTCGCGCCCCAGCGCATATCCGGCAGGACAAAGGGACAGTTGCTCATGCTTTCCTGGCCGCCCGCGATGCAGATTTCGGCGCGTCCCAAAAGAATCATCTGAAAAGCCAGATCGATCGTTTTAATGCCCGACGAGCAGACTTTGTTGACTGTGATGGAAGGAACCGATTCGGGCACGCCCGCCAGGATGGTGGCCTGACGGCCGGGAATCTGGCCGCAGCCGGCGGGAACCACCTGCCCCATGAAGATGTAGTCGATATCCGCCGGCTTGACCTTGCCTGCGGTCCGACGCAGAACTTCCTGAATGGCCAGCGCTCCCAGGTCCATGGCGGAAAAATCCTTCAGCGCCCCTCCGGAGCGGCCGTAGGGCGTCCGGCAGGCTTCCACGCAGACGACTTCGCGAAACTTCTTATGCGGATTTTTCATTTTCCGCCCCATCGTTGTAAAATCCGGCTTTCTTTCGCCGAACCCGGCGATGGGCGCGTTTTTGTAAATGTCCGATTTCTTTCTTTCGATTTTTTGAGGCACTTTTGACATGGTCTGCTCTTCCCCCTTTGTAACGTGTGCAATGCCGGCAGCATGGTTTTATTTCAAGACTGCGGTTTTCTTGCATATCCTTTTTGTTTAGTCAACTGTTTTGAGCCGGGCCGCCCCGCCGCCGGACCGGGCCGCCTTGGGCCGTTGAAACCGTTTGACGAAAGATCGTTCTTCATATAGAAATTGCCTTAAACCAACTGTGGAAAAGATCGAGTCCCCTTTCATGAATAAAAATTTAGCTCTCCGGATTGTACTCCTGTTTTTATTTATCGCCCTGGGCGTTTTTCTTTTCCTCCAATTCGACCTGATCCAGTTCTTCAGGGACAAAAATAAAATCATCACCTTCATCAAATCGTATCCCTACGATGAAGGGGTGTTCATCCTCCTGCAGATCGTCCAGGTCATCGCGGCGCCGATTCCCGGAGAGCTGTCGGGTTTCATCGGCGGCTATCTGTACGGCCCGTTCTGGGGCACGCTTTATTCCACGATCGGCCTCACCATCGGCTCCTGGCTGGCGTTCATCCTCGCGCACTTTTTCGGCGAACCGCTTTTGGAAAAGGTGGTCAAAAAGGAGGTCTTCGAGAAGTTCGATCATTTCATGGAACACCGGGGCCTGCTCGTTTCCTTTCTCCTGTTCCTGATCCCGGGATTTCCCAAGGATTACCTGTGCTACATCATGGGCATGAGCCGCATTCCGGTGCTGACGTTTATCATCATCTCCACGGTCGGCCGTTTTTTCGGCACGGCCATGCTCTCCATCAGCGGCAACATTGCCGCGAGAGAGCAGTATGCGCTTCTGGCCGTCGTCGCCCTTGCGGCCGTCGTCGTTTCGCTTTTGGCCTGGAAGTACCACGACCGGATTCTCGAGGTGCTCAAAAACCAGAAGAAATAACAACCGCCAACCGCTTCACGAACGGACCCGTCGTTGCGGCTCTGCATTTTTGAAAGGCAAATCATGAGGCTTCGCACGGAACCGTCTTGGGCCTCCGCGGCACCGCGCAAATCAAGGCCGCCGGCCTGGGTCGCCTGGCGCCGCGCGCTGCGCCTGTACTTCGTCCTGCCCAGCATTCTGCCGGCGCTTCTGGGCGGCGTGATGGCCTGGGCGGCGGGGCACCCCTTTCATCCGCTCCATTTCGCGCTGGTCGCAGCCGGCGTTACGCTCAACCATCTCGGCCTCAACCTGGCGGACGACGTGCTCGATTTCCGCCACGCGGTCGACCTCCAGACCGGCGACGAAAAGAATTTTTTTGCCGGCGGCAGCGGCGTTCTGCCGGAAGGCCTGCTCAAAGAGACGCACATGCTGCGGGCAGCCGGAGCGTTCTTCGCGGCAACCGCCCTCATCGGCGCCTACCTGACCTGGGCGTGCGGCTGGCCGGTCCTGGCGTTCGGTCTTTTCGGCATGGCTTCTTCCATCTTTTACACCGTGCCGCCGGTCCGCTTCGGCTACCGGGGTGTGGGCGAACTGGGGCTCTTCGTCAATTTCGGCCCGGTCATCGTTCTGGGATCGTATTTCGTCCAGGCGCGGACGCTGGCTCCCGAACCGCTCATCGCCTCGCTGGTGCCGGGGCTTTTGATGTGGTCGATGATCATTATCAATGAAATTCCCGACTACGAAGCGGACCGGCGCGGCGGAAAATGGAACCTGGTCGCCCGTTTCGGACGGCAAACCGGCGCACGGCTTTACGGCGCGGGCCTTGCGGCGGCCTACGGGATACTGGTTGTCGCGGGCGCGACCCGGCGCCTGTCGCCTTTCATTTTGCTGGGCCTCGTAAGCCTGCCCCTGGCCGCCAAATCGCTTCTCGTTTTACGCCGCCATCTCACCGACCCTCTGGCTCTGGCCCCGGCCAATCTGGCAATGATTCAGGTCCACAACCTTACGGTCGGCGCTCTCGTTGTCGCCTACCTGATTGAGGGATTCCGATCGTAGACCCGCCTGTCTTCTTCAGCCGGCTTCACTTTTCTTGCCTGCCGCGAAGGATTGCGGCCGTTTCCGGCAAATTCTTCATTGCGGCAAGCCGTTTTTTTTGTTAGGTATTCGAACGCTTCAAAAAAAGGAGACACACTATGAAAAGCGATCCTGGGCCGTCCCGGCGGACCGTCCGCCAGTCGCCGCCAACCTTCTTTGAGCGAACCTGCAAAAACCTGGTTGAAAACCTGTTTAGTAAAATCGAAAACGGCGGTCTCACGCTGCAAATGCCGGACGGAACCGAAAGGCGTTTCGGCGATCCGGACTCGCCGCTGCAGGCCCGTATGGTCGTTTCCGACTATGGCTTTTTCAAGGACGCCGTTCTGGGCGGCGACATCGGCCTGGGCGAGGCCTACATGAAAGGCTTGTGGGACACGGACGATATTCCGCGTTTGTTTTCCGTTCTGATCCGCAACCGCGGGAAACTGGCCAACGGGCATTTGACCACGGCCTGGCTGGCCCGCCAGAAGGACCGGGTCCTCCACGCGCTGCGCGCCAACACGCTTCCCGGTTCGCGCAAAAACATCGGCGAGCATTACGACCTGAGCAACGATTTTTTTTCGACGTTTCTGGACCCGACGATGCTGTATTCCTGCGGTCTGTATGAAAACGACGGCGACTCCTGCGAAGACGCGCAGCGCCGCAAACTGCAGAGCATCATCCGCAAAGCGCAGCTCCAGCCGGCGGACCACGTTCTGGAAATCGGCTGCGGCTGGGGCGGCTTCGCCCTGGAAGCGTCGCAGACGACGGGCTGCCGCATTACCGGCATCACTGTCTCCGAAGAACAATATGCGCTGGCCAATGAGCGGATTCGCCGGGCCGGCCTGCAGGACCGGATCAGCATCCTGCTTACAGACTACCGCCATGTCACGGGACGGTTTGACAAGATCGTCTCCATTGAAATGCTCGAAGCCGTCGGGCACCGCTACCTGGGCACGTTTTTCAAAACGTGCGACAGCCTGCTTAAACCGGCGGGCAAGCTGGTCATCCAGGTCATCACCATACCGGATCAGAGTTATGAGAATTACCGCCGCAAGTCCGACTGGATCAAAAAGTACATTTTCCCCGGCGGGCACCTGCCCTCGGTGACGGCCCTGTCTTCCGCCGTGACGAAAAACACCAGCCTCCTCATGGAGCAGCTCGAGGACATCGGCGTCCATTACGCCCGAACGCTCCGGGACTGGCGCGAAGCGTTTTCGCGCAATGTCGACAAGATCAGCGCACTGGGCTTCGACGAGGTGTTCCGGCGGAAGTGGATTTACTATCTGGCTACCTGCGAAGCGGGTTTCCGCGAGCGGGCCATCGGCGACATCCAGGTGGTCTTCCGCAAACCGGCGTAGATAAGAAAACAGGTGCAAGGTGAATGAGAAAGATCGACCTTTAATCCTCTTCTCTTCGACGGGAGGAGCCGGATGAAAACAAATACAAACGACGAAAAGACTATTTGGGAGAAATTGAATTCCTCTGCATGATCACTGAAATTTCTGAAAACCTCTACCGCATCACGCTGCCCATGCCCTTCCGCCTGCGCCACGTTCACGCTTACGCGCTGGCCTGCGGCCGGCGCCTCACCCTCTTTGACGCGGGCATGCTCATGCCCGGCGCCTACGAAAAGCTGGCGGCGGACCTGGCAAGCAGGGGCTTTGCCGTCGCGGACATCGCCGACATTTACCTCACCCACACGCACGCGGACCATTGCGGCCTGGTGGAAGCCATCCAGGAAAAATCCGGCGCGCGTCTGCATCTGACGGAAATCGCCCGGCAGGTTCACGCGCACTTTGAAGAGGGGGGCCGGCTCGTCGCCAAAGCCCGGGCGTTTTACGCCAGGCACGGCATGTCCGGGCGCGACGTGGCGGCCGTCGTCGAGGAAATCGAAGACATGAAAACCCGCCTGCCGCGTCTGGAGGTTGCCACCCTGCTGCGGGCAAACGAAGTCCGGCGCGCGGGCAACCGGACCTTTGAAGTCATTTTCACGCCGGGACACGCGGCGGGCCACGTCTGCTTTTTCTTCCGGGACGAGGGGCTTTTGCTGGCGGGCGATCACATCCTGCCTTACATCCCGCCCAGCTTAAGCCCCAACATCGATGACGAAGTTTTTCAGCCTCTGTCCAGCTACCTGGAGTCGCTTACCGTCATCGAAAAACTGCCGGTTGACTCCATCCATCCGGGACACGGCAACTCTTTCAGCGGCGTCCGGGAGCGAATCGACGAAATCCGCGCCCACCATGCGCTGAAGAAAGAGGCGCTCGTCACGCTGGTCGGCCGCAAGGGGCAAACCACTTTCGACATCTGCGCCCGGCTCATCGGCGAAGCCGCCGCTGCCTGGGACGACTGGGAAAAATTCATGGCGCTCAATGAAACGTACGTCTATCTGCAGCAGCTCAAAAAAGACGGACGGATTCGGGAAACGCTGACCAGCGGCGTGCTGTACTACTCCGCCGCCTAGTCGCCGGGTTCAGGCTGGCCGGAAGGCGGCGCCAATTTGGCAGGCTTTGGGGGGGCTTTTGCCGGTGAAGATTTGCTTGACATATAAGATACTGTTTTCTATACTTTATCCAATTCAAGGACTAAATCATCGGGAGGATTGATTATGAAAAAAGCATTCATTGCCTTTCTTTTAATACTGGCCCTGGTCGCAAGCGCAACACCCGCGCCGGCTTATGAAGCATCGGACGCGGACGTTGCGTGCGATGTGCTCCTCGCCCGGCCGGTGGGCATTCTTGCCATCGTCGCCGGTTCGGCAGTCTTCGTCGTTTCGCTGCCCTTTTCTCTGCCTACGGGCAGCGTTCCGAAAGTAGCGCAGCGGATGATTCTGGACCCGGTCGAATTCACGTTTGTCCGCCCCGTCGGCAATTTCGACTACCAGCTGGGCACCTGGGAAACCGGATGGACCGCCAAGCAGTAAACCGGCGCTGGTTTCCGCCGTCCGCCGCAAAGCGCCGCTTCCGCGCTCCGCATCCGCAAGGACATGTCCGGCGGCAGTTTCCAGAATGAATACACACAACAGATTTTTTCCACCGGCTCTTCTTAACGGACGAGCCGGTCTTTTTTTCCAGGGCCGTTTCGTTTGTTGATGAAGTCCAGTTCCTGTCAGAATGGCCATCTTCTGCCGCCCCCAAACGGTTGCCTCTTGCCGCGGAGGAAAGTCTGAGAGATGCGTGCAACCCGCCCCCGCGACACCGGCACCCACTGCCCGCGCTGCCTGCTGCGCCGGGAAATCTGCATCTGCGATGCGCTTCCCGAGGTGCGGACAAAAACCGAGTTTTTGATTTTGCGCCACATCTGGGAAGCCGGCCGGCCCGGCAACACCGGCCGCCTGGCGGCGCTGGCCTTGCCGAATTCCCGCATCCTGGCCTGCGGCGGCGGCAATCGCCTTGAATCCTCCGCCTTTGACGACGAAGGACTCCGGACGCCGGGAACCTGGCTTTTATGGCCCGACGGCCCCGCCGGTTCAAGGGAGATTTGGGAACAAACGCCGCCGCGTCGCGTCGCGGTTCTCGATGCCACGTGGCATCAGGCCCGGCGGCTTTACCGCCGGACGCCCCTCTTGCAGAGCCTGCCGCGTCTGGCCCTTCCCGCACTCCGGCACAACCGCCGGCGGCTGCGCGATCAGCGCCGTCCGGACGGCCTGTCCACGCTCGAAGCCATTGCCGCGGCCGCCGCCCTGCTGGAGGGCGACGAAATTGCGCGGCCGCTCGAAGAACTTTACGATGCGGTGGTCCGGCGCCGTACCGCGCTGCGCTGGGGGAAAAATTCCCCGGCAATGGGCTTCAGATCCGACAGACTCTGAAAGTGCAGACAGTGAACCAGCTTCCATCGATACGGTTCTCCGCCGGTAGGGACAATCGTCCCTCATTCGGTGGGGTGGCGCATAAACAGCGCCTCCAGCCCGGGAACCCGGGTTTTCCTTTCGACAGTGTACACCTTGCCGGTCAGACGCGCGTAATTGTCGGCGTCCGAACCGATGGTGTAAGTCGCCCGCAGTCTCTGCCCGCCGGCAACGAAATCCGCCTGCAGAACCGCAATGGCATCGGCCGTGATGGTCACGATGGCGGCACTGCCGGTTGATGTCCTTCCTCCAACAACACGGGTCATGGACAGCCGGTCGCCTTTGCGCTCAAGCGTCATGATGCCGCAATAGGTCTTTCCGCCATCCGGATATCGGCCGATCACGTCGTAGGAACCTTCGAGAAAAGCCGGCAGGGCTTCTTCCTTTTCCGCCGCCCGCCCGGCAAAAGCAAAAAAACCGGCGAAAAGTAAAACGGCCGCAGTAAACATTAAGCGTCTCATCAATCAGCCCCTCTTTTCTGAAGCAAAATTGTTTTCCGACTGTACAAACGCATGCTTTTTTCTTTTAAAGGAATTTGCTTTCCTTCGCAAACGTTTATGGGCTTTTTAGCGGAACATATTTGTCCGTTGCATAATCGGGGGCTTTTGGGTATAAGCCCTACGGTACCCATAAGACAGAAAGATCAAAAATATCGGAAATATCTAGGATAAATTTCATGGCGGATCGAATAGAAGTTGGTTTTCAGGAAAGCATTCGCGACGCGCTGGGCGAAAAGACGAAAAAGCGCATTGCCGACAATCTGGGGCTGCCGGTTGTCGACGTCGCGACCATTGAAGTCTACACGGTCGCCGGCGGACTCTCGGCCGGCGAACTGCGCCGCGCGGCGGAAGGCCCCCTTTCCGACCCGGTGATTCAAAAAATCGCAATCAATCAGCCGCTCGCAAAAAATTTCGACTGGCTCATTGAGGTGGGGTTTCGTCCCGGCGTGACCGACAACGTCGGCAAAACCGCGCGCGAAGCAATCACGCTGCTTTTGGGCGACAGCGCAGGCGATCGCAAAATCAGCGTCTACACGTCCCGCCAGTATCTGATTTCCGGCCCGATTTCCAGAACCGATGCGGAAAACATCGCCTCCGGCCTGCTGGCCAACGACCTCATCGAACGCCACCAGGTTGTCAGCCGGGCGGAATTTGATTTTGAAAGCGGCATGCCCGCGCACGTTCCCCAGGTGACAGACAAGGACGACCCGCAGGTGGCTGAAATCAATCTGACCCGGCTCGACGCGGCGGCGCTTTTGAAAATCAGCCAGGAAAAGCTCCTCGCACTGAACCTCGAAGAGATGCAGGCGATCGCCGCCTACTTTGCCGATCCCGCGGTCGTCAAAGCCCGCCGGAAATTCGGCCTGGACGAAAACACGACCGACGTGGAGCTGGAATGCCTCGCGCAGACCTGGTCGGAGCACTGCAAACACAAAATCTTCAACAGCCGGATCGAATACTCTGACGGCCGGACGAAAAAAACCATCAACTCGCTTTTTAAAACCTACATCAAAGGCTCGACGGCGAAAATCCGCAAAGCCAAAGGCAGGAAGGATTTCTGCCTGTCCGTGTTCGTCGACAACGCGGGCGTCATAAAATTCAACGACGACCACAACCTGGTTTTCAAGGTGGAGACGCACAACTCGCCCTCCGCGCTCGATCCCTACGGCGGGGCGCTCACCGGCATCGTCGGCGTCAACCGCGATCCGTTCGGCACGGGGCTGGGCGCCAAGCTCATCTTCAACACGGATGTGTTTTGCTTTGCCTCGCCTTTTCACAAGAAGAAGCTTCCGCCCCGCATCCTGCACCCGCGCCGTATTTATGAAGGCGTGCGCGAAGGCGTCGAGCACGGCGGCAACAAAAGCGGCATTCCGACGGTGAACGGCAGCATCGTCTTCGACGAACGCTACCTGGGCAAGCCGCTCGTTTACTGCGGCACGGCCGGCATCATGCCCGCAACGATCAACGGCAAGCCTTCCCACACCAAGGAAATTTACCCGGGCGACGTCATCATCATGACGGGCGGCCGGATCGGCAAGGACGGCATTCACGGCGCAACGTTTTCCTCGGAGGAGCTCCACGAAGGCTCGCCCGTCACCGCCGTGCAGATCGGCGACCCGATCACGCAAAAGAAGATGACGGACTTTCTGCTTAAAGCCCGCGATCGGGGGCTCTACCGGGCGATCACCGACAACGGCGCGGGCGGTCTGTCGTCCTCCATCGGCGAAATGGCCACCTATTCCGGCGGCTGCGACATCGATCTTTCGCTGGCGCCCCTGAAGTACGCCGGTTTGCAGCCCTGGGAAATTCTGGTGTCGGAAGCGCAGGAGCGCATGTCGCTGGCCGTTGATCCGAAGAAGGTCGGCAAATTTCTGGAGCTGGCCCGCAAGATGGGCGTGGAAGCCACGGTGCTGGGCAAATTCACGAAGTCGGGAAGATTTCACGTCCGCTACGGCGAAAAGACCGTGGCCTGCCTGGACATGGATTTTCTGCACGACGGCGTTCCGCAGATGAAGCTTTCCGCCCGCTGGAAAGCGCCGAAGCATCCCGAACCCCGGTTTGCCCCGCCGGCCAATCTGGGCCGGGCGCTCATTGCGATGCTTTCCCGCCTCAACATCTGTTCGAAGGAATCTGTCGTCCGCCAGTACGATCATGAAGTCCAGGGCGGCTCGGTGGTGAAGCCCCTGGTGGGCGTTGAGAACGACGGGCCGTCGGACGCGGGCATCGTCCGGCCGGTGCTCGATTCCATGGAGGGCGTGGTCGTCGCGCACGGCATCTGCCCGCGCCTGAGCGATCTCGACGCCTATTCCATGACCGCCTGCGCCATCGACGAAGCGGTGCGCAACGCCGTGGCCGTGGGTGTCGATCTCGATCATCTGGCGGGACTCGACAACTTCTGCTGGTGCGATCCCGTGAAGTCCGCCAAGACGCCCGACGGAGATTACAAGCTCGCGCAGCTGGTCCGCTCGAACATGGCGATTTACGACTACACCACCGCTTACGGCGTGCCCTGCATTTCCGGCAAGGACAGCATGAAAAACGACTACTCCATCGGGAAAACGAAAATCTCCGTCCCGCCGACGCTTTTGTATTCGGTCATCGGCAAGATTTCCGACGTGCGCAAGGCCGTGACGATGGACGCCAAACGGCCGGAGGATCTCGTCTACCTCCTGGGCGAAACCCGCGATGAACTGGGCGGTTCGGAGTGGTTCGCCGCGCACGGCGCGATCGGCAACAAGGTCCCGCAGGTGGATGCGAAAAAGGCGATGAAGCTTTACCGCGCGCTCTCCAAAGCCATCCAGGCGGGCCTCGTGGCCTCCTGCCACGACTGCTCCGACGGGGGCCTGGCCGTGGCGCTCGCGGAAACCGCCTTTGCCGGCGGCCTGGGCCTCACCGTCCATCTGAAGAAAGTTCTCTACCGCGGCAAAAAGCGCGACGACTACATTTTATTTTCCGAGTCGGCAAGCCGCTTTGTCGTCACCGTTCGTCCGCAGGACAAGGCAAAGTTCGAAAAAATTCTGGCCGGCCAGGCCGCCCGCGAAATCGGCTCAGTCACCGGCGACGGGCTTTTGCAGATAAACGGCCTGTCCGGAAAAACCGTGATTCGGGAAAAAATCGGCAGGCTCAAAGACGCGTGGCAAAAGCCGCTCAATTTCTAGACAGGACACAGACAATGGCAAACAAGGTCAAAGCGATCATCCTCACCGGCAACGGCACCAACTGCGAAATGGAAATGGCGCACGCCTGCAAACTGGCGGGCGCGGACCGGTACGACATCGTCCATCTCAGCGAACTGCTCTTCGGCGAAAAGCGCCTTGCGGATTACAACTTCCTGAACCTGCCCGGCGGCTTTCTCGACGGCGACGACCTGGGTTCGGCCAAGGCGGGCGCCAACCGGTTTCTCCACGCCCCCATTGCCGGCGCCGACGAAATGCTCATCGAGGAGCTGCTCAAATTCATCGCCGCCGGCGGTCTGATCCTGGGCGTCTGCAACGGATTTCAGCTGATGGTCAAGCTGGGCCTTCTGCCGGCGCTGGATCAAAACTTCACGACACAAAGCGCGACACTGACTTTCAACGATTCGGGCCGCTTTGAAGACCGCTGGGTGTACCTCAGGGCCGACGCGCAAAGCCCCTGCGTCTTTACCCAAGCCCTGGACACGGTTTATTATCCCGTGCGCCACGGCGAGGGGAAATTCGTCGCCGCAGACGACGCGACGCTTGCGGAAATGGAAAGGAAAAACCTGATCGCCTTCAGGTACTGCACCGCCGACGGCAGCGCAACGATGGACTATCCGGCCAACCCCAACGGCTCCACGCAGGCCATCGCCGGCATCTGCAACGAATCGGGACGGCTCTTCGGCCTCATGCCGCACCCCGAGGCGTTTCTGCACCGCACCAATCATCCGCGCTGGACGCGCGAGCCTCTTCCCGAGGAAGGCCAGGGGCTCGCCATCTTCAAAAACGCCGTGGCCTTCATTCGCGGCAGCAACTTCTAGCGGACGGGATAAACCGGAAATACGCCGGGCAGGAGACTGCGCGAGCGGCCGGCAGGATCAGGATCTGCGCCGGCACACGTCATACAGGAAATTGCACTTTTGCTCGCAGGCTTCCTTGAGGCCCGCCGTCGACGGGCAGTCCCACTTGCATTTCGTTCTTTCTCCGAGACACTTGACGTCCGCGCACGATAAACAGGCCAGAAACACCGCCAGCAGCATCGTCACACCGATCACTTTGCCGATTGCAGATCGCATAGGAATCCTCCTGTAATTTCTTGCGCCCCGACTATAGGAAAGTCGCCCGCGCCTGTCAATGCCTTAAAAATCGCGTCTTGCGGAAAAGCGTGACTGCGGCGCCGGCCTGCCGGCCATTGCCCGACGCGCGGCTCCGGAAAACAACTGCTCATTTTTCCATTCAATTTCCTTGACAGGCCCCGTGGCCTTCCCTATACTTTCCCATCCCAAATAAGGACGTGTCGCCATGATAAAATTCAACCTCAAAAGAAAGATCATTGGCCTTGCCGTCATCGCCGCCGTTTTACCCGTTGTCGTTATGATGATCCTCATGGGATCCTTTCAGTCGTCCGTCTCGCGCCTGACGTCCAAGGAGCTTGGCGAAGTCGCCATGGCCAACATGGCGCAGATCGCCAAAGACGTTTACGGACTGTGCGAGACGTCCAACGACCTCATCCAGAAAAAAATCAACAACGGCCTCAACGTGGCCCGAAACATCGTGAAGCTTCACAAGGGCATTGAACCCGGCAAAGAAAAGGTCACCTGGGACGCTGTCAACCAGATTACGAAACAGACCCAGAAGGTCGAACTGCCCAAACTCACGGCGGGCGGCGCCTGGCTCGGCCAGAACCGCAACCTGGCGACTCCCACGCCGATCGTCGATGAGGTCAAGCGCCTGGTCGGCATCACCTGCACCATCTTTCAGCGCATGAACGAACAGGGCGACATGCTGCGCGTCGCCACCAACGTGGAGGACCTGGACAAGCGCCGGGCCATCGGCACCTACATACCGGCCGCACTGCCCGACCAGACGCCCAATCCGGTCATCGCGGCCGTCCTCAAAGGCCAGTCCTACCGGGGGCTCGCCTACGTGGTCAACACCTGGTATCTCACCGCCTACGAACCGCTCACGGACAAGGCGGGAAACATCATCGGCATGCTGTACGTCGGAGAAAAGCTGGAAGCCGTGGCGTCCCTGCGCAAGGCGATCATGGGCATGAAGGTCGGCAAGATGGGGTATGTCGGCGTCATCGGCGGCCGGGGTGAACACCGGGGCCGCTACATCATTTCCAAGGACGGAACGCGCGACGGAGAGAGCATCTGGGACCAGAAGGACATCGACGGCAACGACACCGTGCGGACCATTATCACCAAAGCCCTGGCGCAGCCCAAGGGCGAATCCTTCTATCATGAATACATCTGGCAGAATCCCGGCGATCCCAAGCCGCGCAAAAAGGTTTCCGCCGTCATCTATTTCGAGCCTTTCGACTGGGTCATCGTGGCCGGCACGTATGAAGACGATTTCTTCGGGCCCATCGGCCATGTGCATCAGATGATCAGGTCTCTTTTCCTGAAAATTCTCCTGGCGGGCGCGCTGATCATTCTGCTGTCGCTTTTGCTTGCGCTTTTCCTCGCGCGCCGCCTGACCCAGCCGCTGGAGCTGACCACCGACCTGGCCAAGAAAATCGCCACCGGCGACCTGCAGCAGACCCGCGAGGAGCTGGCGCGGCCGGAAACGGCGCGGATCATCGCGGCGGGCGACGAAACGAGCGAACTGCTCGGCGCCTTCGAAACCATGACGGGCAATCTGGATTCGCTCATCGGCCAGGTGCACCGCTCCGGCATCCAGGTCACCACCTCCGCCACGGAAATCGCCGCCTCGGCGCGCGAACTGGAAGCGACGGTGGCCCAGCAGGCGGCCTCCACAACGGAAGTGACGGCCACCAGCCGCGAGATATCCGCGACGGCGGACGATCTGGCCCAGACAATGGACGGCGTCAACGCGTCCCTCAATGAAACGATCGGCATGGCCGAAACCGGCCGCTCCGACCTGGCCCAAATGGAAACGGCGATGCGGGAACTGGTCAAGGCGACAACGTCGATTTCCTCCAAACTCGCGGTCATCAACGACCGGGCCAACAAGATTTCCAACGTGGTCACCACCATCAACAAGATTTCCGACCAGACAAACCTCCTGTCCCTCAACGCCGCCATCGAGGCGGAAAAGGCCGGGGAGTTCGGCCGCGGCTTCTCCGTCGTCGCGCGCGAGATCAGCCGGCTCGCCGACCAGACGGCCATCGCCACCCAGGATATTCAGCAGGTGGTTTCCGAAATGCAGACGTCCGTCGCCACGGGCGTGATGGAAATGGACAAATTCACCGACGAGGTGCGCCGCGGCGTCGAAACGATGGCCGCGCAGAGCGGCCAGCTTGCCCGGATCATCGATCAGGTCCGGCTGCACGGTCCGCAGTTCACGGCGGTGAAGGACGGCATGTACGGCCAGTCCCAGGGAGCGCAGCAGATCAGCGAAGCCATGTCCCAGTTGTCTGTGGCGGCCGAGCAGACCAAGGAATCGCTTCATGAATTCAAACTGGCGACGGAGCAGCTCAATGAGGCCATTTCCGGGCTTCAGTCGGAGGTCTCCCGGTTCAGAATCAGCTCGTGATCGGACGGCGCCATGCTCATCCTTCAGTTTCAGGCGGGCCGCGAACGCTACGGCCTCGACATTGAACAGATTCTGGAAATTTCCTCGCTGGTGTCCCTGCGGCCCATTCCGCACGCGCCGCCGGAGGTTGCGGGAACCTTCAACTACCGGGGCACCCTCACGCCGGTGGTCGATCTCACCACCCTGCTCACCGGCGCGGCATCGCGCCCGCGCATGAGCACGCGCATCATCCTCGTCACCTTTCAGGGCGAAGACGGGCGGTCCCACGTTCTGGGGCTCGTCGCGGAGTCGGTCACCGAAATGATTTCCTGCAGCCGGGAAAGCCTGCAGCAGCCGGTCGTCTCCGTCGGAGGCGCGCCCTACCTGGGCGACATGGTCTTCGACGAACGCGGCTCTATCCAGCTTCTGGATTTGGAGCGGCTCCTGACCCGGGATCTGCTCTTTACCCTCTTTCCGCCGGAGGTCAGCAAAGGATGATCATTCCCGCGGCCATCGAAGAATTTCTCCTGACCTCGCTCGGCATGGCCAAAGACGCGATGGGCAAGGCGACGCTGGAGCGCGCCCTGGCCCAGGCCATGCGCCGGGAAGGCGTGACCGATCCCGGCATTTATGAAAAACTGTTCAAGACCTCGGGCGAGGCCAGACAAAGGCTCATCGACGTCGTGGTGGTCGGAGAAACCTGGTTTTTCCGCGACCGGGGCCCGTTTGCCTACCTGGCCCGCCAGGCCCCCAAAATGCTGCAAGCCGCCGCGGGCGGCGTTTTGAACATCCTGTCCGCTCCCTGTTCCACGGGCGAAGAACCGTATTCCATTGCCATGACGCTGCTGGCCGCCGGCCTGCCGCCCGCCTCTTTCCGGATCGAAGGCGTGGACATCAGCAGCGCCGCTCTGGAGGCGGCCCGCCGGGCCGTTTACACAAACGGCTCCTTCCGGGGCAACATCAGCGAAGAGGTGGCGTCCTTTTTTGAGGCGACGCCGTCCGGACGGGGGGTTGCCCGGACGGTGCTCGCACAGGTCGCCTTTTTCCAAGACAACCTGGTCTCGGAAAGAAGCCTTCTCGGGCGGGGCCCCTATTCCATCATCTTTTGCCGGAACCTGCTGATTTACCTGACGCCCGCGGCCCGCCGGCAGGTCTTTGTCCGCCTGGACCGGCTGCTTGCGCCGGGCGGACTGCTCTTTGCCGGCCATACGGAAACGGTTTTCTGGCACCAGCAGGGCTATCTTCCCGTTCAGTCGGACCGCGCCTTCGCGCTTTCCAAACCTCTCGTTGCACCGGCCGCCGGAAAACCGAAACCGGCGGCGCCGGCAAAAGCGCCTCCGCCTGTGCCCCCGCCGCGCACGCCCAAAATGCCTCAGCCTGCCGCCCCTGCCGCGGACACGCCTTCCGCTGCGGACCGCAAGCCGTCGGCCCAAACCGCGACCACCGCCGGAACCCTTCGGGAAGCGCGCCGGCTCGCCGACTCGGGCGAGATGGACAAGGCCCTGCGCTTGTGCCGGGAGCACTCCCGGAAGTTCGGACCGACCGCCGAAATGTTCGGACTGATGGGCCTCATTCTCATGGCCAGGCAGGATGCGGGCAGCGCCGAAGACTGCTTTCTCAAAGCGCTGTATCTCGATCCGGCCCACTATGAAAGCCTGGTCCACTTAAGCCTGCTGTACGGACAAAAAGGCGACGCGCGCAAGGCGGCCCTTTACCGAGGCCGGGCCGAGAAAGCATCGCCGGGGACTTAAAAAATGATTTGCGCGAAATCTCCTTTCCCCGTATCAATAAAAATGAAAGAAGCGCAATGAGAGGCAAAAGCCGGAAGGCGACGGCGCTTGAAGCGCTGTCGGACAGGATGACATCCCATGGATAAAAAAACGGCCGGTGCAAACGGGTATTGCTGGAAAGACATCGGAATTTTCGGCGACGGAACCTGTCCGGAGCTGGCGCTCCTGGTGCACTGCCGCCGCTGCCCGGTTTATGCCGCCGCCGGAAGACGGCATCTGGACCGCGACCTGCCGCAAGGTTACCTCGAAGACCGCGCCAGGGTGATGGCCCAGCCCAAGGAGACGGCCCAGATCGGCACACTTTCGGTCATGGCCTTCCGCATGGCGGCGGAGCGCTTCGCGCTCAAAACGATTTTTTTCCAGGAAGCGGCCGAACCGTCGCCCGTGCACTCTCTGCCTTTGAAAGTGAACCGCATTTTCCGCGGCATCGCCAACATCAACGGCGAGCTTTTACCCTGCCTGTCGATCACGGACCTGCTGGACCTGACCTCCGAAACCGCCGCAGGCGCTCCGCCCGTCGTTTATGAACGGATGCTGGTGGTCGGACGGGACGGGCATCGCTTCGTGTTTCCCGTCGAACAGATTCTGGGCGTCCACCGGGTTGCCCCGGAAGACCTGGGCGACGTGCCTTCGACGCTGTCGCGCTCGGCCCGGGCGCTGACGCGCGGTATTTTTTTCTTAAACGGCTACCCCGTGGGACTGCTGGACGAAGAACGTCTGTTTCCCGCAATGGACAGGAGCCTCAACGCATGACCGCCGCCCCCGCCATCGATCCTCTGATGCTGGATTTGTTCCGTGTGGAGCTGGAAAACCACACCCGGACGCTCGAGTCCGGTCTGGTTACGGCAGAGCGGGATCAGACGCCCGAGCAAATCGAGCCGCTCATGCGGGCCGCGCACTCCATCAAGGGCGCGGCCCGGATCGTGGGCCTTTCCGACGCCGTCACGCTGGCCCACGCCATGGAAGATGTGTTGTCGGCGGCCCAGCACGGTAAACGGACGCTCACGGCCGATGCGGTGGATCTGCTTCT
>DBPV01000075.1:24510-29293 GCA_002304995.1 Syntrophaceae bacterium UBA1411
AAAACCCCTGTCCGCCGCCGTGCCGCCCGAACCGGCAGCCACACCGCCGGCTGAACCGCCCGCGTCTGAAAACACCTGCGCCGGTCCGCCGGCCACAGCGCCGCCCGTGCGCTCCCGCACAGCGCAGGACAAGGCGGAAGGAGGCCTGGTTCGCGTCCGGGCGGAAAACATGAACCGCCTGATGGCGCTGGCGGGCGAATGTCTCGTCCAGGCCCAGTCCGTGAAAACGGTTTATCAGAGCCTGCTGTTTTTGAAGAAGGACCTGGCGGAAGCGGAAAAACCCCTGCGCCGATCCATGGAAGACGTTTCCCCCGCCCACAGCAAAGACTCAGAAGCGGCGATCCAGGAAACCCTCACCCGGGTGGACCAGGCCGGACAGAGGATCGCCCGGGACATCATCCGTTTCGAGCGCTTTTCCCGCCGCTTGGAGCACCTGGCCCACCGCCTCTACAACGAAGTCATCAGCAGCCGGATGGTGCCTTTTTCCGACGGCCTGCACGGCTTTTCCCGGATGGTCCGGGATCTCGCCCGGGAAACGGGCAAGCAGGTGCGCTTTGAAATCGCCGGGGCCTCCACTCCGGTCGACCGCGACATTCTGGAACGCCTGGAGGCGCCTCTGTCCCACCTGCTTCGCAACGCCATCGATCACGGTCTGGAAACGCCCGCCCAACGCCAGGCGGAAGGCAAGCCGGCCGAAGGCACGCTGTTGCTGGAAGCCAGGCACGTCGCGGGCATGCTCAACATCTCGCTGGCCGACGACGGCCGCGGTATCAATCCCGAGGACCTGCGCGGCAAGGTTGTGGAAAAGGGATACGTATCGCCGGAAATGGCCGGCAGCTTAAGCCGGGCCGAACTTTTTGAGTTTCTCTTTCTGCCGGGTTTTTCGACGTCCCGGGTCGTGACGGAAATTTCGGGACGCGGCGTCGGCCTGGACGTGGTCTTCAACATGGCCCACGAGGTCGGCGGCACCGTGCGCGTCGATGCGGAAGCCGGCCGGGGCGCGCGCTTTCATCTGCAGTTGCCCCTGACCCTGTCGGTGCTGCGAACCCTGCTTCTGGACATCGCCGGCGAACCCTACGCCCTGCCGCTTTCGCGCATCGACCGCATCCTGTCTCTGGCGCCCGCCGACATTCGGGAAATCGAGGACCGGTCCTACTATTCGCTGGATGGAGAGCATCTGGGCATCCTGGACGCCCGCCAGCTCTTTTCGCTTCCGCCCGCGCCCGCCGGGGCGGAAAGATTTCCGGTCGTGGTGATCAGCGACCGGCTTAACCGCTACGGCCTCGTCGTCGACCGGGTGCTGGGCGAGGAGAATCTCGTCGTCCGGCCGCTGGACAGCCGTCTGGGCAAGATTCCCAACATCAGCGCGGGCGCCATTCTGGACGACGGATCGCCCGTCGTCATCTTCGACGTCGACGACCTGGTCCGCTCCATCCATCAACTCCTCACCACCGGCAAACTGCAAAAGGTCGGCCGGGGCCGGCGGGCGGCCGCCGCCGGAAAAAAACGGGTGCTCATCGTCGACGACTCGCTGACCGTCCGGGAGGTGGAGCGCAGGCTTCTGGAAAACGCCGGCTACGAGGTCGCCACGGCCATCGACGGCGTGGACGGCTGGAACAAACTGACGGTGCAGCCTTTCGATCTCCTGGTTTCCGACGTCGACATGCCGCGGATGAACGGCATCGATCTGGTTCGCACGGTCAAGACCGATCCGCTGCTCAAGGAGCTGCCGGTCATGATCGTTTCCTACAAGGACCGGGAAGAAGACCGTTTGCGCGGCCTGGAAGCGGGCGCCAACTATTATCTCACCAAAGGCAGCTTTCACGACGAGAGCCTGCTGGCCGCCGTGCGCGACCTGATCGGAGGTCCCTGATGCCTTTTCAAATCGCCCTGGCGCATCATTCGGAAGACGCCCTGAAAATTCTGCGGCAGATTCTCGCCCCTCAGCCGGACTACGTTTTGGCCTGGACCGCCTCGACCGGACCGGAAACCCAGCGGAAATGCCGTCTGGGCGCGCCGGACATGCTGCTTGTCGATCTGGCGCTCGCCGGCCCGGACGGCGCGCGCCTCGTCTGCGACATCATGCACGCCTCGCCGTGCGCCGTTTTGATCCTGTCCGACGCCATCGCCAAAAACGCGGGAAAAGTCTTTGACGCCATGGGCTGCGGAGCGCTCGACGCCATCGCCACGCCTGTTTTAAACAAAAGCGGCAGCGTCGCGGGCGCGGACGCCCTGCTCAAGAAACTGGCCACCATCGCCAAACTGCTGGGCAACGCCGCACCGTCGGCGCCCAGAACGCCGTCCAGGGCGTCCCGCGAAGCGGACCGTCTGCCGCCGCTCGTGGCCATCGGCTCTTCCACGGGCGGCCCGAAAGCGCTCGCGACCATCCTGGCGGCGCTTCCCGGCGACCTTCCCGCCGCCCTGGTCGTCTGCCAGCATGTCGATCTGCAGTTTGCCCAGGGGCTGGCCCAGTGGCTGGATTCCCAGACGCAGCTCACCGTCACACTGGCACGGGAAGGCATGCGGCCGCGCCCGGGCGTCGTTCTGGTGGCCGGCACCAACGACCACATCGTCTTGGGACCCGACCGGACCGTTCGCTACACGACGCATCCCCGCGAATATCCCTACCGTCCTTCCGTCAACACGTTTTTTGAAAGCCTTCGCGAACACTGGCCGGGCAAGGATCTGGCCGTGCTCCTCACCGGCATGGGACGCGACGGCGCGGAAGGCCTGGCTTCCCTGCGCAAGGCGGGCTGGCACACCATCGTTCAGGATGAAAAGACATCCATCGTCTACGGCATGCCGGCCGCGGCGGCGGAACTGGGCGCAGCGGCGGAAATCCTGCCGCTGGACAGGATTGCCGACGCTATTTTGAAAAAACTCCCCACCCCTCAAGGAAAAAAAGTATGACAGCCAACGAACTGCAATCTCCCGCTTCATCCCTTGCCGCCCAGGAAACAACGCTGACGGCGCACAACATCAAGGTGCTGCTCATCGACGACCAGGCCATCGTCGGCGCGGCCGTCAAGAAAATGCTCGAGCCGGAAACGGACATCATTTTGGAGTTCTGCCAGGATCCCACCCGGGCAATCCCGACCGCCGCCGAATTCCAGCCGACCGTCATCTTGCAGGACCTGATCATGCCGGACATCGACGGGCTCACGCTCGTCAAATTCTTCCGGGTTCATCCCCAGCTCAAGGACGTGCCGCTGATCGTTCTATCCTCCAAGGAAGAGGCGCTCACCAAGGCCGACGCCTTTGCCCTGGGCGCCAACGACTACCTCGTCAAGCTGCCCGACCGGATCGAACTTGTCGCCCGGATCCGCTACCACTCCCGGGGCTATATCAACCTGCTCCAGAGAAACGAGGCCTACGCCGCGCTTCTGGCCAGCCGGCAGGCGCTCGCCGCGGAACTGGCCCAGGCGGCGGATTACGTGGTTTCGCTGATGCCCGCGCCGCTGCCCCACGGGCATATCACGACGGCCTGGCGTTTCTTTCCCAGCGCCCAGCTGGGCGGAGACAGCTTCGGCTATCACTGGATCGACGAGGACCACTTCGCCGTTTACCTGCTCGATGTCTGCGGCCACGGCGTGGGCTCGGCCCTGCTGTCCGTTTCGGCGTTCAACGCCATCCGCTCCCAGACGCTCCCCAACACGGATTTCCGGATTCCCGAACAGGTGCTGGCGGCGCTCAACGACGCCTTCCCCATGGAGCACCACAACAACCTGTACTTCACGATCTGGTACGGCGTGTTTCACCGCCCGACCCGCGAGCTCAAATTCGCCAGCGGCGGCCATCCGCCGGCTTTCCTGGTTTCTCCCGACGGCGTCCTGCAAAAGCTGATGACGAACAACCTGTTTATCGGCGGCCTGCCCGAGAGCACCTACACGGGAAACCGCAGCGCCGTGACGCCCGGCGCAAGGCTTTACGTCTTTTCCGACGGCGTGTACGAAGTCGATCCTCCCCAGGGCCCCATGTGGACGCTCGAGGAGCTGGGCGCCTACCTGGTCGAACACCGCCTGGAAAACGGCGCGGACATCGACGCGCTGTACCAAAAGATGCAGGCCTACCACGGCCGGGATATTCTGGAAGACGACTTTTCCATGCTGTCCGTCCACTTTCCGTGAAGGAGGTCAGACGCCTTGCCGCGTCACTGGTAGCGGAAAGACGCGGTGATGTGGAGGCGCGACAGGTTGTACTGGGCAGGCAGAGGATGGAAGGGCGCGGCGGTGTTGATGACGTCGAGCGTTCCCTGATCGAGACTCGGCGAGCCGGACGATGACGTCAGCATGACCTGCGACAGGGATCCGTCGGCGTCGATGGACATCAGAATCATCACCACGCCGACTTCATTTCTCAAATAGGCTTCGGTTGGATATTTCCAGAGGCGCTGAATTTTTTTCTTCACCTGCGCCAGATAGGCGGCGTACTTGACGTCCACGGAGCCGATGTCCACCGTATCCTCGCGCAGGCCTTCCGGGGGCAGGGACTTCGTTTCCCGGACGGGCTGGATCTTTTTCTCGGGCGCGGGCCTGGTCTGGGGCCGGGGCAGGGCGGCCGGTTCGGGATCCGGCTGGGGTTCGGTCATCTGCACCCAAAACAGTTCGGCGGCCCGGACATTTTCACGCAAATCGACCATGCTGCCGGCTGTGATCAGCAGGACATGTCCGACAACGGAGATGATGATCGGCCACAGAAATAATTTTTTTGAAATCATCTTTTGCCCGCTTTGGGCGCAATCATATACGGCATTTGCCTCAAAATCAACAGTATGATAACGAAC
>DBPV01000137.1:0-539 GCA_002304995.1 Syntrophaceae bacterium UBA1411
ACGGCGATCCGGTCGGAGACGTGGCGAATGACATTGAGATCGTGGGAAACAAACAGATAGGTCAGCCCGAACTCTTTTTTCAGGTCCTTGAGGAGGTTTAAGATCTGCGCCTGAATCGATGCGTCGAGCGCGGAAACCGGTTCGTCCGCGATGACGAGCTCGGGCTGCAGCGCCAGCGCGCGCGCAATGCCGATGCGTTGCCGCTGGCCGCCGCTGAACTCGTGCGGATAGCGCCCCGCCTGCTCTCTGCTCAATCCCACCCGCGCCATCAACTGCTTCGCTGTTTCCCGGTTTTCTTTCCGCAAGGCGACCCGGTGGATGTCCAGCGGCTCCTGTATAATGCCGAGCGCTGTTTTGCGGGGATTCAGCGACGAATAAGGATCCTGGAAGATCATCTGGACGCGCCGCCGGTAGGTTTTCATTTCTTCCGGCGACAAAGAAAAAATATTCTGTCCGCGAAAAACGATTTCTCCGCCGTCCGGTTTTTCCAGACGCATCAGGAGGCGCGCCAGCGTCGATTTGCCGCAGCCGGACTCGCC
>DBPV01000137.1:688-3441 GCA_002304995.1 Syntrophaceae bacterium UBA1411
GCCGGCAGCGGTCCTGCGCCCGGTCGCAGCGGTCCGAAAACCGGCAGCCGGGCGGCAGATCATACAGACTCGGTACGGCGCCGGGAATGGTTTTGAGATACTCCGCGCCTCCTTCCGCATCGGATGAACAGCCGGAGGGACGGGATTCAATGAGACCCCGCGTGTAAGGATGCAGAGGCCGCCCGAATATTTTTTCGACATCCGCCGTTTCCACAACCTTCCCCGCATACATCACCGCTACTTTCTGCGCCGTCTCGGCGACAACGCCCAGATCATGTGTGATCAGGATCACCGCCATGTTGTTTTTTTCCTTGAGCTCGGAAATCAGGCGCAGGATCTGCGCCTGAATGGTCACATCCAGCGCAGTTGTGGGTTCGTCCGCGAGCAGCAACTGCGGACGACAGGACATGGCCATGGCGATCATCACACGCTGGCGCATGCCTCCGCTCAACTGATGGGGATAGTCTCTGACGCGTCGCGCCGGTTCCGCAATGCCGACTTCCTCCAGAAGCCTGACACTTATCTCCAGCGCCTCCGCGGAGGATACACGCCGATGCAGGCGGATCGCTTCGGCAATCTGATCTCCGATGCGTAAAACGGGATTAAGCGACGTCATCGGCTCCTGGAAAATCATGGCGATATCCCGGCCCCGCCTCGCCCGCATGCCTTCCTCCTCGAGCGCCAGCAGATCCTCCCCGTTAAAAAGGATTCTGCCTTCGGCGATCCGTCCGTTGGGCGGAATAAGCCGCATCACCGAAAGCGCCAGCATGGTTTTGCCGCAGCCGGATTCTCCGACCACACCCAGCGTGTCTCCGGCATTCAACGTCAGGGACACGCCGTCAACGGCGCGGATTTTTCCTTTCGCCGTTTCAAAAACCGTTTTCAGATTTTGAATGTCCAGCAGATGTCCTGTTTCTCGACTCATGTGTTTTAAAGCCATTCGGCGCCCGGGAAATAATCCTCTGTTGTGTCCGGCAGAATGGGTTTGGGTCCCCTACCCCTTCAATCGATTCTGCAGATACTCCATCAGCGTGCGCACCGGAATGCCGGACGCGCCCTTGGGAATGTAGGGCTTATCTTTGGTAAACCAGGACGGCCCGGCGATATCCAGATGCACCCAGGGATAATTCCCGACAAACTTGCTCAAAAACGCGGCGCCTGTGATTGCCCCGCCCATCCGACCGCCCGTATTCTTAAAATCGGCGATGTCACTTTTAATCAGGTCGTCATAATGATCCCACAGCGGCAGTTCCCAGACTTTTTCACCGGTCGCCTGCGCCGCCCGGCTGATGTCCTTTTTCATTTGATCGTCCGTGCCCAGCATACCGGCGACTTCCTCGCCCAGCGCCACAATGCAGGCGCCGGTCAACGTGGCGATGTCGATGACGGCCGCCGGTTTGTATTTTGCGGCATATGAGAGGGCGTCCGCCAGAATCAGCCGTCCTTCGGCGTCGGTGTTGATGACCTCGATCGTCCGGCCGGAATAGGATTTAAGAATGTCGCCCGGCTTCAGAGCTTTGCCGCCGGGCATGTTTTCGGTGGCCGGAACCAGACCGACCAGGTTAACCGGCAGGTTCAGATCCGCCGCCGCGCGGATGACCGCCAGGACCGTGGCTCCGCCCGCCATGTCGGTTTTCATCTCATCCATTTTTTCGGACGGTTTGATGGAAATTCCGCCGCTGTCGAAGGTCAGTCCCTTGCCGACCAGCGCAACCGGCGCCTCCGTCCTTTTGCCGCCTCTGTATTCCAGGATGATGAGTTTGGGCGGCTGCTGGCTGCCCGCCGCAACGCCCAGGAGAGCGTTCATCCCCAGCGCCTTCATTTTTCCCGCCTCCAGCACCTCGCACGTCACCTTTTTTCTTTTCGCGATTTTCCGGGCGTGGTCGGCCAGAATGGAAGGCGTCATTTCATTGGCCGGCGCGGAAACCAGATCACGCGCGAAGCAGACCGCTTCGGCGATAATGCGGCTCTTTTCAATCTCGCCGGAAATGAGGGAATAGTCGTCGGAGGAAACAAAAAAATCCAGCTTGCGCATTTCCTTCAACTCGGCGCGCCCGATGGTTTTATAGGGAATGAACCGGTAAAGTCCCAACAGAGACCCTTCGGCTGCCGCCGTAAAAACCTTCTCCCGGGATTCCGCTCCCCATTCCGGCTCCGGCGAGGCCGCCGCTTCCAGAACGTTCATCGCGCGCAGATGCTGCATGGTTCTGGCGTAAGTATTGCGAATCTTTTCCAGGGTCAACTCCGATTTTTTTCCCAGTCCCGCAAGCGCGATTCTTTTGGCAGCCAGCTTTCCCCGGCTGTATACGACGGCTACCTGACCGGGTTTTCCCTCGAAGTCGCCGCTCTTTAAGACCTCGCCGATCACCCCCCCGGATTTTTCATCCACGTCGCGAACGCTTTCGGACAATGTATTTTCCCCTTCACAAAGGGGAACGATTAAAGCCTGGCTTTTTGCATCCGCCAGACGTCCCTTGCAGACATTAATTTTCACGATAACCTCCTGACCAATTATCTTCGCGCCATTTCGAGAAGGAAGCGCGCCTGGAATTCCGTTTCTTTTTTCGATACCACAATAAAAAAATCCACTCAAATCTTTATTCCGAAAGGTTCGACATTCTTAGCATACACGAAACAAATGTCAAATATTACCTCCCCCTGCCCCCTCCAGAGGGGGACAACCTTTTGTCCTCCGCCGGCGGAGGTGTCGCGAAGCGGCGGAGGTGGTGTCCCCCGCTCTCGTGACCTTTTGG
>DBPV01000026.1:0-228 GCA_002304995.1 Syntrophaceae bacterium UBA1411
GCCCGACGGGCAGGATCAGCACGACCAGCACCGCGGCCAGCGTGATGCCGGCGCACAGGTTGGGGCTGGAGAACCGGGCGCACAGGCGTCTGTTGAGCGGCGCGAAAAATGCGGCGAGGAGCACCGCCCAGAAAATCGCAAAGAAAAAGGGGCGCAGAATGTATCCGATGAGCAGCGTCACCACCGCCAGCACCAGAAGAAAAATGAACTTGGAATAACCGGTCAACG
>DBPV01000026.1:272-8650 GCA_002304995.1 Syntrophaceae bacterium UBA1411
TTTGTTTCTGCGCCGGTAAAGACGCAACTCCAGCTGCCGCCGGATCAAAACGGTTTTGACGTGCAGCACACGGTAACTGTAACGGATGTTTTTTCCCAGGCGGTCCGGGTAGGACGCGACGCCCACGTTCAGCTTGGCGCCGCCCGCGGCCAGCTTGCGAAACAGGTTGATTTCCTTGCCGATCACCCGGGTGGCGCCGCTTTTTACGGCATCGAGCATGGCGGGGCCGGTTTTTGCGCAGGCCGCATAGGTCACCGCCTTGCCCAGGGAGTAAAGCGAGTGCCCGTCGCTGCCGCCGGTTAAGGCTTTGCGCAGATCGGTCCCCAGCCGGGCGCAGCGGAGGTTCCAGCGGTGGATGTTTTCGGCGTTGATCGCCTCCACGCCGTCCACGCTTTCCCAGAGCCGCTCCAGGCGGGGCGAATCGAAGTTGTGGTTGCAGATGCCGGTGTAGGCCACGCAGTAGGGATGCGGGAAAATGGTCACGGAGGGAAAAAGCTTCGCGCAGTGGATGATCTCTTCCATGCCGAGCCGGGTGGAGCTCATGAGGTCTTTTCCCAGAAACGGCCGGACGTAGGTGATGTAAAACTTCTTCAGATGCCGTCGCTCGTAAAAGTACACCAGAATGTGCGTCCCCTCCCGGGACGTGATTTCAATTCCGGGAATGTTCGGCACGTCGCGGTAATGCTCCATTTCCATGGCGCCGCGGATATCGTTGTGGTCGGTGACGGCCACGCCGATGCCCAGCGCGCGCGCCCGCGCCGCAATTGCCCAGACGGGATCGCGGCCGTCCGTGTAGTGCGTATGAAAATGCATGTCGAAGACCGTGAAATCCCGGCGCAGACGCGCCAGGTCCGGAATGTCGAACTTTATTCGGGAAGACAAGGGATCGGTCATCGGAGTCTCTTTCTCTCTTTGCGGCGCAGCGTTAAACGGTTGAAAATTTAGCACAGATTCCCGATAATCGCAATTTCCCCGCCGACAAAGATTTGCCCGCCCGGCCCGGGATGTGGTATGAAAACCGTCAAAGGAGGCCTTTTTGAAAAACGATCTGACGCTGGTTTTAAAAGCCCTGAATTTTTCCGCGGGAAAGCATCGCCACCAGAGGCGAAAGAACACCGCCGCCTCGCCCTACATCAATCACCCGATCGAGGTCGCCTGCATCCTGTGGACGATCGGCGGAATTGCCGACGAAACGGCTATCATCGCCGCGCTGCTTCACGACACGATTGAGGATACGGACGCGACGCCCGAGGAAATCGGCGCCGCCTTCGGCGCGGAGGTGCTGGGACTGGTCCTGGAAATGAGCGATAACAAGCGCCTTCCGAAACAAGAGCGCAAGCGGGAGCAGATCGTGCATTCGCCTCACCTGTCGCCGCGGGCCAAACTCATCAAACTCGCCGACAAAATCTGCAACGTCCGCGACATCGCCTTCGATCCTCCGGACCGCTGGTCTCGGGAAAGAAGAATCGAATACCTCGCCTGGGCCGAGGCGGTCATCGCCGGCCTGCGCGGCGTCAACGCCGGTCTGGAAAAACATTTCGACGACACCCTGGCGCTGGCCCGCAAAAAGCTTGCGGAGGAGGAAAATGAAGCGGCTTTGCAGCCGGAAGAAAAATCCTGAAAGTACCGGGGCTGCCGTCCGGCGGATTTTTATTCCCTCTATTTCACTGTCCGGCCGATAACCTTGTAGTTGAATTCATAATTGAGCGCCCCGCTCCACTGCATGTCGAAGATGCTCTTGTACCGCGTGCCGTACACGGGGCCGACGGGCTTGCCGTAGGTATAAAACCAGTTCACGACCGGCTTGCCGGTAAATCCCAGCGCAATCCAGTACGCACCCGGCAACAGAACGGGCCTCTCCTTGTCGCGGAAAAGAAACGTTTCCCAGCGGTAACCGGGTTTGGTGGAAATTTCCTCGAGATCCATCATCTGCGTCGTACATACCAGTTCGCCGGGCTGCCCCTCGGCATCGCGGAAAACCTCCACCCAAAGCTGGCCGTCTCCGCCGAAATTGTGCAGGGCCAGCGCGATTGAATTGAGCCGGACGGGCTTTGCCAGCTCGACGACCTGAGCGTACTGCGTCACGCTGTGCGTCACGAACTCCGCCGTTTCAACCAGAAAGTTGCGGGACATTTCATAGGAATTCTTGCCTTTGGCCTTGGCCACGCGCGGAAAGGCAAAGTCCACGTTCTCCGGAAAATCCACGTTTCCGTAAACAAACGGAACCGTGAAGCGCAGGACCTTGCCCGGAACCGGTTTGGGCGGCAGCGGCTTCGGAGGCTGCGGTTTGGGCGGCGCCGGAGGCTCCGGCGGCGGCTCCACGACAGGCGGAGGCGCTTCCGCCTCTTTCGTTTTGGCCAGTACATTAGGCCCCAGCAGCAGGTTTTTCGGTCCGTAGCTTTCCCGCCGGGCCGCGACCTTGGCGGTGTCGGTGAGGAAATTCCCGCCGATGGTCTCCTGCAGCGTGGGTTTGCTTTGCGCCCCGCTGCTTTGCGCCCAGCGCACCAGGCCGTCGTTCTTCGTTTCGTTGTTGTCCACACCCACTTCAATGCGGACAAAGCGGTTGGAAATGAAAAACTGCATATTCTGCGGATCGTAGGGAACCCAGCCCAGATCGGGATACCAGACCTCCACCCAGGAATGCCGGCCCTGCCCCATTTTAAAGGTCAGCGTTCCTTTTTCCCACGCCACGTCGAAGGGCCGGTTCATCGTAACGCCGTTGACGATGCGCACCGGCACGCCGGCCTGGCGCAGCAGGGCCGCCGTCAGGTGGGAGTAGTTCTGGCAGTTTCCCTTGCCGGTTTGCAGCGAATACAGCGCGTCGTACTGCTCCGGCGGATTCACGTAGCGGACGTGGTCCACCACCCAGGTCACGACGTTCTGCACCGCCTCGAACTGGGTTTTCGCGCCGCGGGTCAGCTTCTGTGACAGCTCCCGGATCGCCCGATCGTCGGTCTGCACCTGCTCGGACGCCTGCAGATAATCCCGCAGATGCTCCGGCGCGGCGGCGGGCGGAAAAGGCGCGGTGGAGGTCACGGGCGCCAGACCGGTGCTGGTTGCGGCATCGAACGAAATCGCCGCGTCCACCACGCGGGGAACCCGGCGCCAGGTCGCTTCGACAATCGTGTTGCCGCGCGCGTCCGTGGTGGTTTTCTGCTGGTCCGGCTCCGGCACGAACCGCGCCTTGAAATTCGAAACCTTCTGCCGGTAGGTGGGCGAATCGAACGTTTCCGGCACGACAAAACTGAGCATCAGCACCTGCATGGCGTCGCCCGCCCGGATCTGATGCTGTAGTTCATAGTGGATGTCGGATTTCATGTCTCCCCGGACGGTGAAATTTTCCGCCGACGCGGTCGCGGCGGCCAGGAGACACAGGATTAAAAGCAGGGCGTGGAGGCTTTTTCTCATGGGGAATTCCTCGCTTGGGGAATTTTAACCTGGGAAAAATCATAAACGAGAGGGGCAGGGAAAGTCAACGAAAAGAAAAAAGACTTTTAGCCAGTGATTACGGTCTGTTGATCCGCCGCGGTAAAAATATAATTGACAACGGACCATTTATAGATAAGTTACCCGAAAAGACGATGCCGGAGGGGCATCACCACAAGGAGGAAAATAATGCTGACAGTGACTGACAAGGCTTCGGAAGTCATCAAAGATTTTCTGAAGGATAAAAATCCCGGGGCGGCCATCCGCATCACGATGTCCATCGGGTGATCCGGGCCCGCTTTGGGCATGGCTCTGGACGAGCCCCGGAATGAAGATGAAGTGATTGAAGAAAAAGGGATGAAGTTTGTCATTGAAAAGGAAATCTTCAATCAGGCAAAGCCGATCGACATTGATTTTATCACAACCCCCCAGGGAGCCGGTTTTAAACTGACATCCAGTTTATCCGCCCCGCAGGAAGGCGGTTGTTGCGGCTCCTGCAGCTGCTGATTTTTCCGGGGGAGAGCCTTCTCCCCCGTTTTTTTTTCACCGCCATGAAGGACGACACTCTTTCACAAATGCTCGACAAAGCGGACCGCCTCTCCGCGGACGGAAAGCCGGGCGCAGCGCTTGCGCTTCTGGAAGACTGCCACCGCAAGCATCCGGGAGAAGAGTCCGTACTGCTTCGCCTGGCCTGGGCGCTCTGGGACCGGGGCGAGGGTGAACGCTCCATCGCCTGCTGGAAAGAACTTCTCGATCGCGAATTGCAGCACCGGGTCTTTACCGGCTTTGCCTTTGACGAGCTGGTGCGCATCTACAAACAGGAAAGAAGGCATCGCGACCTGGTAGCCGTTTGTGAAAAAGCCGTCCATGTTCAGCCGGGCGACGTCGGGCTGCTGGAGGAACTGGGCAAGGCCTATCTGCTGTCCGGCGAAAACGCGCAGGCCTGCCGGACCTTCGAAAAGCTTGCGGCGCTGGAGCCGGACAATCCCGTTTTTTTCTGCCGCCTGGGCGAAGCGCTCGTGGCCGACGGCCGGTACGACGCGGCCGAGGAGGCCTACCGGCGGGCGGCCGCCCTCGATCCCGACGAGGAGGATCGCTTCTTTCTGCAGGCGGCCGATCTGTATCTGAAGGCGGGGCAACTCAGCGCGGCGAAGCGGCTGGTCGTCCGCTGCCTGGAAATCGCTCCGGACAACAGTCTCTGCCGCTGCTTTCTGGGCGACATCCTGGCGGCCGCCAACGAAACGGCCGACGCCTTTGCCCAGTATGAACAGGCCTGCTCTTCCGACCGGCCGCACGCGGCGGCCTACATGAACCGTCTGGGAAATGTCCTCTTGAAGGCCGGTCGGCCGGCCGACGCGGTGCAGGCGTTCGAAGCCGCCCTGTCCTTCGACGAAACCACTCCCTGCCGGCCCCATCTCGAACGGGCCCGGCGGGCCGCGGGACGGTAGCGGCCCGCTAGCTTTTGCGGATCAGCTCCTTGAAGACCCGGTAAAAATCGTCGTGCTCCGCCATGGCCTGGCGCAGGATTTTTTCCACGGAACCGATGTCGCGCTTGTTGATCACCAGATTGGCGCTTTTGCTGTAAGCCTCCAGGTGGTCCATCGTCGCTGCGGCGTTGCTGATCAGAACGACGTACGTCTGCCGCCGGATGGCCATGTTCAGATTTTCCAGGTAGCGCAGAACGTTGTTGGCCTCCCACACGCCCGTGTCGAAATCCTCGTCGATAAAGATGACGTTGAAGACGTGAAAGCGCATGTGCCGGAGGGCTTCCTTGTAGGTGGCCGGCTGCGCGGTCAGAAAGCCCATCTTCTTGAGCTCGCTTATGATCTTGTCGCGGATGACGGGATCCTGTTCGCAGATCATGGCGGTTTCGGCGTCCGGCATGACATAACCGAAAGGCCTGCCGGAATAGTCGATTCCCCCTCCCGACGCTTTTCCAACCGGTGTTGCTTTTTCTTCAGCCATTGCTGTCTCCTCGTCGCCCTTCAAAGGCTGTGCTAGCCCCAGAATTTATCGTGCTGTTTGCCGTAGGAACGGTCCACTTCCAGTTTTTCCAGGTCGCTGGTTTTCTCGCCGCGCGCGTTCTTGATCGCATCGATGCCGCGGCCGACATTGGAGCGGTTGGACGCGTAAGCCTTGGCCGTATCCTCGCTGATCAGCCCTTTTTCATAAAGCTCGACGATGCAGTTGTCGAACGTCACCATTCCGAACGCCTTGCCCTGGGCAATGATGTCGATGAACGTCTTGCCTTCCCCTTCGCCGTGGATGATCGTGTCCTTGACGCGCAGGGACGTTCCCAGCGCTTCAAAGGCCGCAACCCGGCCGCCGCCGACTTTGGGCAGCAGCCGCTGGCAGATGATCCAGCGCAGCGAATCCGCGAGCCTCGTCCGGATCTGATTTTCCTCCATGACGGTGAACATGCCCAAAATGCGGTTCACCGTCTGCCCGGCGTCGGTCGTGTGCAGCGTGCTTAAAACCAGATGGCCCGTCTCCGCGGCGTTGAGCGCGATTTCCACGGAATCGCGGTCGCGCATTTCGCCCACCAGAATCACCTTGGGCGCCTGGCGCAGGGCGGCGCGCAGTCCGCTGGCGAACGAGTCGAAATCCTTGCCGAGCTCCCGCTGGTTGACCGTCGCCTTTTTCTGCGTGTGCGTGTATTCGATCGGGTCCTCGAGCGTGACGACGTGCACCGCCTGCTTTTCGTTGATCTCATTGATGACGGCGGCCAGCGACGTCGTTTTACCGGAGCCGGTGGCGCCGGTCACCAGAACGATGCCGTTTCTTTCCTGGGTCACGCGCCGGTAGGCTTCCGGCAGGCCCAGTTCGGTGAATGTCGGAATCTGCGTTTCGAGTTTCCGGAGTACGATGGAGTACTGGCCGCGCTGCGAAAAGATGTTCACGCGGAAACGCGCGATGCCGGGCAGTTCGTAGGACAAGTCGCAGGATCCGGAAGCGACCAGCGCCTCCATCAGCCGGCGGTCCTGGTTGATCAGATTGAGGGCGAAAATCTCCGTCTGAAACGGCGTCAGCTTCTCGAAGTGCGGCTCCAGCTCCACCGGCACCAGCAGGCCGGCCGCCTCCACCTGAAACGGCTTGTCCACGGTCAGGATGATGTCGGAGATATTGGCGTTGGATTCCAGCATCTTGATCAGAATGTGATCGATCTCCGGTTTTCTCATAGCGGCGCCTCCTTAGGCTTCGGTAAAATCCGTGGGGGCGTATTTTAAAAGCGGCCGGAAGCGCATTTTGTCGTTCGCTTTCAGATACGCGTCTTCCGCGCTGATCCACCCACGGCTGAAAAGGTCCATGATGCTGTCGTCCAGAAGCTGCATGCCGTACTTTTTGCCGGTCTGAATCATGGAGGGAATCTGATAGGTTTTCTGCTCCCGGATCAGGTTGCGCACGGCCGGCGTGGCGATCAGGATTTCCAGGGCCACGCAGCGCCCCCGCGTGTCCGCCCGCTTGAAGATCACCTGCGAAATCACCGCCCGCAGCCCGTCGGCCAGCGTGGACCGGATCTGCAGCTGCTCCGATTCGGGAAACACCTCGATGACGCGGTCCACCGTCTTCACCGCGCTTGTCGTGTGCACCGTTGCAAAGACCAGATGACCGGTCGAGGCGGCTTCCACCGCCAGGGCCGTCGTTTCCAGGTCGCGCATTTCGCCGACCATGATGATGTCCGGGTCCTCGCGCAGGGCGCCGCGCAGGGCCGCCGCGAAGCTCTTCGTGTGAATGCCGACTTCCCGGTGATTGATGATGCAGCTCTGGCTTTTGTGGACAAATTCGATCGGGTCTTCAATCGTGATGATATGGTCCTTGCGCAGGCGGTTGGCTTCATCGATGATGGACGCCAGCGTTGTGGACTTGCCGCTTCCGGTAGGCCCGGTCACCAGCACGAGTCCCCGGGGCAGCATGGCCAGTTTCGCGACGACGTTGGGCATGCCGAGTTCCTGGCAGGTGGCAATCTGGCTCGGAATTTCCCTAAACACGGCGGCAATGCCGTATTTCTGCTGGAAGTAATTGGCGCGGTACCGCGCGAGCCCCGGAATTTCATACGCAAAATCGACGTCTCCCGTTTCCTCGAACTGCTTGATCTTATGTTCGGGCGTCACCTCGTACAGGAGGACTTTCAGCATTTCGTTGTTGAGCACGTCGTACTTGATCCGCTCAATTTCGCCGCGGATGCGGATGGCGGGCTGCTGGCCGGAAACCAGGTGGAGGTCGGAAGCTTTGTTGTCGTGCATCAGCCGGAAAAAAGCGTCGATTTTTGCCATGGAGTTCTCCCGTGAAATGTATTTTTAACGCGGCTCCCCGCAAAAAGAAGGGAAATTAATCGCCCCCCGTTCGGCGGGGCTCTGACGGTAATTTTGCGGAAGTATAGGAAAAAGCGTTTGCTTTTGTCAAGACAAGTTTGGCCGGCATTTCCGTCCGCGCAAGCCCGCCGGGAAATCGAAAAACGCGCCAACAAATCCTTGACACAGGCGCGAATGATGGATATGCTCGCCACGTTTTTTCGACGGTTGGGGATGTAGCTCAGCTGGGAGAGCGCGGCGTTCGCAACGCCGAGGCCAGGGGTTCGATCCCCCTCATCTCCACCAGGACCTCATCCGATTGATTCCAAAAAACACAAAGACCCGCTGGTGACGGCGGGTCTTTTGTTTTTCTTCACTCCGTACCGTGCCGTCAGATTTTTCACCGTTTTATCTCCCGCTGCCCGGCCGGCAAAACAGCATTCGTCCGTTCCCCAAATTTTTTTAACCGGCAAAGATCGGGAGCAGCGACTGATTATATTTTTGTCCCGAATGCCGTTACCCGTCGTTTCAAGCATCGGCATTTTTGTTATAGTATGTATTTAAAGGATTATCTGCTTTTCTTTTTGTCTTAAATAGATTAAATTGCCATCACAAAATCGGAAAACCAGCGACGATATATTAATTGTTATAGGTAAAATA
>DBPV01000032.1 GCA_002304995.1 Syntrophaceae bacterium UBA1411
AAGTTCCGTCGGGAAAGGGCCTTCTCCCACCCGGGTGGTGTAGGCCTTGCAAATGCCCACCACGGCGGAGAGGGCGCCGGGGCCGACGCCGCTGCCGCAGGCCGCATTGCCGGCGACGGTGTTGGAGGAGGTCACGAACGGATATGTGCCGTGGTCGATGTCCAGATGGCCGCCCTGTGCGCCTTCGAAGAGCACCTTTTTCCCCTCGGCAATGGCGCTGGATAGAATCAGGGAGGTGTCGCCGACGTACGGCTGGATTCTTTCGGCGTAAGCCAGGTATTCATCGGCGACGGCGCCGGCGGAAAGCGGCTCGGCGCCGAAATAGTTGGCCAGCAGAAAATTCTTTTCTTCCAGCGCCTGTTCAACTTTTTCCAGGAAGAGATCTTTTTCAAAAAGGTCGCCCACCCGGATGCCCGTGCGGGCGACCTTGTCTTCGTATGCCGGACCGATGCCCCGGCCTGTGGTGCCGATTTTCCGGCCCGATTTGCGCGCTTCCCGCGCCAGATCGATGCTGCGGTGGTACGGCATGATGAGATGCGCCTTGTCGCTGATGCAAAGCCTTGTGGATTCCGGTAAAAGACCGGCTCCGGTGAGTTCGTCGAGTTCCTGCAGAAAAACCTTCGGATCGAAGACAACGCCGTTGCCGATGATGCAGAGCTTATGATCGTGCAGGATGCCCGAGGGGATCAGATGCAGAATGGTCTTTCTGCCTTTCACCACCAGCGTATGCCCGGCGTTGTTGCCGCCCTGAAACCGCGCGACAACCTGCGCCTCGCGTGTATAGAGATCGACGATTTTTCCCTTTCCTTCATCACCCCACTGAGTGCCCACAACAACCACATTGGCCATAACTGCCTCTTTCCTACATTTTTATCGGTGTAACGGAAACCACGTGCGGCAGTTTCCGCAGTTTGTCCAGAACGTCCGATGCCACGGGAGAATCGGTGTTCAGTACGACCAGCGCCCGCTTCGTCTGAGCGTCGCGGCTCAGATGCAAACGGGCGATGTTGACGCGGTTATCGCCCAGCGTCGTTCCCAGATTGCCGATGACGCCGGGCAGATCGTCGTTGGAGACGGCCAGCATGTAGCCTTCCGGCACGATCTCCACCGAAAATTCATTGACCCGGACAATGCGCAGATCCTTCCGCCCGAAAACGGCGCCCGCCGTCCGGCTGATTTCCTTCGGCGTCTTGACGGTCAGGGCGATCATGTTGGTGTAGTCCTTGGTTTCCGTGCTCTTCACCTCGATGATTTTGATGCCCCGTTCCCGCGCGATCACCGGCGCGTTGATGTAATTGACGGTTTCGGTCAGAATCGGATCCAGAAGCCCCTTCACGAGCGAAACGGTGATGGGGGCAACGTTATGGTTCAGAATTTCGCCGCTGTATTCGATGGTCACTTCCTGCAGCGCGCCGGTGAGCAGTTGCACCTGGAAGGCGCCCAGCTTTTCCGCCAGGTCCAGATAGGGACGGATGACGGCCATCACATCGGCGCTGACGGAGGGGAAGTTCACCGCGCCCTTGATTTCGCCCGTGGCGAAGTAGGCGGCAATCTGGTTGGCGATGGCGATGGCGACGTTGGTCTGCGCCTCGTCGGTGGAGGCGCCCAGATGCGGCGTGCAGATGACGTTGTCCAGACCGATGAGCGTCCTGTTCGGCGTCGGCTCTTCCTCGAAGACATCGATGGCGGCCCCCGCCACTTTACCCGCTTGCAGCGCGTCGCAGAGGGCTTGCTCGTTGACGATGCCGCCGCGGGCGCAGTGAATCAGGAACACGCCTTTTTTCATCCGGGCGAATGCTGCGGCGCCCACCAGGTCGCGCGTTTCCGGCGACAGCGGCGTATGGACCGTGATGAAATCCGAATTGGCGTAAAGCTCGTCCAGACTCACCATCGTGACGCCCATCTGTTCGGCCACTTCCGGCGCGATGAACGGATCATGCGCGATGACGTTCATCTTCAGTCCGATCGCGCGGTCGGCCACGACCGATCCCACGCGTCCCAGGCCGATGATGCCCAGCGTTTTGTTGCTGTACTCGTTGCCCAGAAATTTGCTTTTTTCCCAACGGCCCGCTTTCATGGACGCGGTGGCCTGGGGGATCTTGCGCGCGAGCGACACCATCATGGCGATGGCGTGCTCGGCGGTGGTGACGGTATTGCCGCCGGGCGTGTTCATCACCACGATCCCGCGCTTGCTGGCGGCGGGAATGTCGATGTTGTCCACCCCCGCGCCGGCGCGGCCGATGGCGGAAAGCTTTCCGGCCGCTTCGATGACCTCGGCCGTCACTTTCGTCGCCGAGCGGACGATCAGGGCGTCGTAGTCCCTGATGACCGCTTTCAGTTCATCGGGCGCAAGGCCGGTTTTCACGTCCACCTTGATGCCCGGCGTGTTGCCCAGGATTTCCGCAACCTCGGGCGCCATGGCGTCGCTGACCAGTACTCGTTTCATAGCGTTTATCCGGAGCTTCTTCCGTTACAGGCTTTTGACCTTTTCGGCGAAAACTTTTTCCAGTTCAGCCAGCGCCGCTTTTAAATCCGCTTCTTCAATGGTCGGACCGCACCAGAAACGATAACCGGCCGGCGCTTCCTTGTAAGAGTTGATGTCGTGAGCGATATTTTTCTTGCTCAGCTCCGAGGCAATGCTCTTCAGGAACTTGCTTTTCGCGTCCGCGTCCATCGCCGCGACTTTCGGATGCGTCACGGACAGGCAAACGGAGGTGTTCGAACGGGTTTGGGGATCTTCCGCCAGAAATTCAATCCAGTCGGTTTTCGCCACCCAGTCGGCGACGACCTTCAGGTTGGCGTTGCTTCTTTTGACGAGTCCGTCCAATCCGATTTTCCCCGCCCAGTCCAGAGCGTCCAGATAATCTTCCACGCAAAGCATGGAAGGCGTGTTGATGACGTCTCCTTCGAAGATGGCCTTGTTGATTTTACCGTCTTTCTTAAGGCGGAAAATTTTCGGCATCGGCCAGGGCGGATCGTAGGAATTCAGGCGCTCGACGGCTTTCGGGCTCAGGATCATCATGCCGTGCGCGGCTTCGCCGCCCAGACACTTCTGCCAGGAGTAGGTGAGCACGTCGATCTTGCTCCAGTCGACCGCATTGGCGAACGCGTAGCTGGTGGCGTCGCACAGAGAAAGCCCTTCACGGTCGGCCGGAATCCAGTCCCAGTTGGGAATCTTCACGCCGCTGGTGGTGCCGTTGGCGACGAAGACCACGTCGGTTTTCCAGTCCACCTGGGAAAGATCGGGAATTTTGCCGTAATCGACTTTCGTGACCGTGGGCTTGAGCTTCAGCTGTTTGTTGACATCCGTCGCCCAGCCGTTGGAGAAACTTTCCCAGACCAGCACGGTCACCGGTTTGGGACCCAGAAGTGACCACATGGCGCATTCAAAAGCGCCGGTATCGGAAGCCGGAAGAATACCCACCAGGTAATCCGCCGGAATGTTCAATACTTTACGCGTGTCGTTCATGGCTTTGACGATCCGTTCTTTTCCCAGCGCGGAACGGTGTGAGCGGCCGACCGGCGCGCCTTTCAGCGCGTCGAGGGTCCACGCTGGCCTCTTGCTGCAGGGGCCGGAACTAAAATTGGGGTTCAACATAGGTAACCATCCTTAAAATAAATTTTCTTAATTCTGGCACATTCATACCAGTATTAAGCTCTTTTCTCAAGAAATTTAAACTGTAATGGCCCTTCTTCTGACCGGGAGTCGATCCGATCCGGGCCGAAAACGTCATGAATCAGTAAAATAACAATTTTTGACTTAAGTCAAATACAATGTTGTTCAGACGGATTATAAAAATACCGAACGTGATGCAGCCTTCACGAAAACAAGCGAGGAGGGAAAAGATGACTGAAAATTTGGCCAAAATTGCCGACCTGACCGGCGCGTTTCGTCTTGCGGAACTCATCGACTATCAGGAGCACTCCGTGGTCAGCCGGGAAATTATCCGGAAACCTTCCGGAACCCTGACGGTTTTTGCCTTCGATGCCGACGAGGGATTAAGCGAGCACACGGCTCCTTTTGACGCGATCGTTTATCTGCTGGACGGCAGTGCGGAAATTACCATTGACGCAAAACCCTATTCGGTCGGGACGGGAGAAATGATTATCATGCCGGCCCACAAGCCGCATGCGCTCAAGGCCGTCACCCGTTTCAAGATGCTGCTGGTTATGATAAAATAAAAAACAGGAGGTGCGTTATGAAATTCGAGATTACGCCAGGTGTGGATTGGGTCGGGAAGGTTGACTGGGAGCTGCGCAAGTTTCACGGCGAGGAATACTCCACGCATCGCGGCTCGTCGTACAACGCGTATCTGGTGCGAGACGAAAAGACCGCGCTGATTGATACGGTGTGGACGCCTTTTGCCAAAGAGTTCGTGGACAATCTGGCCAGGGAAATCGATCTGAACAAAATCGACTACGTGATCGCCAATCATGCCGAGATGGATCACTCGGGAGCCCTGTCGGCGCTGATGCACCGCATTCCCGACAAGCCCGTTTACTGCACGGCCAACGGCCTGAAATCGCTCAAGGGCCACTACCACAAGGACTGGAACTTCCAGGTGGTGAAAACCGGCGACAAACTGTCTCTGGGCAAAAAGGAGCTGATTTTCGTCGAAGCCATGATGCTGCACTGGCCGGATTCCATGATGGAGTATCTGACCGGCGACGCGATTTTGTTTTCCAACGACGCCTTCGGCCAGCATATCGCCAGCGAGCACATGTTCAATGACCTGGTCGATCAGTCCGAACTTTTTGAGGAGGCGACGAAATATTACGCCAACATCCTCACGCCCTTTTCGCCGCTGGTAACGAAGAAGATCAATGAAGTGGTGGCGCTCAATCTGCCGGTGAATTTCATCTGCCCCAGCCACGGCGTTATCTGGCGCCAAAATCCGCTCCAGATCGCGCAAAAATATCTGCAGTGGGCGGCGGACTATCAGGAAAATCAGATCTCGCTCATTTACGACACGATGTGGGACGGCACGAGAATGCTCGCCGAAAACATCGCCAAGGGAATCAAGCAGGCCGACGATGCCGTGACGGTGAAGCTCTTCAATATCTCCCGCCGCGACATCAATGACGTGGTGACTGAAGTCTTCAAGTCCAAGGCCATTCTGCTGGGATCGCCCACGATCAATAAGGGCATTCTCAATGCGATGTCGGCGCTTATCGAAATGGTTACGGGGCTTAAGTTCAAAAACAAAAAGGCCGCGGCTTTCGGCTGCTACGGCTGGAGCGGGGAGAGTGTCAAGCTGCTTACCGAGCATTTGAACCGGGCCGGTTTTGCGGTTGTGGACGAGGGCCTCAAGACCCTGTGGCAGCCGGGCGAGGAAGAGCTGTCCCGGGCGCGGGATTTCGGGAAGGATTTTGTCGCGAAAATCAAAGGCTGAAAATTTCGGTTCCGGATGCGGGGCGGAGGGCTGCGGTTCTCCGCCTTTTTTATTGGCGCAAAGCGAAATCCCTGTTGCGGCCGGCCGGCTATTTGATGCAGACCCGGCGGACCTGCATGAAATCCGTGAGCCCCCGGAGCGATTTCAGAATGCCGTCCTGCAGGAGCGTGGTCATGCCTTCGGAGATGGCCTTGTTGCGCAGGGTTTCCACGGATTCATGCTTCTGGATCAGCCGTTTGATGCCGTCGGTGGCCACGACCAGTTCGTGAATGCCCATCCGACCCTTGTAGCCGGTCTTGTCGCACAGATCGCATCCCTTGGCGCGGAAGAGGCGGAAGCTGTTGTTGTAGGGGATGTTGAGTTTGGCAAAATCCTCTTCGCCGTAGCTTTGCACGATCTCGTCGTACTCTTCCCGGCCGGGATGGTAGGGTTCCTTGCAGTTGAGGCACAGCGTCCGCACCAGGCGCTGGGCGAGAATGCCCAGGAGGGCGTCGGCGAAGTTCAGCGGATCGATGCCCATGTCCAGAAGCCGGACGATGGTTTCCGGCGCGCTGTTGGTGTGCAGCGTGCTGAAGACGAGATGGCCGGTGAGCGACGCTTCCACGCCGATTTTCGCGGTTTCAAAATCGCGCATTTCGCCGACCATGATGATGTCCGGATCAGCGCGCAGAAACGACCGCATGGCCGCCGCAAAGTCAAAGCCGATTTTCGGCTGGACCTGAACCTGGCGCAGGCCGTACTGGGTGATTTCCACGGGGTCCTCGGCCGTCCAGATTTTCCGGTCGGGCCGGTTGATGTGGCGGAGCGCGGCGTGCAGCGTGGTCGTCTTGCCGGAGCCGGTCGGACCGACCACCAGAATCATTCCGTAGGGCTTGGTGATCATATTGACCAGTTCGTTGTAATTGCGCTTCAGAAGCCCCATTTCTTCGAGCGGCATCGTTTCGCCTTTGGCGAGAAGGCGCATGACGACGTCTTCCACGCCGCCCTGGGTGGGAATGGACGCCACGCGCAGTTCCAGCTCCTCGCCGGTGTTGCGGCGAAATTTGATTTTGCCGTCCTGCGGCAGCCTTTTGACGGTGATGTCCAGATTGGACATGATCTTGATGCGGGAAATCAAGGCGGCCCGGTAGCTATAGGGAACCGTCTGGTAAAGCGTGCAGTCCCCGTCGACGCGGAAGCGGATTTCCACGTTTTTCCTGCCGACGTTCGGTTCGACGTGAATGTCGGAGGCCCGGCGCGCATAAGCGTCGTTGATGATCTTGTTGACCAGCTGCATGATCACGCTGTCGGATTCCGTGACGACGTCGGAGCCGTCCTCGTCGCCGTATCCGATATCCTCGTCATCGAGTTTGCCCAGAAGCTCCGAGAAGGAATGCTCGCCGTCCGCGGAACGGAAAAACAGGTTGATGTATTTCAGGATGTCCTCGGGCAGCGCGACGTCGTATTTCACCTTTTTGGTTTTGAGCAGGTTTTCGATGGCGTCCCGTTTCAGAATGTTGTTGGGATCGTCCATGATGACCTGCACGAAGCCGTCCACGGTTCCCAGGGGAACCCACAGCTCGCGGGCCAGGTAATCCTTCTTCAGATTTTTGATGAGATCGCCGGGAATCACCGCCTTGTCGTTGTAGTCGACGAAACGGCAGCGGTAGAATTCCTCGAAAGAATGCCCGACGTCGTCCTTCGAGATGCGGTACTTGCGCATGAGATAATGCTCGATGGATTCCTTCTGCTCGCGCGCTTCCGACCAGGCGGTGTCCATTTCCTCTTCTTTGATCAGGCCCCGGGTGATGAGGAAATCAAACCGCGTCCGGCGGCGCCTGGCGAAGCGGCGCTGGTTGTAAAAGGCCACGCCGAGCACTTCCGCGATTTCCATCGCCAGGCCGACATCGTCTTCCGAAAACTTGGGCTGCCCGTTTCTTTTGTTGAGAATCTGAATAACGCCCAGAAGCTGCTCTTCATGAAAAATCGGCGTGGCCAGCACCTGTTTCGAACGGAAGCCGGATTTTTTGTCCCAGCTGGAATCAAAGGTGAGCTCGAAATCGATGGCCTTGAGCTCCGACTGATTGTAAGCGTCGGCGATATTGACGATATTGTACGTGTTGGCGACATAGCCGGCGATGCTCTGATTGCTGATCGGAACGCGGATTTCCTTTAGCTGCGAGCCAGCCAGCATGAGCGAATAAATTTCGTTGCGCAGCTTGTCCACGACATAAATGGTGATCATGTCGGCGTTGAAGAGATCCAGAAAGTCTTCCTTGAAATCAATGAGGATTTGCGGAATGTTCTGCGCGGCGTGGATCCGGTTGGTGATCTCCTGCAGACTCTTGCGTATCCGCAGTCGCTCATCGACGCTGGCTGTTGAATCCGGCTGAAACTGAAAACTCATCAGGCTACCTCTTAGGTCCTCTTTGCCCGTCGGACCATAAAAACATACTAACAAGCGCTCCTGTGAATGTCAATTAAACTGATTTTCAGGTTCCGACCTTAAAAAACCCGCCGGCTTTATCAGCAAAGCCGCGCTCCTCAGCCGGCGGTGACAATTCTGGAAAAATCCGCGATTTTGTGGAAAAGCGCCGATATTTCGTAAAGCAGGGACAAGCGGTTGAAGCGGACCTGTTCATCTTTATCCATGACCATGACGGAGTCGAAAAAAGCATCCACGGCGGGACGCAGAGCGGCGAGCCTGTTGAGCGCGGCGGGGAAGTCTTTCTCGGCGATGGATTTTTCCACCCGGGTTTTCATCGTGTCCAGCGAGGCGAATAATTTGATTTCCGCCTCCTGGGACAGGAGGTTGACGTCGATTTGGCCGTCGCGGAAATCCTTCAGAATATTGTCCACCCGTTTGAAGCCGACGGAGAGAGGTTCGAATTCCGGATTTTGGCGGAAGTCCTGAAGCGCGCGGACTTTTTCGACGACCATCACGAGATCGTCGATGTCGGCCGCCAGAACGGCGTCCACCGTGTCGTAGGCATAGCCCTGGGCGATGAGCTGGTTTTGCAGGCGGCCCCGGAAGAAGTCCAGCACATCCTTTTTGACGTCTTCGGCCGGTTTTCTCAAGACGTCCTTGAGGGCGGCGAGGCATTCGTCGATCAGGAACATCAGGCCCAGCGCGTAGCGCTTCTCCAGGAGGATGTTGATGATGCCCAGCGCCTGCCGGCGCAGCGCGTAGGGATCGGCCGTGCCGGAAGGCGGTATGCCGACGGCGAAAAATCCGACGATGGTATCCATTTTATCGGCGATGCCGACGATCGCGCCTTCGTCCGTCCGGGGCAGATCGCCGCCGGCCACGATCGGCAGATAATGCTCGTATATGGCCTGGGCGACTTCCGGCTTTTCACCGGCCAGAAGCGCGTATTCGCGCCCCATGATGCCCTGCAGCTCCGAAAATTCTCCCACCATCAGCGATTCCAGGTCCGCCTTGGCCAAAAGCGCCGCGCGGTCCACGTTCTTTTTGACGGAGGGTTTGACTTTGGCGGCGATTTTGACCGCCAGTTTCCGGAAACGCAATACTTTCTTGTGGGAGGTGCCCAGGAGGGTGTGGAATACCACTTTCTTGAGCGATTCGACCCGGTCTTCCAGCGGCACCTTCTTGTCTTCCTCGAAGAAGAAGGAGGCGTCCGCGAGGCGCGCGTTGAGGACCCGCTCGTTGCCGCCCGCCACCACAGCCGGATCGCGGGGGCGCGTGTTGCTCACCGCAATGAAATAGGGCAGAAGCTTTCCTTCGTCGTTGACCACGGGAAAGTACTTCTGATGCGAGATCATGGTGGTGGTCAGCACTTCCTTGGGAATCCGCAGGTAGCTTTCGTCGAAGCGGCCGCGGAGAATGACCGGATATTCCACGATGAAACTGACGGTTTCCAGAAGGTCGTCCGTGCAGAAAAGGCTGCCGCCGACCTCGGCCGCCGCCTGCCGGGCCTGCTCCAGGATCAGATTTTTCCGCTCGGCCGGATCGACGATGACGAAATTTTCTCCGGTCTTTTTGAGATAATCCTCAAATCCCGTCACGGGAAAAGCGCCGGGGCTCATGAAGCGGTGGCCGCGGGAGGCGTCGCCGCTTTCAATGTCCTCGATCGTCAGGGGGACGATCCGTCCGGCGTAAAGCGCCACGAGCCAGTGAATCGGACGCGCGAAGCGCAGTTCGTGGGCGCCCCAGCGCATGGATTTGCGGAAGGGAATCGCCAGCAGAAAGCTCCGGAGAATATCCGGCAGCAATTCCGCCGTGGGCCGGCCGGTCACGGTTTTGCGCGCGCCGACATATTCGCCCTTTTCCGTGGTGATGGTTTCGAGCCGGGAGACGTCGAGCCCCTGCCCGCGGGCAAAGCCGATGGCCGCCTTGGTCGGCTGGCCGTTTTCGTCGAACGCGGCCTTTCTGGCCGGGCCCAGCTTTTCTATCGTCTGGTCTTCCTGGCGGGGCGCCACATCGGCGATGGCGAGCACCAGGCGGCGCGGCGTGGCCAGGCAGCGGACGCCGTCGAAGGCGATGCGTTTTTCCGTAAGCGACTTGCGGATGATGTCTTCCATATCGATCACCGCCCTGGATAAGAATCCGGCGGGGATTTCTTCCGTTCCGATTTCAAAAAGCAGTTCGTTCCTCATAGGTTCTCCCGTATAGGCTTACGCGGTCTTCAGCAGGGGGTATCCCAGTTCTTCGCGTTGTTTCATGTAAAGTTCCGCGCTCACGCGCGCCAGATTGCGGACGCGTCCGATGTAGCTGGTGCGTTCGGCGACGCTGATGGCGCCGCGGGCGTTGAGCAGGTTGAACGTGTGCGAGCACTTCAGGCAGTAGTCGTAGGCCGGCAGCGGCAGGTTCTTTTCGGCGATGCGCAGCGCTTCTTCTTCGTACATGTCAAAGAGCTTGCGCAGCATGGGAATGTCGGCCACTTCGAAGTTGTAGGTGGAAAATTCCACTTCGCCCCGGTGGTGGACGTCTCCGTACCGGACCGTGTCGGTCCACTGCAGGTCATACACATTGTTGACGCCCTGGATATACATGGCGATGCGCTCCGTGCCGTAGGTCAGTTCGGCGCAGACCGGATTGCAGTCGAAGCCGCCGACCTGCTGGAAATAGGTGAACTGCGAAATTTCCATGCCGTCGAGCCAGACTTCCCATCCCAGTCCCCAGGCACCCAGCGTGGGCGATTCCCAGTCGTCTTCCACGAACCGGATGTCGTGCTCCAGCGGGTCGATGCCGAAGCTCTTGAGTGAGTTGAGATAAAGCTCCTGAATGTTCATGGGCGACGGTTTCATGATCACCTGGTACTGGTAATAGTGCTGCAGGCGGTTGGGGTTTTCACCGTAGCGGCCGTCGGTCGGGCGGCGGGACGGCTGCACGTAGGCCACGTTCCAGGGTTCGGGGCCCAGCGCGCGCAGACAGGTGGCGGGATGAAAGGTTCCCGCGCCGACTTCCATATCGTAAGGCTGCTGAATGACGCAGCCCTGGGAATGCCAGTATTGTTCCAGCGCAATCAATAATTCCTGAAAAGTCACAATGTCCTCCTTGTCTTGACCGATGAGCGGCCGGGTCCGGCCTGCCCATTCGCATCATGAAAATGACATGCGGTTCCCTAGCACGAAAGGGGGACAGGGTCAATATCAAAGGGTAAAAAGACGAGGCGGCGCAAAGAGCGAGCGGAGGCCCGCAGCAGTTTTTCATTGACAGGCCGGGGCGTTTTTCCTTAGGATGTTGCACCCCGAAAGACGCCGGCCCGGCCCGGACGCGCATTGCTTCAAGGAGACATCATGTTTAATTTTACGTTTCACAATCCCACAAAAGTTTTTTTCGGCAAAGACACGATCCGGCTCATTGCCGGAGAAATTCCCCCCGTCGCCCGGGTGATGATCGTTCACGGCGGCGCCGGCGGCCGGGCGTCCGGCGCGCTCGACGAAGTCGGGGAGGCTCTGCGGGAGGTTGACTGCACGGATTTCGGCGGCGTCGCCCCGAATCCGGAGTACGACAGGATGCTTGACGGCGTGGCGCTGGCCCGGGAAAAAAAGATTGATTTTCTTCTGGCGGTGGGAGGCGGTTCCGTGATCGACGCGGCAAAATTCATGTCCGCCGCCATCCCTTTTGCCGGCGATCCGTTTCTGCTCATGGACAAGGCGGGGGCCGCCATCCGCGAGACCCTGCCGGTCGGCGCCGTCGTGACGCTGCCGGCGAGCGGTTCGGAAATGAACAGCCGGGCGATTATTTCACGCAAAGCCTGTCAGATCAAGAAGGGCATCATGAATCCCCTCCTGCATCCGCGCTTTGCCGTGCTCGATCCGACCAAGACCTACACGCTGCCTTGCGCCCAGATCGGCAACGGCGTGGTCGATACGTTTGTGCATGTTCTGGAGCAGTACCTGACCTACCCGGTGGCCGGCGAGGTGCAGGATTGTCTGGCCGAGGGATTGCTCCAGGCCCTCATCGATCAGGGCCCCAGGGCGCTCGCCGAGCCCCAAAACTACGATGTGCGGGCCAATCTCATGTGGGCGGCGACGCTGGGGCTGAACGGGCTCATCGGCGCGGGTGTCCCGCAGGACTGGTCGGCGCACCGACTGGGGTACGAACTGACGGTCCTGTATGGCCTGGCGCATGCCGAAACCCTGGCCTGCCTGGTGCCGGCCATGCTGGCGGTCCGTCTGCCGACCAAACGGGAAAAACTGCTCCGGTACGGCGAGCGTATCTGGGGGATTACGGCCGGGGACGAGGCGACACGCCTGGCGCAGGCCATCGACAGGACCCGCGCCTTTTTTGAAGCGATGGGATTGCCGACGCGCCTCGGCGGATACGGCCTGGAGAAGGTCGACGTCGAACGGGTGACGGAACTGCTCGCCGCCCACGGCATGTTCAATATGGGTGAAAGGCAGGACGTGACGCCGGACATGATCCGTGACATCCTGCAGCGCTGTTTGTAGCGGACAGTAATGCAAATCTCTTCTGAACATTAAGGATGGATGGTCATGCATGGAATTCTGCCGGAAATCGGCATCGCGGTTCTGGCGGCAACGGCGCTGGGCTTCATTTTTCAGTTGTGCCGTCAGCCGGTCATTCTTGGTTATCTGGTGGCCGGAGCGCTGGTCGGGCCGCAGATCGGATTTTCGCTCGTTTCCCATCCCGACAATATTGAAGTCATCTCCGAGATCGGGTTGATCCTGCTTCTGTTCATCATCGGCCTGGAGCTCAATCCCGCCAAACTGCTTTCCTCCGGCCGCAAGCTGATTTACGCCGGCGTCGGCCAGTTTGTCCTGTGCGTGCTCATCGGTCTGGGATTTTTTGCCCTGCTTGGCTTTCCGCTGGGCGGCGGCCGGATCGACGCTTTGTATCTGGCGCTCTTTTGCGCACTGTCCAGCACGGCCATCGTCGTGAAGCTTTTATACGACAAGTTCGAACTCGACACGCTGCCCGGACGGATCAGCCTCGGCATTCTCATTTTTCAGGACCTGTGGGCGATTCTGATTCTGGCGCTGCAGCCCAATTTTCTCGATCCGCAGCTGCATCTGGTGGCCTTGGCACTGGGAAAAGGCCTTCTGCTGCTGGCGGTGGGCTTTGCGCTCAGCCGCTGGGGGCTGCGCTGGGTTTTCGCGCAAATCGCCAAAACGCCGGAAATGGTCGTGGCCGTGTCCATCGCCTGGTGCGCGTTCATGGCGGGGCTCGGGTCGTTCATCGGCATGTCCATGGAGATGGGCGCGTTGATTGCCGGAGCGGCGATCGCCTCGTTTCCCTACGGCGTGCACGTGACGGCGAAGGTGCTGCCGCTGCGCGATTTTTTTCTCACGCTTTTTTTCCTGTCCATCGGCATGAAAATTCCCTTTCCCGATGCGGCCACGCTGATCATGGCGGTCCTGATCGTTTTGTTTGTGATCGTGTCCCGCTTCCTCACGATTTATCCCATTCTGGCGCTGTCCGGAAGCGGCCGGCGCACCAGCTTCATCGCCAGTCTGAATCTGGCGCAAATCAGCGAATTTTCGCTGGTGGTCGCGGCTCTCGGCGTGAGCTACGGCCATATCCAGCAGCCGCTGATGTCGCTGATTATTTACGCCATGGCGATCACTTCCGTTTTGTCTTCTTATTTCATCAAAGGCAACCATGCGCTCTATCTGGTTTTTGACCGGCTGCTGACCGCGCTGGGCTTTCCTTCACGGGATGCGGCGGCCGCCGCCGAAGCGGGGGAACCGCACTATCCCATCGTTTTGCTGGGCTACCACCGCGGCGCGCGGGCCCTTGTGGAAAAACTGGAAGCTGTCGCCCCCCGGCTGCTTGCGAAAATTCTCGTGATCGATTTCAATCTCGAAGTCCTCAAGGAGCTCGGAGCCCGCAACGTCAAAGGCATTTTCGGCGATATCAGCAGCATGGACACGCTCGAGCACTCGCGTGTCGCCGCGGCGGATATCATTCTCTCGACGATTCCGGACATGCTGCTCAAGAACACCAACAATCTGGCGCTGGTCAAAACCTGCCGGGCGCTGGCGCCGAACGCCGTAATCGTGGCGACCGCGGATTCGACCGAACATGTCGAGGACTTGAAAAAGAGCGGCGCCAATGAGGTTTTGCTGCCTTATTCGCTGATCGGCGACAGCATGGCCGAGCTGCTGATCGAGGCGGAACGGCAGGGCAGATAACAGCCTGCTGCCGGTAAAGTTGCCGCAAATCCTGTGCCACGGTGATGCCCGCATAAGGCACAGCTGGAAAAAGATATAAAATCATATTGACTTTTCGGCACAAAGGCTTATAAATAGTACGCACAGGACACGGAATCCCACGCAATTTCCAATCATAAAAGCAAAGGATATGCTGAAGAAGAAAGTTAACGGGTTTTAATCATGCAAAACCGGTTAAGAATTTAAATTAACAAAAAGGAGAGAGCCATGAAAAAAGGAGTTTCGTTATTGGCGGTCCTGCTGTTGATGATGTTGTTGGTCACTCCAGGATACGCGCAGGTGAAAGCGGGGTCGGTGAATATCACGCCGACCATCGGCATGTACAAGTTTGAAGGCAACGAGGATTTGAAAAGCACGATCTCCCTTGGTTTGCGCGCCGGCTACAATTTTTCCCGGTACATCGGGGTTGAAGCTTATGCGCACTACGTCCCCACGGCGATCATGTGGAGCAACAACACGGAGTCGGACATCAAATTCGTGGGATACGGTCTGGAAGGCGTCTTCAACATCCTTCCCGACAGCGCGCTCGTTCCGTTTGTCGCCCTTGGCGTCGGCGGCGCCCATTACAGCAACGCCTTTGAAATGACGACGGAGGACAGACGGGATAAATTCACCGCCAGCTACGGCGGCGGTCTGAAGTATTTCCTGTCGGAGAACTTCGCGCTGCGCGCGGACGTCCGCCACATCATTCCGTTTGATTCCGTCCATAACAACCTGCTGGCCACGGTGGGTTTGACGATTGCGTTCGGCGGCGCCAAGAAAGCCGAACCCGCGCCCGAACCGCCTCCTCCTCCGGCGCCTGTTGCCCCGGTCGTTTTGGACTCGGATAAAGACGGCGTTCCGGACAATGCGGACAAGTGCCCCGGCACGCCCGCCGGTGTTGCAGTTGATCAGGACGGCTGTCCGCTGGATTCCGACAAGGACGGCGTTCCCGATTACAGAGATAAGTGCCCCGGCACGCCTGCCGGCGTGAAAGTGGACAATGACGGTTGTCCTCCCCCGGTCGTCCAGGAAGTCAAACCGAAGGCGGCCGCGAAACCCGCGATTCTTGAAAAAGGCAAGGCCACGCTGAACGTTCAGTTTGACCACGACAAAGCCACGATCAAGAAGGGCTTCTTCAACGACATCGACGAGCTGGCCGATGTGCTCAAACAGAATCCGGATCTCAACATTGAAATCGACGGACATACCGACAGCACGGGTGCGGCGGCGTACAACAAGAAGCTGTCGCAGGCCCGCGCGGAAGCGGTTGTGAAGTACCTGGTGGACAAGCACGGCATCGACAAGTCGCGTCTGACCGCCAGAGGGTTCGGCGAGGACAATCCGATTGCCTCCAACAAGACGGCCAAAGGCCGCGCCCAGAACCGTCGCGTGGAAGCCGTCGCTGAATTCGTGGTTAAAAAATAATCCAACGGGTTTTCCGACCCTTTACCGACCAGTAGCATGAAAGAGGCCCCCGCAGCATGATGCGGGGGCTTTTTTTATGGTGAAAGGATTTTTTTCCGCAGGAGGGCGCCCCGGGGAACGGGCCGGTCAAAGGCGAGAAAAATCCTGTTGCCCGCGTGGGCCCTCTCAAGGACTTCCCCCTGTTCGCCGGTCATAGGCCTTGTGTCCACCGGCACGACGTCCCGCGGCAGGAGGAGTTCCACGTCATCGCCCGCCCGCAGCAGATTGCGGACGTCGATTCGAAGTTGTCTGCTGTCTGAATGATACTCGAGGACCACGCCCGCCGGTTCATGCGTTTGCAGGCTCTTGATGCGGGGGCTTGTTTCATTGATCTTTTCCTGCGCGAAGGCAAAGCCCGTCGTGTAACCGCGGTGCGACACCTTTTGCAGCTCCTCCATCCATTCCGGCCGGCAGACGTAATCCGCTCCTTCCGCAACCAGGGCGTCGAGCGCCTGCCGGTAGATGCGGGCGACGGCGGCCGTGTAGTAGGAGGATTTCATCCGGCCTTCAACTTTGACGGCCGCCACGCCGGTTTCGAGGACGCGGGGAAGGTGCGGCAGCAGACACAAATCCTTCGAACTCAGCAAATAGGAATAGCGTTCGTCTTCCGTGAGAAGCAGCGGTTCGTCCGGGCGCGTCGATTCATGCAGAATGTATTCCCAGCGGCACGGCTGCGTGCAGTCTCCGGCGTTGGCGCTGCGACCGTTTCGCCAGGCGGACAGATAGCAGCGCCCGGAATAGGCCATGCACATGGCGCCGTGAATGAAAATTTCCAGCTCCACATCCGGAACCGCCCGGGCGATCGCTTCCACTTCCGCCAGGTTCAGTTCGCGGGCCAGGATGATCCGCTCTACGCCCTGGTCGCGCCAGAAGCGGACGGCTTCGGCATTGGTCGTATTGGCCTGTGTGCTGAGGTGCAGGGGGATCTGGGGGGCCAGGTTGCGGATCAGACGGATCAGACCGGGATCGCTGACGATGAACGCATCCACCCCCGCCGCGACCACGCAGGGAAGCACGCGGCGGGCATTTTCCAGATCCCTGTCGCGGGCGAAGGTGTTGAGCGCCGCGTAAACCCGGACGCCTGACGTGTGCGCGCAGGCGATGCCTGCGGCCAGATCGTCCGGAGACATTTCGGCGGAGGCCGCCCGCAGGCTGAGTCCCGCGACGCCGGCGTACACCGCGTCCGCGCCGTAAAGAACGGCCGTGCGCAGTTTTTCAAGATTTCCGGCGGGCAGAAGCAGTTCCGGTCGGCGCATCGGCTTTCTCCTTCAGGGGCAATACCGGCGGACCTGCTCCAGAACCTTGAGGGATTTGACCTCCTTGCCCAGAACGTAGGCGATGAAGCCGCACAGGATGCTGCGGGATTCCGCAGCGAGACTATCCGTCATGCAGATCCGTTTCATTTTTTCCATGTCCATGTCCTTGCCCAGAAGCAGCGTGCGGACGGCGCCCGCGGAGACGGACTGATCGTATCTTTCCGGCCGGGCGCAGGCGGCGCAGGTGATGCCGCCTTCCTGCGGATAAAAGTAGTAAACTTCGCCGTTGGCTACGGGCTTCCGGCAGCGCACGCAGGCGCCCAGCGCGGGCTCGAATCCCGAGATCTGCAAAAGACGCATTTCGAAAAAGCGAATCGCCGCATCCGACGCGTTTTCCCGGGCGAGCCAGTCCAGAAAATCCGCCAGCAGGACAAAAAGACGGTCGTTGGCTTTTCCTTCCGGGCTGAAAGCATCGGCAAGCTCGATGAAATAGGAAGCGGTCAGGGTTTTTTCGAGGTCCGCGCGGATCGCCGCGTAATGGTCGATGATTTCACAGGACTCAATCAAGGCGAGCGTGTCGCGGCTTTTGCGCGAGAAGATCAGCGCAATCTGCGAAAAAGGCTCGAAGACGTTGGCAAACCGTTTCCTGCTTCTCTTGGCGCCCTTGGCAATGCCGCTGATCTTGCCGAAGTCGCGGCTGTAAAAGGTGATGATGAGGTCCGATTCTCCGTAGGCCAGGCTCTTCAGAACGAAGCCCGCGGTCTTCTGGCTTTTTCCGGCGCTCATGATCGGTTGGTCCGTCCGTCGTATTTGATGCGCCCGCCGACAATCGTGAGCACGGCCCGGCCTTTCAGCGCATGGCCGGAAAAAGGCGAGTTCTTGCCGCGCGACGCAAAGGACCGGACGTCCACGGTCCACGGCAGGTCGGGATCGATGACGGTGATGTCCGCGTCCGCGCCCTGCGCCAGCGTTCCCTTGGGCAGATTCAGAATCCGCGCGGGATTCCAGCTCATCGCCGCCGCGAGCCCGCTTAACGTCAGAACGCCTTCATGCACCAGGGCCATGCTCAACCCGAGCGACGTTTCCAGGCCGCTGATGCCGTTGGCCGCGTATTCAAATTCCACTTCCTTGTCGGTGCGGCCGTGCGGCGCGTGGTCGCAGGCGATGGCGTCGAGCGTGCCGTCCGCCAGGCCTTCCCGGATCGCCGCCCGGTCGGCCTCATTGCGCAGCGGCGGACTGACCTTGTAGTTGGTGTCGTAGCCCTGCAGCGATTCGTCGGTGAGGGTGAAATAGTGCGGCGCCGTTTCCGCCGTGACGGCGATGCCGCGTTTTTTCGCTTCCCGGATCAGGCGGACGGTCCCCGCCGTGCTCACATGCGCGATGTGAATCCGGGTTCCCGTGTATTCGGCAAGCAGGATGTCGCGCCCCGCGATAACCTCTTCCGCGGCGGCCGGAATGCCCGGCAGGCCCAGCAGGGTGGAGTAGTATCCTTCGTTCATCAGACCGCCCGCCGACAGGTTCTTGTCCTCACAGTGCTGAATCACCGGCAGGTCCAGGGAAGAGGCGTATTCCATCGCGCGCCGCATCAGGGCCGCGTCCATGACGGGCTGGCCGTCGTCGGACAGGGCGACGACGCCCGCTTCCTTCAGATCCCAGAATTCCGTCATCTGCCTGCCTTCCGAGCCCAGGCTGACGGCGCCGATGGGATAGACGTTGGCGAGATCCGCCTCGGCGGCTTTCCGGCGGATGAACTCCGTGATTGAGCGGTTGTCGTTGACCGGTTTGGTATTGGGCATGCAGGCGATCGAGGTGAAGCCGCCCGCCACCGCCGCCGCCGAGCCGGTGGCGATCGTTTCCTTGTACTCGAATCCCGGTTCGCGCAGGTGCGTGTGCATATCGACGAGCCCCGGCAGAGCGATCAGACCGGCCAGATCCAGGATTTCGACGCCCGGCTGGGGTTTCAGTCCGGATGCGCAGCTGCGAATTTTTCCGTCTTCAATCAAGATGTCCATGCGCGCGTCGAGCCGGAAAGACGGATCGACGACCCGCGCGTTTTTCAAAAGCAGTTTCATTCGTCGTTTCCTCCGGTAAGCAGGTAAAACAGCGCCATGCGGACGGCGACGCCGTTGTTGACCTGGTCAAGAATCACCGAACAGCCCGGATCATCGGCGATGTCGGGCGAAATTTCCACGCCGCGGTTCATCGGACCCGGATGCATCACGATGGCGTCCGGTCGGGCCAGTTGCAGGTTGCGGCGGTTCAGGCAGAAGTGTTGGGCGTATTCGCGCAGCGATGGAAAGATGTTCTGCTGTTGCCGCTCCAGCTGAATGCGCAGCATCATGACCACGTCGGCGTCCGCAAGCGCGTCGTCGATTTTCAAAAACGCTTCGACGCCCAGACGTTCAATGCCCCGCGGCATCATGGTGGCGGGCCCCGCCACGGCCACGCGGGCGCCCATCTTGGTCAGGCCGTAGATATTGGAGCGTGCCACGCGGCTGTGCAGGATGTCGCCGATGATGGCGACCTTGAGGCCGTCAATCCGGCCTTTCTTTTCCCGAATCGTCATCATGTCCAGAAGCGCCTGCGAAGGATGTTCGTTTGCCCCGTCGCCGGCGTTGATGATGGACTGCCGCACGAGCGAGGCCAGAAGGCGCGGGGCGCCGGCGGCGCTGTGCCGGAGGACGATGATGTCCGGATTCATCGCCTCCAGGTTGCGGGCTGTGTCGATCAGTGTTTCGCCCTTGACGACCGAACTGGTCGAGGCCGAAATGTTGATGGTGTCGGCGCTGAGCCTTTTCCCCGCGATTTCGAAGGACGTCCGTGTGCGCGTGCTGGCCTCGTAAAACAGGTTGATCACGCTCTTGCCGCGCAGGGTCGGCACTTTCTTGATGTCGCGCGTCGAAATTTCCAGAAAAGACTCCGCCGTATCCAGAATCAGCCGGATCTCGTCGGGCGTCATGTCCCGGATGCCGAGAATGTCTTTTTTCCCAAGTTTCATCATAAATTTGCCTTGTGCGTTTTGGTGCAAAAATTAGGTTTCTTCTTCAATCACCACTTCGTCCGTGCCGCTTTTTTCCAGCAGGTGAACGCTCACCGCTTCCCACAGAGACGACGGAAGATTTTTGCCGACGTAATCCGCGCGGATGGGCAGTTCGCGGTGCCCTCGGTCGATCAGGACGGCCAGCTGAATCATTTTGGGGCGGCCGAAGTCGATGAGAGCGTCCATGGCGGCGCGGATGGTCCGGCCGGTGAAAAGAACGTCGTCCACTAAAATGACCTTTTTGTCCGTGAGATCGAAGGGAATTTTCGTTTTCCCCAGCGGAGCCTTCTTGTTGGACCGGGCGATGTCGTCGCGGTAGAGGGTGATGTCGAGAATTCCCAGCGGAATGTTTTTCCCTTCGATGGCTGAAATTTTTTTCTGCAGCCGCTCGGCCAGGTAAATTCCTCCCGTCCGGATCCCCACCAGCACGAGGTTGTCCATGCCTTTGTTCTTCTCCAGAATCTCATAGGCAATCCTGGTCAGGCACCGTTCGATGCCCTCCCGGTCCATCACGATCTTGTGACTCTTGTTTTCCGGCATACGGCTCACCTCAACGTCATCTTCAAAATGCGGTAAAATGGCATAAAAAAAGCCTTTCCCCTGGCGGAGAAAGGCTCAACTCGACGGTCTAATAATCTTTTTCATGGTTTTTGTCCTTTTTCAATCTCACCGGATCAAATTAAAAGGTCTTTCGAAGATGCTCTACTCTTTGGGACGCCTCCTGTCAAGATATTATTGGGCCGGTGCGGGCCTGTTTCAGTGCAGCAGCGTGCCCAGACGATCCCACCGGACCTTCTTCAACAGGTTTTCCTGTTCGTCGCTGTTCCAGGACCAGTAAAGAAGCCAGGCTTTGCCTTCCACGTCTTTGAGGTCCACGAAACCCCAGAAACGGCTGTCGGCGCTTTCGTCCCGGTTGTCCCCCATGACGAAGAGATGTCCCGGGGGAACGACCACGGGGGCGAAATTGTCGCGCGGCTGGACGAAGGCCGGAATCACGGTCCGGTCGGAATAGACGCCGAAGGAGTCCCGGTACGGCCGGTCGTTGATGAAGATGCTTTTGTTTTTAATTTCGATCTTGTCTCCCCCCACGCCGATGACCCTTTTGACGTAGTCTTTGGTGCGGTCCTTGGGATAGATGAAAACGACAATGTCGCCTCTTTGCGGATCGGTGATTGGAATCAGAACGTTCCGCAGGAGAGGGACCTTGATGCCGTAAATAAATTTGTTGACGAGCAGATGGTCGCCGACCAGAAGCGTCGGAACCATGGACCGGGAGGGGATCTTGTAGGCCTGAACGACGAACGTGCGGACCACAACGGCGACCAGGATGGCGATGATGATGATTTCAATGACATCCTGGATTTTTGACGGGGGGGCTGCGGCGGGGGGGCCGGTTGCTTTTTCTGCGGCGTCGTTTTGCGGCTTGCTTTCTTTCATGCGGGAGAAGGCTCCTAGGAATAGATGTTGGACAGCGAGACAAAAATCATGATGAGCGACAGGAAGCCTTTTCCGGCGCGCAGACCGATCAGGGTCAGAAACGCCCGGGCCGGGGACGGCGGGGGAGGAGAGAGCCGCGACTGCCGGCGGCGCTCCGCAAGCAGCAAACCTGCCAGTCCGCCCAGGAAAAAGCCGAGCCAGATGCCTGGACTCCACAAGAGGGGCGTCAGAATAACCATGCCCGCCGCTGCGCCGACGGCTGCGCTTCCCAGAGAAGCGCCGGTTGCCGGCGTCGGCGCCAGATGATGCGAATCGGCCCAGAAATCAAAGGCTTCGGCCAGGACGGCGGCAAAAAGCAGAAACAACATCACTTTCCAGCCGACCTGGGCAAAGCCCGTGACGAGTGCGTAGACCAAAACGTCGAGAAAGATGACGACCGCGCCGGGCAATCCGAACAAGCCCAGGTAAATACCGGCAAACAGAACCAGGATGAAAACAACAAATCCCGCCGCGGCGAAGGACGACAATTTATTTCTTCCTCTTCCCTTTGGAAATATGAACGTTTTCGAAGGCAAGCACGATGGGGCTTGCGATAAAAATCGATGAATAGGTGCCGATGACCACGCCGACGAGCAGCGCAAACGCGAAATCGTGGATCACCGGGCCGCCCAGGAAAAACAGGGCCAAAAGGACGAGAAAGACGGTGAAAGACGTCAGAATCGTGCGGCTCAGCGTTTCGTTGATGCTCGCGTTGATAATGTCGCCCAGGTTCCGCTTGAGATCCTTTTTGCGGTTTTCCCGGATGCGGTCGAAGACCACGATCGTGTCGTTGATCGAATAACCGATGATCGTCAAAAGCGCGGCGACGATGGTCAGCGTGAATTCCTTGTTTAATAATGAGAGGGCTCCGATCGTAATGATGGTGTCGTGAATCAGGGCGACGATGGCGCCCAGGCCGTAGCGAAATTCGAAGCGCCAGGCAATGTAGATCAGCATGCCGATCCAGGAAAAAATAATGGCCAGGATCGCCTTGTTCGTCAAGTCTTTGCCGACTTTGGGGCCGACAAACTCGATCCGCCGGATTTCGAACTGACCGGCGCCGAACTGACCGGCCATGGCCCCTTCCACCTTTGCCTGCAATTCCTTGGTCATGGACTGGTTGGTGCGGACGATGACTTCATTTTCGCCGATTTCCTGAATGATGGCATCTTCGACGCTGATGCCGGCAAAGGCCTTGCGGATGGCGTCGGCCGGGGCGGCTTTGGAAAACTTGATCTGAATCACGGTGCCGCCCGCGAAGTCGATGCCGAAATTTAAACCGCCGTGCAGGACGACGGACAGAATGCTGACAATAATCAGTACCGCCGATATTCCCACGGCGATTTTAATTTTTCCTACAAAATCAAAATGCGTTCCCGGTTTGATGAATTCCATTCTCTTCTCCTCTTTAGTATCCTCTTCCTAGATGCTGATCTTCTGAATGTTCCGGTTCCAGACAAAATAGTCAAAGATAATGCGCGTGACAAAGATGGCCGTGAACATGCTGACGACGATGCCGATGCTCAATGTCACGGCGAATCCCTTCACCGGGCCGGTGCCGAAGGCGAACAGGAACAAGGCGGCGATCAATGTGGTGACATTGGAATCCAGAATGGTCAAAAAGGCTTTGGAATATCCCGCGTCAATGGCGGCGCGGGGCGGCTTTCCCAGCCGCATTTCCTCGCGGATGCGCTCAAAGATGAGCACGTTGGCGTCCACCGCCATACCGATCACCAAAACGATGCCGGCGATGCCGGGCAGTGTCAGCGTTGCCTTGAAGCCGGCCAGAATGCCCAGGAGAACGACCACGTTGAGGATCAGAACGGAATCCGCCACCAGTCCCGAAAGGCGGTAATAGATAAACATGAAGATAACGACCAGGACAAAGCCGATCAGCGTGGCCATGATGCCCTGGCGGATCGAGTCGGAGCCGAGCGACGGACCGACGGTCCTTTCCTCGAGAATGTTGACCGGCGCGGGCAGGGCGCCGGCGCGCAGCACGATGGCCAGGTCGCGGGCTTCTTCCATGGTGAAGTTCCCGGTGATCTGCGCCTGTCCGCCGGAAATTCTTTCCTGGATGACCGGCGCGGAGTGGACCACGCCGTCGAGCACGATGGCCAGGCGTTTGCGGACGTTTTCATTCGTGATGCGGTCGAAATCGGCCGCGCCCTGCGAGTTGAATTTGATGGAAACATGCGGTTCGCCGAAGCGGTCGGAAATCTGGACCTTGGCCGTTTCCAGCGAGGCGCCGGTAAGCAGGGTTTTGTTTTTCAGCAGGTAGGGCGCCTGTCCCCGCTGGCTGCCGGCTTTATCTTCCCGGGCGCCGTAAGCGATGATGGATCCTTCGGGAACATTGCCGCGCAGCGCCTCGTCGAGCGAGTTTTCCTCGTCAACCAGTTTGAACTCCAGAAGCGCGGTTTTTCCGATCAGATTTTTGGCCCGTTCCGGATCCTTGATGCCGGGAAGCTGAACCATGATGCGGTTTTCGCCTTCCGGAACAATTTCCGGTTCGGCAACGCCGAACTGGTCCACCCGGTTGCGGATGGTTTCGACGCTGTGTTCGATGGTCAGTTTTTTGAGTTCGGCCGCTCTTTTATCTTTAATTTTCAGGTTGATGATTTGCCCGCCGTCGCGCGGCGAGGAGGAGGCGATTTCCAGATCGGAAAACTGCTCGTTGAGAATTTTTTCCAGGGCCGGCTTACCGCCTGCGTCGGTCAATTCCATCGAGATCGTGGCGCCTGGTGCCTTTTCCACGTTCCGGAAGCGAATCTTGCCTTCCATTAACGATTCCTTCAAATCGTTGGCCGTCCTTTGCATCATGGATTCCAGCGCCTTGTCCGCGTCCACTTCCAGAATCAGATGCATGCCGCCCTGCAAATCCAGTCCCAGGTGGATTTTATCCTTGGGAAAATAAGTGTTCCAGGGGGAGGGGATCTGCGTCACGAGCGTCGGCAGAAGGAAATACAGAGCCACGAGAAACACGACTGCCGTAATGGCCAACCTGACCTTTAAAGATTTAAACATGAGTTGCCCCTTTCTTGCCTTAAGACTTGGTCGCCGGAGAGGTCGCGGGAGCTCCCGCTTTCTGCAAAATGGCGCCGACGGCGCTTCTGGCGATTTTTATTCTGACCTTGTCGGCGATTTCCAGCGTGACGACCGCGTCGGCCAGCCCCGTGACCTTGCCGTGGATCCCGCCGGTGGTCATGACCACGTCGCCGTAAGCGAGATTATCCAGCATGGCCTTCAACTCTTTTTGTTTTTTTTGCTGCGGCCGGATCATTAAAAAGTAGAAGATGGCGAAAATCACCACCATCATGATGATGAAACTCCAGTCCCCGAAGCCGCCTGCGCCCTGCGCCGGAGCTCCCTGGTTGCCTCCCATTGCGAATGCTGTCGATATCAATTTCATTTCCTCCTTTGAGTTTGCTCTTTTATGGTTATTGTTGTCGGTTCACAAAATCATCCTTAAACGCCGCAAAACGATTTTCCCGGATCGCCGCCCTTATATTTTCCATAAGACGCATATAATGGCGGATGTTGTGAATGGTGTTCAATATCATAGCCAGTATCTCACCGGCAACATAAAGATGCCTTAAATATGCCCGGGTGTAATTTTTGCAGGTATAGCAATCGCATGTATCATCAATCGGATGATTGTCTTCCCGCCAGCGGGCGTTTTTTATAACAATCTTTTGTGTATTTGTAAACAACAATCCGTGCCGGGCCGAGCGTGTGGGGATGACGCAGTCGAACAGGTCGATGCCGCAGGAAACGCCGTAGACGATATCCTCCGGCATGCCGACGCCCATCAGGTAGCGGGGCTTGTCGGCGGGGAGCAGCGGTGTGATGTCCTCGGTGATGGCGTACATGATCTCCTTGGGTTCGCCGACGCTGACGCCGCCCAGCGCGTAGCCGTCGAAGCCGATGGGAACCATTTCCTCCACCGCCTGCCGGCGCAGGTCCAGATATGTTCCACCCTGAATGATGCCGAAGAGCGCCTGTTCGGAATTGGTTTTGGCCGCCAGGCAGAGTTTGGCCCA
>DBPV01000008.1:0-4166 GCA_002304995.1 Syntrophaceae bacterium UBA1411
CGATAAGCAAAATGATGAAAAATGGGGGAAATATGAAGGAAGACAAGGCGTATGCGCCCGGCGAACACTATAACTATCAGTTGTTGATCAAACATATTCTGGAATCGGCTCGTTTCCTGGCGCCCAACCAGGAAATCGTTTACCGGGACAAGGTGCGTTATACGTATGTGACGCTGCTGGAGCGGATTAAAAGGCTCGCCGCCGCGCTCGAAAAACTGGGCGTCGGCCGGGGCGATACGGTGTGCGTCTTCGATTACGACAGCCACCGGTATCTGGAATGCTATTTTGCCGTTCCCATGATGGGCGCTGTGCTGCACACGCAAAACTGGCGCCTTTCCCCCGAACAGATTCTTTACACCATGAACCACGCCGAAGACAAGGTCGTGATCATTCACGAGGATTTTCTGCCGACCCTGGAAACGATCTGGGACAAGCTTGAGACCGTCGGGAAAGTGATTGTGATTTCCGAAGACGAACAGAAACCGTCGCCGAAAATTCCCGTCGCCGCCGAATACGAACCGATGCTGGCCCAGGCGCCGCCGTCTTACGATTTTCCGGACTTTGACGAAAACACGCGGGCCTCGACGTTTTATACGACGGGCACGACGGGCCTTCCCAAGGGGGTTTATTTCTCCCATCGCCAACTGGTGCTGCAGTGCCTGATCCAGCATACGGCGACGGGCGCTTACGATTCCGTCGTCCGTTTCCGGTCGAACGATGTCTATATGCCTCTGACGCCCATGTTTCACGTTCATGCCTGGGGTTATCCCTATGCGGCGACCCTGCTGGGAATGAAGCAGGTCTATCCGGGGCGCTACGAGCCGAAAGCGCTTGTGAACCTGATCGTGAAGGAAAAGGTCACCTTTTCGCATTGCGTCCCCACCATTCTCCAGATGATCCTGAACGCGCTTCCCAAAGAAACGGACCTTTCCTTCTGGAATGTCGTCATCGGCGGCGCGCTTTTGACGAAGGGCCTGGCGCAGGCAGTGATGGACCGGGGTATTCACATCATGGCGGGATACGGCATGTCGGAGACCTGCCCGCTTTTGACCACGGCGAATCTGAAGCCCTGGATGCTCAAGGAACCGCAGGAAAAGCAGGTGGACACGCTCATCAAAACGGGGCTGCCCGCGCCTTTTGTTTACATCCGTCTTTTCGATCCGTCCGGCCATTCCGTGCCGCACGACGGAGTTTCTACGGGTGAAATCTGCCTCCGCTCCCCCCTGCTCACACAGGGGTATCACAACGATCCGGAGCGCACGAAAGATCTGTGGGTCAACGGATGGCTGCACACCGGCGATATCGGTTATATCGATACGGAAGGCTATCTGCAGGTGACGGACCGGATCAAGGACGTCATTAAAACCGGCGGGGAATGGATTTCATCCCTGGAACTCGAAGATCTGCTGAGCCGCCACAAGGCTGTCGCCGAAGCGGCGGCCATCGGCATTGCAGACGCCAAGTGGGGAGAGCGGCCCCTGATGATTGCCGTGCTCAAGCCGGAATTTCAAAAGACCGTAGCCGGGGCCGACCTGCGCGCGTATTTGCTCAGAGAATCTGAAGCAGGCCGGATTCCCAAGTACGGCGTTCCCGATCGGGTGGAGATCGTGGAAGCGCTGCCCAAAACAAGCGTGGGAAAAATCAACAAGATCGAATTGCGCAAACAGTACAAGTAGCGGGCGTTTTCCCGCCCGCTGTTGGAAGGGCTCCGGCGTTCAGCCGGGGAATGCAAGGGGATCAACAAGGGAAGGTCCGCGGCGCGTTTTGCCGGCAGCGAAGCGCGTCGCGGGCTTTCCGCAGACAAGGGCCGGAGAGGATTTGCGGTTTTCCTGCGGTTAGGCCTCCTCTTCCAGCCGGCAGGAGAGTTCCGTCCAGCGCGAATAAGCGCCCTCCAGATCGTTTTCCGCCGTCTTCAAATCCATCTGCAGCTCTCTGATTTTCGCTCCGTCCCTGTGGACCTGCGGATCGCACAGGGCCTGTTCGTTTGCGGCCTTCCGGGCTTCCAGCGCCGCGATTTTTTCTTCGACGGCGGCCAGTTCCTTTTTGAGCGCGGTTTTGATTTTCGCCAGGCGGTTGCGTTCTTCCGCCTCGAGTCTTTTTTTGTCCTTCGGCGACAGAGGCAAGTCGCCGGTCTTGCCGGCGTTTCCGCTGCGGTCGGAGTCGGCCGTCGCGGAAACGCCCTCGGCGCGCTTTTCGATGAAGTAGGAATAGTTGCCCCGGTATTCGACCAGGGCGCCGTCTTTGAGCTCAAAGACCCGGTTCACCAGGTGGTCCAGGAAATAGCGGTCGTGGGACACGATGGCCACCGTGCCGGAATAGCGGATGAGCGCGTTTTGAAAAATGTCCTTGGTGCGGATGTCCAGGTGGTTGGTCGGTTCGTCGAGAATGAGCAGGTTGGTGTCGAGGAGCATGATTTTCAAAAGCGCCAGGCGCGACTTTTCGCCGCCGGATAAAACTCCCACGGATTTGTAGATGTCGTCGCCGGAAAAGAGGAAGGCGCCCAAAAGATTGCGCCTGGCCTGATCGTCGGCGGCCGAGGGCACGGACTGGACTTCTTCCCAGATCGTGTTGGCGTAGGTTAAGTTTTGCGAGCTCTCCTGCGAAAAAAAGGCCATGGTCACGAAGTCGCCGTAGGCGACGCGGCCTTCGGTCGGCGCTTCGGAAAGGCTCAAAATCCGCGACAGCGTCGATTTGCCGGACCCGTTGACTCCCACGAAAGCAACCTTGTCGCCGCGAAACAAGGTGAAGTTCAGGTCCGAAAACACCCGCAGGTCGCCGTAGGCGTGGCCCAGGCCCTCGGCCCGGACGACTTCCTTGACGCTTTTCTTGCCTTCCGGAAATTTCATGACGACCGGCCTCGCGTTTCCCTCGATTCTGATCTCCCGGAACTTCTCCAGCATCTTGACGCGGCTTTGCACCTGGGAGGCCTTGGAGGCCTTGTAGCGGAAGCGCTCCACGAATTCCTCGATCTTGCGGATCTGCGCCTTTTGCAGCTCCATTTCCTTTTTCAAGGCCTCGAGCCGCCGCTCTTTCTCGGCCAGATAATAGGTGTAGTTGCCTTTGTACAGATGGATGCGGCGGTGGGAAAGTTCCGCGATCTGCGTGGCGATCTTGTCGAGAAAAAAGTGGTCGTGCGAGACGACCAGGATCGTGCCGGGATAGTCTTTGAGATAGCTTTCCAGCCATTCCATGCTTTCCGTGTCCAGATGGTTGGTCGGTTCGTCGAGCAGCATGATGTCCGGCCGGGCCAGCAGAATCGACGCGAGCAGGATGCGCATTTTCCATCCGCCGGAAAATAAATCGCAGGTTTTGTCGAAGTCTTTTTCGCGGAAACCGAAGCCTTTCAGAATCTGCTTGGCGCGCGCGTCGAACGCATAGCCGTCGCGCGCGGAAAACTCGGCGGTGAGCTGGGCGTAGCGGCGGGTCAGGTCGCTGTAAGCGTGCGTGTTGGGGGGGGTGCTGGCGATCTCCTGTTCCAGCGCGCGGATGGCGTCTTCCAGCTCGGCGATGCCGCTTTTGCGGCGCAGGTAGTCGATCAGGCCCAGCGCTTCGAGCTCCACCAGGTCCTGCGGCAGATAGCCGATCTTTTTCTGCTTGCGGTCGGGAATGTCGATAAAGCCGGCATCGAGATGCACCTCGCCCAGGATCGCGCGAAACAGCGTGGTTTTGCCCGTGCCGTTGTCGCCCACCAGGCCGATGCGGCTCTTCGGATGAATCGTCCAGTTGATGTCGTTAAACAGCTCCCTGTCCAGAAAAGAGAGGCTGACATTGCGAAAATAAATCACGCGCCGGTCCCCGTTGAAAAAGTCTGCGGGACTATAGGAAAATTGCCCGTCGCTGTCAACGGATTAATGGCGGAAACGGCGGCGGGCGGCGGTCCGTCAGCGACCGGGCCGAAAAGCGTCGGGGTTTTCTTTTTCCAGCCACGGGTGGATGGTGATGTTGTCTCCCCAGATCATTTTCGGGTCGGGCGGCGAAGCGCCCCACCAGTTGTGGCGGGCGTCGATGTGCAGGGAAGAGAAGCTCTGGAGGGCCACGGCGTTGTCCAGGAAATTATTTTGAAAGATTTTGGGCTGGGAGGCGCCGACTGTGCGGATGGCGCCTTCGCCCCCGTTGTAAGCAAAGGTGTTGTGGGCGATGACGGGCGCTGCTTCCCGGCGGCAATA
>DBPV01000008.1:4181-6630 GCA_002304995.1 Syntrophaceae bacterium UBA1411
TTTGGCCGGGGCGGCAAAGCGCACGGCGCTCGTGTAGAAACCGGGCGAGGGAGAGGCGGAAGCGGCGGTAAAGGTGATCGGCCGCTCCTTCGTGCCGCGGGCGACAACGGCGCCGCCCGCAGCCACGATCGACGCTTTCTGCTCGAATTCCAAAACGACGCCCGGTTCGATGAAAAGCGTCGCGCCGTTTTCGATGAACAGCTCTTTGCTGATCCGGTAGGGGCTGTGGAACACCGTCAGATAGGCGTCCGTCCGGACGGGCGATCCGGGATTTTTTTCCATAACCGGCACGCTGTGCGGTTTGCCGCCGGGCCAGGGAGCGTCCAGCACCGAACGGATGTCCACACGTCCCGAAAGGCCGGCCAAGAGCTCCGGAACCGCAAGCGTGCCCCACCAGTTGTCCTTTGCTCCGACCGGCGCTCCGGCCGATTCCGCGGCGAGGTTGTAAGGATGGTTGCCGATCAGATTGTTGTGCCGGATGAGGGCGTCCGCGCCTTTCACCACCAGGCCGTTTTGCCGGTTGCGCGCGACGGTGTTGCCCGTGATGTGCGCCGGGGCCAGCAAAACCGCAAGACCGGCCGTGTCGTTGTCCGAGACCGTGTTTTCCGTGATGCGCGGCGCGGCGCCGTCGCCGACGGTGATGCCCGTTCCCCGGTTTTTGTGAATGACGTTGTGACGGATGAGCGGCTTGGAAAATGCGCCCTGGATATTCAACGCGTCGTCGTTTTGCGTGAGTTCGGATTTTTCAATGATCGGCGAAGAGGCCCGGCAGGTGACGGCCGTCCGGGCGTTGCGGATGCGGACGAACGCCAGGCGGTTCTCCCGGTCTTTGACGTCGGAAAAGAGGATGCCCGGCCAGGGCTCTCCGTCTCTCGCGGAATCAAACCGGATGAAGGCGTTGTCGTCGCCTATGGCTGCGATCCGTCCGGCAACGATGAGCGCTTTGCCCCGGGATTGAATTTCCGTTCCCGGCTCGATGGTCAGCAGGGCTTTGTCCTGAACGACGACGTCGTCTTCCAGCACGTAGGGGCTGGCTCCGGAATACCAGACGGTGTCGGAGGCGATGGCGCCCGCCACGGGCGTCGGTCCCGGTGCGACCGGTATGGCCTCGGTTCCCGCCGGCAGGCTCTCGTTTCCCGCGGCATCCACGGCGGTGAGCCGGTAGTAGTAGGTCCGGGCGTTGACCAGGGTCGGATCGGCGTCGGTAAAAGCGTTAAGCTCCGTCCGACCGGCCGGCGCATAGCCGGAAAGCGGCGTCTCCGAGCGGTAAATGCGGTAGCCCGCCAGATCCGCCGCGGCGGATTTTCCCCAGCGCAAAGAGACGGACCGGTTGCGGCCCAGCGCGGCGACGCCCGCCGGCGCGTCCGGCGCGGCGGTGTCGAGCGTGACGGAACCGACGGCATCCACCCAGTGTGCGGTGTTGCCTGTGTCGTCCCGGAGGTAACCCGTGACAACGGCTTTTTCGACGTTGTCGCCCGGAACGACTTTATAGACGCCGTAATAGCCGCCCGGTTCGACTTCCTGCATTTCAATGCGCCGGCGGTACTGGCCGATGTCGAACCAGGCCTGCATTCCGGAGGCGCCCTGAATCACCACCTGAATCTGATCCCCGGCTTTTTTCGGCCGTCCCTGCGTGTCCTGCGTCAAAAGCGAAATGACGGGGGGACGTTTGGCCTGGGCAAGCGTCGGCGCCGGAATGGTCTTGACCATGTCGCGAAACAGATCGTCGTTGGCGCGCAAAAGCTGGATGTCGCGCATGTTGAGCGCTGTGACGATCACCGTGGCGACGATGCCGACCGGATTGGTGGAAACGCCGCCTTCGTGCTTGCGCACCTTGTGCTTGCCGCTCCAGAGGAAGTGACCGGTCTTCGCGTCGTACATTTTGACTTCCGCGCCGACGGCCACCTGGGAGTACATCACCAGGAAATACTTGTCGAAATCGGAGACCTCGCCGAAGATCACGGCATCGACGCCGAGAAGGGCGCCCAGCTTTTCCGGCGGCGTTTTGCGGAGAAGTTCCGGATCGGCAAGCCCCGCCCGTTCCAGCAGTTCGTCGATTTTATGGAGCTCCATGTCTTTAAAGGGCCGGGAACTGAAATGGTTGTAAAATCCCAGCCGCATGGCCCGGGCTCCCTCCTTGCTTCCGGATAAATCGACAAAAGGCAAAACGGCGACCGAGAGCGGCATGTGCTCCTTCATGTAGGGATCGACCTGGTAGTCTCCTTCGTACAGCGAGCGGATCTCCGGAAGGATGAGCGTGGAAGGCGTGGAGACCAGGCAGCTCCCCAGCGAAAGAACCGCCGGAAGAAGCAGGCAGATCGCTAGACGTCTGATCAGGCTTGGCATGGCAGCACCTCTATTCCTGAAAACGGATGACTCCTTTATACCACAGGCCCGGCAGGAATTCATTTTGAAAAAAGGCCGTCCGCGGGCGGCGGTTTTCACTTTT
>DBPV01000008.1:6683-10545 GCA_002304995.1 Syntrophaceae bacterium UBA1411
AACAGATGGTCCGCCGGCTGCGGAGCTTTTTTCTGGAAAACATTGCGCGCTGGCTGGTGTTCGGGCTTTTGGTCGGCATCGTTTCGGGACTCGGGGCGTCGGCTTTTTATTATCTGCTCCAGGCCGGCCGTCACCTCTGTTTTCATCTGCTCGCGGGCTACGCCATGCCCGAGGCCGCGGGCGATCACCTTTTCGAATGGGCCGGAGCGGCGCTCGACTTTCGCGCCTGGATTTTTTTTCTGCTGCCGGCCGCCGGCGGCCTTTTGTGCGGTTGGATCGTCTACCGGTTCGCGCCCGAGACCGAAGGCCACGGCACGGACCTGATGATTGACGCCTTTCACAACGGGAAGGGCCGCATTCCGGCGCGCGTCACGCTGGTCAAGGGACTGGCCTCGCTCGCCATTCTTTCCACCGGCGGTTCGGCCGGACGCCAGGGTCCCATCGCGCAGATCGGCGCGGGCATCGGCTCGGCCATCGGACGCCTCTTGAATCTGAGCGACCGCGAACGGCGCATTTTGCTTTTGGCCGGCTGCGGCGGAGGGCTGTCCGCCATCTTCCGCGCGCCTTTGGGCGGAGCGCTTACCGCCATTGAAATCCTCTACAAGGAAGACATGGAAACGGAAGCGCTTGTTCCGACGGTCGTAAGTTCCATCACCGCCTACATTGTTTTTACCCATTTTTTCGGCAATGCGCCGATTTTCTTTTTTCCCGGATACGTGTTTACCGATCCCCGCGAACTGGTCTTTTATATCCTGCTCGGTCTTTTGTGCGTTCCCGCCGGACTCTTTTTCATTCGGATCTTTCACGCCGTCCGCGAGCGTATTTTCGCGCCGCTGAAAGTTCCCCGCTATCTCAAACCCGCTCTGGGCGGACTGGTGGTGGGAGGAATCGGTCTGGTCTATCCGCAGGTTTACGGCGACGGCTGGGGCTGGATTCAGCTTGCGATTCTGGGCAAACTCGGCATCGGCCTGATGATCGGCATTGCGCTGGCCAAGATCGTCGCCACCAGCTTTACGATTTCATCGGGCGGTTCCGGCGGCGTCTTCGGCCCCACGCTGTTTATCGGAGGAATGATCGGCGGCACGGTGGGGTTTGCCGCGCACCATTTTTTCCCGCAGATTGTCGTTCAGCCGGAAGCGTTTGTCGTCGTGGGGATGGCGTCGTTTTTCGCAGGCGTGGCGAGCGCGCCCATCGGCACGATGCTCATGTGCTCGGAAATGACACAGGGCTACGGACTGATCGCTCCGCTCATGCTGGTGTCGATCATCGCGATTCTTTTCACGCGCAAGCGCTCCATCTACCGCAAGCAGGTGGAAAGCAAGCGCGATTCGCCCGCGCACACGGCGGATTTCACAGTGAACCTTTTTGCCGAGACGCGGGTGAAGGATTTTTACAAGCCCGAGAAAGTTACGCCGGTGCGCAAAACCACGTCCTACGGCCAGCTCAAGAAAATCTTTTCCGCTTCTCACATTGAATGCTTCCCCGTGTACGACGAGAACGACACGCTCATCGGCGCCGTCAACTGGGATCAGGCGCGCACGATCGTCTTCGAGGAAGGCCTGGAAGACCTGATCATCGCCCAGGACATGATGAGCCCGGTTCAGACGGTGACGCCACAGGACAATTTCTACGACGCGTTCATGAAATTTCTGGAGACGAACGCCGAGGAGCTTCTGGTGGTCAGTCCGGATGATTCCAACCTTGTGCTGGGCGTGCTGCGCCACGACGATCTGATTGCCGCCTATTCCGCGGAGCTCAACCGGCGGAAGAACAGCGGATGAAAGCGGTTAGAAAAAACGGGTTGGACATGATTTAAGAAATCAGTCCGAAAAAACGAAAGGAGAATGCCGCCTCACGGTTTTCTCCTTTTTGATTGTCTCGATCTTTCTGCAGATCCTGGCTGTCGGAAGCTTCTTGCGCTACATTTCCGAGGCGTAAAAATGATGTTTGCGTAGGGCGGACCTTCAGGTCCGCCAAACAACGCGACGCCAAACCCCCATCCATCATCCATGAGCTACGAGCTGTGAGCTATGAGCCATGAGCTACGAGCTGCGAGCCATCCACCATCCACCATNNCACTAATCACCGGCACACGTCCGCGCAGCAGGTGCGGCTGGTGATGTAACGGTAGTAGTCGGAAAAGGCGAGCTGCCAGGGCTGCATGGTTTTGCCGGTCGTGGCCACGAACTTCTGTCCGCTCAACACGCTGTAGGCCGGACGTTTGGCCGCCCGCGCCAGGTCGCCGGTTTTTATCGGCAGCAGTTCCACATTTTCCAGATGCGCTTCCTGGAGAATTTTTCGCGCAAAGTCAAACCAGGTGCACGATCCCCGGTTGGTCACGTGAAAAATACCGCGGGCGTTTTTATCGACCAGCAGCTCGGTGGCCGCCGCCAGATCGCGCGAGCAGGTGGGCGACCCGATCTGATCGTCGACGACCGAAAGCTTGCCCGTTGCCCGGGCGCGCTCCAGAATGGCCTGCACAAAATTCCTGCCGTTGGCTCCGTAGAGCCAGGCGGTGCGGATGAGGAGATAATTGTCCATGAGCCGGCGCAGGTAATGTTCGCCGGTCAGCTTTGAGGCGCCGTAGGTGTTGATGGGATTGCAGGGATCGTCTTCCAGGTAGGGCCGGGCGGCATTGCCGTCGAAGACGTAGTCCGTGCTGTAATGGACCATGGGGATGCTTCGATCGCGGCAGGCAGTCGCAATGTTTTTCACCGCTTCGGCGTTGACCGCGAAGCATTCTTCCCTGGCCGTTTCACAGCCGTCCACATTGGTGAAGGCGGCCGCGTTGATGACCAGCTCCGGACGGACCTCATCGATTGCTCCGCGGCACTCGGAAGCGCGGGTGATGTCGATTTCCTCTTTGTCCATGCCGATGACTTCATGACGGTAGCGAAACTGGGCCGCAAGATCGCAGCCCAGCATGCCTTTGTGTCCCAAAAGCAGTATTTTCATGATGTGTCAGTATTTAACCTCCTTCAAGAAGAGACCGCAGGCCGGCGCGGCCGTTCCCGCCTTTGTCCTGTCGCGCGAGGCGAGCATTTCCGGCAGGTCCTCCGGGGAAATCTTGCCCCGTCCCACGTCAACCAGCGTGCCGACGATGTTGCGCACCATATGCCGCAAAAAGCCGCCGGATTCAACCGTAATTTCCAAAAGGCCGCCACTGCGCTCATCGATGGCGATGGCGCCGATCGTCCGGACGCGGTCTTGAATATCGCAGCCCGTGGCGCAAAAGCAGGAAAAATCATGCTCGCCAAGCAGATGGGAGACGGCCCCGCGCATGCAGTCCAGAGAAAGAGGATAGCGCACGTGCCAGACGTACATGCGTCCCAGGACGGGGCGCAGGCGCGTGTTTTGAATCCGGTACACATAGACCTTTCCCCGGGCGTCTTTGAGCGCGTTAAAATGCGGCTGCGCGTCCGCGGCGCTTTTGACGACGATGTCCGGGGGCAGAACGCTGTTTGCGCCCAGAAAGATTTTATCAGCGGCAAGCGCGCTGTGCGTCCGGAAGCTTGCCACCTGGGACAGAGCGTGCACGCCGGCGTCGGTGCGTCCCGAGGCGATGACCGATACTTTTTCGCATAAAATGCGTTCGAGGGCTTCTTCGAGGACCTGCTGAATGGAGAGGCCGTTTACCTGCCTCTGCCAGCCGCAGTAAGCCGTGCCGTCGTATTCCAGAGTCAATTTGATGGTGCGCATGGCTGCAAATCAGACTTGTCAGTTTTTTCCAAAAAGGTTAAGTGCCGGAACAATCGCCGGTTTAACGGAGACGGTTTACGGCAGGTAAAATTCTGCGCGATAGTAGCTTACACAACCGGCAGGGTCAAGACAAAAACAAAGTATCCGAAGGAGATGGTTTATG
>DBPV01000036.1:0-5923 GCA_002304995.1 Syntrophaceae bacterium UBA1411
ATGATCGATCTGGACTTCATGGTGAAATACAAGCTGTCCTTCCGGCCCACCCGGCCGACGCCGGCCGGCACGCCCAAACGGGACAACTACGTCATTCGCGTGTACGAATATCCGGCCGAATGGGAGGATATGCCCCAGGACGAACTTCAGCACCGCCTGATGATGATTCAGCTGCAGCTGCGCGCGATGGGAGAAAAAGACCAGTCCATGCTGATTTTCAGCTTCTGGCCGGACACCATCATGATCAAGGAAGTGGGCGATCCCCTGACCGTTGCCGACTATCTCGGGCTCGACCGCAGGGATCTCTCGGCGCGCACCATCTTGAGCCAGGGGCGCCAGAACACCAACTATTCGATCGATATTTACGCCTGCCACCCGTTTTTCATCCAGGGCATGTCGACGATGACCAACGGCGAAAACACCGCGTTCGTGCCGATCCGGGAATTTCTGATGTCGCGCAATTTCCCCGGCTACAGCGGCTACCAGTCCGACTCGGAAGTGTTCACGCACATTCTGCATTACATGCAGAACAAGCTCGGCCTGGGCATGGAAATGTACAAGCACATCATCACGCCGCTCAAGGACGAGGAGCTGACGCGCCATCCCGACGGCCGGATACTGAGAAATCTCAAGCAGAGCTGCCGGCCGCTGATCATCGACGGCCCGAACTGCGTGATCGGCTGCCTGCCGGACAAGTCGATGTTCATGGTGCAGGATTCGAAGAAACTGCGCCCCGGCGTCGTGGGCGGCCGCCCCGGCATCTTCGCGTTTTCGTCGGAAATGTGCGGTCTGGACGCGGCCATACCGGAGCGGGACATCAACCTGGACTATCAGCCGATGAAATATGAAACCGTCTTAGTCCGCCGCGGGCGGCAGGAGATAGAAAAATGGAACCAGTGGGACGCATTACCCCATCTACACTAAGCGTCGGAGATCTGCCCTGGCAGGTTTTGTGGAACAAGAACAGGTGCACGCTGTGCGGAAGCTGCACGGCCGTCTGTCCCGTGCGGGCGATTGATCTGGGCGTGCACCGCAAGCGCGCCCTGACGACGCCGGTCGGCCTGGAGAGCCGCCCCGGCAACGTTTTTGCCGTGTACCACGGCATCGATCAGCGCACCGATCCGGCGCATGCCTGCGTGGGCTGCGGCATGTGCACGCTCGTCTGCCCCAACGGCGCCATTGCGCCCGCGCGCAGCGCGGAAATCGACAAGCTGCGCTTTCACGTCAACCAGGGCGGTGAGCCCAGAAGGCGCGGCGGACGGAGAAACAATCCGGACAGCGTGCTCGATAAAATCAAGTTTGTCCGCATTTCGATGCTGACCGACCCGGCGCTCGACGCGGGGCGGCACGAGTTCGAACTGCGCACGCTTCTGGGCCGGGTGCTGCCGCCGGAGGAAATGCTGAAAGTCAACCGGGAGCAGGGCTGGATGCCGCCCGTGCGCGAGATTTACCCGCTCGTCATCGGCTCGATGTCCTTCGGCGCTCTTTCGCCCAATATGTGGGAAGGCCTGCAGATGGGCGTTGCGTACCTCAACGAAGAGCTGGGCATGCCGGTCCGCGTCTGCACCGGCGAAGGCGGCTGTCCGCCCCGTCTGCTCAAGTCGCGCTTTTTGAAATACGTGATTTTGCAGATCGCCAGCGGCTATTTCGGCTGGGACGAAATCATCCACGCCCTGCCCGAGATGAAGGAGGACCCGTGCGCGATTGAAATCAAGTACGGCCAGGGCGCGAAGCCCGGCGACGGCGGCCTTTTGATGTGGTACAAGGTCAACAAGCTCATCGCGGCGATCCGCGGCGTGCCGCAGGGCATCAGTCTGCCCAGCCCGCCCACGCACCAGACCAAGTACTCGATCGAGGAAGCCGTGGCCAAGATGATCCAGTCGATGTCGATGGCCTGGGGATTCCGCGTGCCGGTGTATCCGAAAATTTCCGCCACCAGCACGGCGATGGCGGTGCTGAACAACCTGACCCGCAATCCCTACGCGGCGGGGCTGGCCATCGACGGCGAAGACGGGGGAACGGGCGCGGCCTACAACGTGTCGATGGACCACATGGGACACCCCATCGCCAGCAATCTGCGCGACGCTTATCTCACGCTCGTAAAGCTGGGCCGACAAAACGAACTGCCCCTTTTTGCGGGCGGCGGCATCGGCAAAAACGGCAATCTGGCCGCCAATGCGGCCGCGCTGATCATGCTGGGCGCGAGCGGCGTGCAGACCGGCAAGTACATCATGCAGGCCGCCGCCGGCTGTCTGGGGTCGGAGGCCGACCGCTGCAACGTCTGCAACACCGGCGTGTGCCCCAAGGGCATCACGTCGCAGGATCCGCGCCTGGACCGAAGGCTGGATCCGGAAAAGGTTGCTCAGCGCGTGGTGGATCTGTATCTGAGTTTCGATACGGAATTGAAGAAAATCGTCGCTCCGCTGGGCCGTTCGACGTCGCTGCCGATCGGCATGTCGGATGCGTTGGGAATCGGCGACGCGGATGCGGCCGAGCGGTTGAAGATCAAATACGTGTTGTAGGGAAAGGCTTTGTCGCCCGCAGGGCGGCTGCGACCGGCCCCTACCGGTGAAAATAGGGAACAGGCCGAAAACATGACAAAGAAAGATACGATAAAAATAGCCGGCGTGGAAAACAGCGTGCGTGTGGAATCGCGGATTCTCGAAGAGCGTATGCAGAGAGCCGTCGCCGACGGCTACCGGCAGATTGAAGTCACCGCCTTCGGGCAGCACGGCATCGGCGGGCGCCTGTGGCGCGCCGGCAATCAGAGCGTCAAGGTGGACGTGCTGGGCACGTCCGGCCAGCGCCTGGGATCGATGGGATTTGCCAACACGGTCATCGAAGTTTTCGGTCCGGCGTCCGACGACATCGGCTGGCTCAACGCCGGCGCGGAGATTATCGTCCACGGCAATGCGACCAACGGCGCGGCCAACGCCATGGCCCAGGGAAAAATTTACATCGACGGCGACATCGGCGCGCGCGGCATGACCATGACCAAGCACAATCCCCGCTTTGAACCGCCCGAACTGTGGGTCATGGGCAAGGTGGGGGATTCTTTCGCCGAATTCATGGCGGGCGGCATTGCCGTCGTCTGCGGCGCCGGCGCCGAAAACGAAAGCAGCGTTCTGGGATACCGGCCCTGCGTCGGCATGGTGGGAGGAAAAATCTTTTTCCGCGGCCGCCAGGAAAGCTACAGCAAGGCCGACGCCAAGCTGTTTACCGAACTGCCGGATGCGGAATGGCAGTGGCTGCAGGCGAAGATAAAGCTGTTTTTGCAGGCCATCGGCAAGCATTACCTGTTCGACCAGCTGGCCGCTAAACGCGAAGAGTGGCAGCTTCTGGTGGCGCGCAAGCCCTCTGAAAAGCCCGCGCGGGCCGTCCGCCGGATGGACGTCTTCCGCAGGGACATCTGGGACGAGGAACTGGGTCGGGGCGGCGTCATCGGGGATTTGTCGCGCCTGGACCGCTCGCCCGTCAGTCTTTTGCCGACCGGCGACCTGCGCCGTTTCGTGCCGGTCTGGGCCAACGACCGGTATCTGCCTCCCTGCCAGGCCGCCTGCCCCACCGGCATTCCGGTGCAGAAGCGCTGGGAGCTGATCCGCAAGGGACGGATGGAGGAAGCCGTCAATCTGGCGCTGGAGTACACGCCGTTTCCCGCCACGGTCTGCGGTTACCTGTGCCCGAACCTCTGCATGCAGAGCTGCACCCGGGGGCTGGTGAATCTGGAGCCCGTCGACATCACGGTATTGGGAAAAGCGTCGCTTGCGGCCCAAGAGCCGGCGCGCCGGCCGGAAACCGGAAAAAAAGTGGCCGTCATCGGCGGCGGCGCGGCGGGCCTGTCCGTAGCCTGGCAGTTGTGGCTGGCCGGCCATGAAGCGTCCATCGTCGAAAGCAGAAAGCACCTGGGCGGGAAGATTATGGATTCGATTCCCAAAAGCCGCATTCCCACCGAGGTGGCGGCCCACGAAATCGACCGCCTGGCCCGCAACATCAGGCAGGTGCAGCTGGGCCGGCCTCTGACGAAGGACCGGTTTGAGAAGCTGAAAAATGAAAACGACTATATCGTGATTGCCGCCGGCGCCGCCTGGCCCCGCACGCTCAACGTGCCCGGCATGGAAAAAGCGATCACCGCTCTGGAGTTCTTGCGGCAAAGCAAACAGGATTGTGCTAAAGTCGGCGCAAATGTCGTCATCATCGGAGCGGGAAACGTCGGCTGCGACGCGGCGACGGAGGCGTTTCGCCTGGGGGCGAAACGCGTGACCCTGATTGACGTGCAGGAGCCCGCCTCCTTCGGCGCGGAACGCCGGCATGCCGAAGCGGCCGGCGCGCAGTTCCTGTGGCCGCGGTTTACCAAAGCGGTCACGGACCGGGGGGTTGAGCTGACGGATGGAGAAACACTGCCGGCGGATACCGTGATCGTCGCCGTGGGCGACGTGCCGGACCTGTCGTTTTTGCCTCCGGAGATTAGGACGGAAAGGGGATTTGTCGCAGTCGATGAAAACTTCGCCACGAGCGATCCTCAGGTTTTTGCCGTTGGAGACGCGGTCCGGCCCGGACTGCTCACCGACGCGATCGGCGCCGGACGGATTGCCGCCCGCCGGATTGACGATCTCGTGCGGGGGATCGAGGAAACGTACGACAGGCTTCCGCCCGTTCGTTACGAGCGGGTGAAGCTCGCGTACTTCGACCCGCGCGTCGGCCTCTCTACCGACGCGGCGTCCTGCGCGGCGTCCTGCGCGTCCTGCGGGGCCTGCCGGGACTGCGGCATGTGCGAGGAGATGTGTCCGCAAAAAGCCATTTCCCGTCTGGAGAAGGCGGCCGGCGGTTTTGAATATGTCGTGGATAGTGAACGTTGCATCGGGTGCGGTTTCTGCGCCGGGGCCTGTCCCACCGGCGTCTGGGAAATCGCAGCAAATGCGCCATTGGAATAACATTTATCAAACAAGGATGGAAAACTTATGAAAAAAACAATCCCAACGCTCGCGGCGGAAAGACAGTATGTGATCGAAAAGGAAAAATTCGTTCCCGTCTCCCAGTATTTCGGCGAGGATACCTTCAACCACAAGGTGATGAAAGAAAAGCTGCCCAAGGACACATACCGGAGGCTGATGGAGGCGATCAATGAAGACCAGACGCTTGACGAGGAAACCGCCAACATCGTCGCGCACGCCATGAAGGAGTGGGCGATCGAAAAAGGCGCGACGCATTTTGCGCACTGGTTCCAGCCGATGACCGGCATCACCGCCGAAAAGCACGATGCCTTCGCGGACCCCTGCGCTCCCGGCGCGGTGATTGAACGGTTTTCCGGCAAACAGTTGGTGCAGGGCGAGCCGGACGCGTCTTCCTTCCCCTCCGGCGGCATCCGGGCGACCTTCGAGGCGCGCGGCTACACGGCCTGGGACATGTCTTCGCCCGCCTTCATCAAGCGCAACGGCATTTCCACGACGTTGTGCATTCCCACCGCCTTCATTTCCTATACGGGCCAGGTGCTGGACAAGAAAACGCCGCTATTGCGCTCCATCCGCGCGCTGAGCAAGAGCGCCGCCAGCATGCTCAAGCTGCTGGGCGCCAAAAACGTGAAGAAGGTTTACTCGAATCTCGGTCCCGAACAGGAGTATTTCCTGATCGACATGGATTACTACTACAAGCGTCAGGATCTCGTCCTGGGCGGCCGGACGGTCGTCGGCGCGCCGCCGGCGAAAGGCCAGGAGCTCGAGGATCAATACTTCGGCAGCATCAAGGAGCGCATTTCCTCCTTCATGCACGACGTGGAGGAAGAGCTCTTCAAGCTGGGCATTCCGGCCAAAACGCGCCACAATGAAGTTGCGCCCAGCCAGTACGAAATCGCGCCGGTTTACGAAGAGGCCAACATCGCCGCGGACCACAACCAGCTGATTATGGATACGCTCAAATACGTCGCCAA
>DBPV01000036.1:6044-22160 GCA_002304995.1 Syntrophaceae bacterium UBA1411
TACGGCAACGATCACCGCCTGGGCGCCAACGAAGCGCCGCCCGCCATCATATCGGTTTTCCTGGGCGAGCAGCTCACGCAGATTCTGGAAAACATCGAAAAGGGGACCATCACCAAGGCGACCAACGCCGAGATCATCGATCTGGGCATTGCCTCCCTGCCGCATGTGAGCAAGGACAACACCGACCGCAACCGGACGTCGCCCTTTGCCTTCACCGGCAACAAGTTCGAGTTCCGCGCGGTCGGATCGTCGCAGAACATCGCGTCGCCGGCGCTGGTGATCAACACGATCGTCGCGGAAAGCCTCGACGAGATGGCGGAAAAGATCCGCGCCAAAGAGACGAAGAACATCAATCAGGCCGTCTTCGAAGTGCTGAAAAGCGAGATCAAGACCATCAAGCCGATTCTGTTCAACGGCGACAACTACACGAAGGAATGGGAAGCCGAGGCCAAAAGGCGGGGCCTGCCCAATGAAAAGACGACGCCCTCCGCGCTCAAGGCCCTCGTCACGGACAAATCGCTGCGGCTCTTCGAGAAATACGAGGTGCTGTCCAACGCGGAGCTGAAATCGCGCTACCTCATTCACGTGGAGCGCTATATCAAGGATCTGGAAATCGAGGTCAAGTGCATGAACCAGATCTGCCTGACGCAGGTGATTCCGGCCGCCGTGGCCTACCAGAAGAAACTGGCGCGGGCGATTATGGAAACCCGGGAAGTGCTGGGGTCCGCCGCGGTCGTGTCGTCGCAGGTTGAGCTTTTGAAGAAAATCCTGGATCTGATCAACAAGATCTATGCGGCGCACAAGGAAATCCAGTCTAAATTGGAACAGGCGGCCGCCCTGCACGATGAACCCAAGAAGGCGGAAATGCTGGGCGGCAAGGTGAAGCCGCTGATGGACGAACTTCGGGAATTTGTGGACGCGCTCGAAGCCCTCGTCGACGATGAAATCTGGCCTCTGCCGAAATTCTGGGAGATGCTGTTTATCTGCTGATCCGGATGCGGAAAATGCGGCCCGGCGGTTTGCGCCCCGGGCCGCGTTTTCCGCATTTTATTCCATTGACGAGGCGTTTAAAAAAGGATAGAAGCGCCTGCCCCGGCAAATAAAAAGGTGGAGTAAACACACAGATGTTCCTGGTTCACAAAGACCGTCCGGCTCTGCTGGTCCTCGAAGACGGAAGCGTTTTCGCAGGTTATGCCTTTGCCGGGGCGGGGGAAACGCTGGGGGAAGTCGTCTTCAACACCGGCATGACCGGCTATCAGGAAGTCATCACCGATCCCTCCTACAAGGGCCAGATCGTCACCATGACCTATCCGCTGGTCGGCAACACCGGCATCAACGACGAGGACGGAGAATCGGCCGGCATCCATCTGGAAGGCTTCATCGTCAAGGAATATCAGCCCCATCCCAGCAACTGGCGGATGACCGGAAGCCTTCGGAGTTTTCTCGAAGAAAAAGGAAAAATCGGCCTTGCCGGCATCGACACGCGGGCGCTGACGCGGCGACTGCGCCTTTCCGGCGCCATGAGAGGAATGATTTCCACCGAAACCAGGGACATCGCCCGCCTGCTGGAAAAAGTGCGGGCCTATCCGGGCCTGGTCGGCCGCGACCTGGTGCGCGAAGTCACCTGCGCCGGGCCGTACCTGTGGAAAAAAGGCGCGCCCGCCCCGGGTAAAATACCGGCGCGCAAACCCGTCCGGAAACTGCGCGTGGTGGTCCTCGACTGCGGCGTCAAGTTCAATATTTTACGGCTGCTCGAAGCAAACGGCTGCGAGGTTCTGGTCGTTCCCGCCACAACCGGCAGCGAGCAGATCCTGTCCTATCAGCCCGACGGCGTTCTGCTCTCCAACGGACCGGGCGACCCGGCGGCCCTTCCCTACATCGTGGACGCCGTCCGGGGGCTTATCGGCCGGACGCCCGTCTTCGGCATTTGCCTGGGGCACCAGATTCTCGGCCAGGCCATCGGCGGCCGGACGGAAAAATTGAAGTTCGGTCATCACGGCATCAATCAGCCGGTGAAAAATCTGGCAACGGGCCGGATCGAAATCACCTCCCAGAATCACGGTTTTATCGTCGTGCCGGAATCGGTGGCGGACAAGGCCCAGAAGTCCTTTGTCAACCTCAACGACGCGACTTCCGAAGGCATGCAGATGCCTGCGGCCATGAGCGTCCAGTACCACCCGGAAGCTGCGCCGGGACCGCACGACACGGAATATCTTTTTGCGCAATTTGTGGAGGTCATGAAAAACACAAGAGGGGGGAAAAAGTGATTCTCATCATCGATTTCGGCTCCCAGTACAACCAGCTCATCGCCCGGCGCGTGCGCGAACACCACGTGTATTGCCAGATCGAGCCGCCCGATATTTCGCTTGCGGCCGTCCGGGCGCTGGCGCCGGAAGGCATCATTCTCTCCGGCGGTCCGGCCAGCATTTACGCCAAGGGCGCGCCGCGGGTGGACAAAGGCATTTTTCAGCTGGGCATTCCGATTCTGGGCATCTGCTACGGACTGCAGTATATGGTGGAAACCCTGGGCGGCAAGGTGATCGGCTCGACCAAGCGCGAATACGGATTTGCCGAACTGATCGTCAAAAAATCCCGGGGCCTTTTTTCCGGCGTACCGAAAAAGACGCAGTGCTGGATGAGCCACGGCGACGCCATCGGCTCTCTGCCGGACGGTTTTGCCGTGACCGCCTCCACCGCCAACACGCAGGTGGCGGCCGCCGAAGACGGCAAGAGGCGCTTTTACGGCCTCCAGTTCCACCCCGAAGTCGTTCACACCCGCGAGGGCAAGCGGATGCTGGCAAACTTCCTGTTCGACATCTGCCGCTGCGAAAAGTCCTGGTCGATGAAATCCTTTGTCGCCCATGCCGTGGAGGATATCCGCCGGCAGGTGGGCCAGGAGAAGGTGATCCTGGGGCTTTCCGGCGGCGTCGATTCGTCCGTGGCGGCGGTTTTGCTGCACAAGGCCATCGGCCGGCAGCTCACCTGCGTGTTCGTGGACAACGGCGTGCTGCGGGCGGGCGAAGCCGCGCGCGTGATCGATATGTTCAAAAAGCATCTGCGCATCAACCTGCGCTTTGCCCGGGCCGGCGGTCTTTTTTTGAAAAAACTGAAGGGCGTCACGGATCCGGAAAGGAAGCGCAAGATCATCGGCCGGACTTTCATTGAGGTTTTCGATGCGGAAGCCCGCAAAATAAAAGACGTGAAATTTCTGGCGCAGGGAACGCTGTATCCCGATCTGATCGAATCGCGCTCCGCCTTCGGAGGTCCCAGCGCCGTGATCAAGTCGCACCACAACGTCGGGGGGCTTCCCAAAAAAATGCATCTGCAGCTGGTCGAGCCGCTCAAGCACCTGTTCAAGGATGAAGTGCGGCAGCTGGGCAAGGAGCTGGGACTGTCCGACGATGTGGTCTGGCGTCAGCCGTTTCCGGGGCCGGGACTGGCGATCCGCATTATCGGAGACGTCACCGCCCAGCGGCTGGCCGTCTTGCGCAAAGCCGACACGCTCCTGCTTGAAGAAATCCGCGCGGCCGGCCTCTACTACCAGCTGTGGCAGTCGTTCGTGATTCTCCTGCCGCTGAAAAGCGTGGGCATCATGGGCGATCAGCGGACGTATGAAAACATTGTGGCGATCCGCGCCGTCACCAGCGACGATGCCATGACGGCGGACTGGGCGAGACTGCCGCAGGATTTGCTGGCGCGCATTTCGACGCGGATCATCAACGAGGTGCGGGGCGTCAACCGTGTGGTGTACGACGTGAGCTCCAAGCCGCCCGGAACGATTGAGTGGGAATANNATACTGCTCATCGGCTCCGGGCCGATCATCATCAGCCAGGCCTGCGAGTTCGACTATTCCGGAACGCAGGCCTGCAAGGCCCTGCGGGAAGAGGGGTACGAGGTGGTGCTCATCAACTCGAATCCCGCGACGATCATGACCGATCCGGAAATGGCCGACCGCACCTACGTGGAGCCGATCACGCCCGAGGCCGTGGAAAAAATCATCGCGCGGGAGCGCCCCGACGCGCTTTTGCCCACGCTGGGCGGCCAGACCGGCCTCAATACCGCCGTGGCGCTGGCCGAAGCGGGCGTTTTGGAAAAATACGGCGTCGAAATGCTGGGCGCGTCCCTGCCGGTCATCCACAAGGCTGAAGACCGGGAAAAATTCCGCCATGCCATGGAGCGCATCGGCCTTAAAATGCCGCAAAGCGGCTTTGCCCGCAACATGAACGACGTCCGGCAAATCGCCGAGACCATCGGCTTTCCGATCATCATCCGGGCGGCCTTTACGCTGGGCGGCACGGGCAGCGGCGTGGCCTACAACTGGGAAGAACTCGAGGACATCGCCAAGGCGGGCCTGGACGCCAGCATGATTTCCGAAGTCATGGTCGAGCAGTCGGTGCTGGGCTGGAAGGAATACGAACTCGAGGTGATGCGCGACCGCGCCGACAACGTCGTCATCATCTGCGCGATTGAAAACTTCGACGCGATGGGCGTGCACACGGGAGAATCGATCACGGTCGCGCCCGCCCAGACGCTCACGGACCGCGAATACCAGAAGATGCGCGACGCCGCGGTGGCCATCATGCGGGAAATCGGCGTGGAGACGGGCGGGTCCAACGTGCAGTTTGCCGTCCATCCGCAGACCGGCGAGATGATCGTGGTCGAAATGAATCCGCGCGTTTCGCGCTCCTCGGCGCTGGCGTCCAAAGCCACGGGATTTCCGATCGCTAAAATCGCCGCCAAGCTTGCCGTGGGCTACACGCTCGACGAGATTCCCAACGACATCACCCGCGAAACCATGGCGTCGTTTGAACCCACCATCGACTACGTGGTGACAAAAATTCCGCGCTGGACGTTTGAGAAGTTTCCGGAAACGGAGGATTTCCTCACCACCTCCATGAAGTCGGTGGGGGAAACGATGGCGATCGGCCGGACGTTCAAGGAGTCGTTGCAAAAGGCGATCCGCTCGCTGGAAATCGGCCGGTTCGGCTTCGGCCAGGAACTGCCGGAAACCGAACCGGCCCGCAGCGAACTTCTGAAGAGCAAGCTTCTCAAGCCCAATTCGCTGCGGCTCTTTTACATTGCCGAAGCGCTCAAAAACAAAATGACGGTCGACGAGGTTTACGAGTGGACGAAGGTCGATCCCTGGTTTTTGCATCAGATCCGGGACATTCTGGAGGCGGAAGAAGCGCTGGCCGAAGCCGGACCGTCGGCTGAGCTGCTCGGCGCCGCCAAGGCCATGGGATTTTCCGACCGGACGCTCGCGGCCCTGTGGCGCACGACGGAACAGGACATCCGCGACCTGCGCCGGCGCGAAAATATTTTTCCGGTGTACAAGCTCGTCGACACCTGCGCCGCGGAGTTTGCCGCCTTCACGCCTTACTACTATTCCACCTACGAGCAGGAAAGCGAAACGCGGCCCTCTGCCGGAAAGAAAGTGGCGATCATCGGAGGCGGCCCCAACCGCATCGGCCAGGGCATTGAATTCGACTACTGCTGCGTGCACGCCTCGTTTGCCCTGCGCGAGGAAGGCATTGAAAGCATCATGATCAACTCCAATCCGGAGACGGTCAGCACCGATTACGACACGTCCGACAAGCTGTTTTTCGAGCCGGTGACGCTCGAAGACGTGCTGCACATTCTCGAGGCGGAAAAGCCCGACGGCGTGATCGTGCAGTTCGGCGGGCAGACGCCGCTCAACCTCGCGCGCGGCCTGGAAGCGGCGGGCATGCCGATCATCGGCACCTCGCCTGACGCAATCGACCGGGCGGAAAACCGCGACCGGTTCCAGGAGATTGTGAGGAAGCTCCGTCTCGATCAGCCGGACAACGATACGGCCATGGACGCGGAGGAAGCTCTGGCCGCCGCGGCGCGCATCGGCTATCCCGTCCTGGTGCGCCCCTCCTACGTTCTGGGCGGACGGTCCATGGAAATCGTCTACGATGCCGAAACGCTCCGAACCTTCATGGCCAAGGCGCTTCTGGTGTCGCCGGGGCATCCCATCCTCATCGACAAGTTTCTGGAGGACGCGGTGGAAGTGGACGTGGACGCGATTTCCGACGGCCGGACCACCGTGGTCGCGGGCATCATGGAGCACATCGAAGAAGCGGGGATCCACTCCGGAGACAGCGCCTGCATTCTGCCGCCGCTTACGCTCGCGCCCGCCATGCTGGAGCGCATCGAGACGCAGACCAGGCTGCTCGCCGCGGAACTGGGTGTCGTGGGGCTCATGAACATTCAGTACGCCATCAAGGGACCGACCCTGTACGTTCTGGAAGTCAATCCCCGGGCGTCGCGCACCGTGCCGTTCGTGAGCAAGGCCATCGGCGTGCCGCTGGCGAAGCTTGCGACCAAAGTCATGCTGGGCAAGACGCTCGCGGAACTGGGCTTTATGCAGACGATTCGCCCCGGGCACGTGTCCGTGAAAGAGGCGGTTTTTCCTTTTTCGCGCTTTCCCGGCGCCGACATCATTTTGGGACCGGAAATGAAATCGACGGGCGAAGTGATGGGGATCGACCGCTCCTTCGGGCTTGCGTTCGCCAAATCGCAGATGGCCACCGGCTTCAAAATGCCCACGTCCGGCAGCGTGTTCATCAGTGTCCACGACTACCACAAGGCGGGCATCGTGGAGGTGGCCAGAACATTCGCCGAGCTGGATTTCAGGATTCTGGCGACGGCCGGAACGGCCCGGTATTTAAACGAGCGCGGCCTTGACGCAACCGTCGTCAACAAGGTCAGCGAAGGACGGCCCCACGTGGTCGACCTGATCAAGAACGGCGACATTGCGATGGTGATCAACACCAGCGTCGGACGCAGGTCCACCCGGGACGCCTATCTGATCCGCCACGGCGCGCTCGCCTACAACATCATCTATACGACGACGCTGGCCGGCGCCCGGGCGCTGGGCGCGGCGGTGAGAGCCCTCACGGAAGAGGACTGGAGCGTCCGTCCCCTTCAGGAGTATTATAAAAAATGACGCCGTCCCTGCCGGAAGTTTTTGACGATGCCGCAACCGACCCCGGCCGCCCCCGCGAGGAGTGCGGCATTTTTGCCATCTACGGACACGAAGACGCGGCGCGCGTGGCCTATTTCGGCCTTTTCGCCCTGCAGCACCGCGGCCAGGAATCGGCCGGAATTGTCGCGTCCGACGGCTGCCGCGTTTCCGAACACAAGGGCATGGGGCTGGCCTCCGCCGTCTTCAAGGAATCCATTTTGCAGAAACTGCCTGGGTCGCTGGCGATCGGCCACGTGCGCTACTCCACGACCGGATCTTCCACCATTTCCAACGCCCAGCCTTTTCTGGCGCATGTGGGCGAGGAGTATTACGCGCTGGGGCACAACGGCAACATCGTGAACGCACAGAAACTGCGCACGGACCTGGAAAACACCGGGTCGATTTTTCAATCGACCATGGACAGCGAAGTGATCATCCATCTGATGGCGCCGCATTTGAAAAAAGGGCTGTCCGAGGCCCTGTCGCTGGCGCTTAAAAAAGTGGAAGGCGCCTACTCCCTCGTGATGCTCACACGCGACAAGATCGTCGCCGCCCGCGATCCCCGCGGCTTCCGGCCGCTGGCGCTGGGGCGGCTCAACGGCGGCTGGGTGGTGGCGTCGGAAACCTGCGCGTTTGACCTGGTGGGCGCCGAATATATCCGGGACGTCGAGCCGGGGGAAATTCTGATCATCGACGCGCAGGGCTATCAGAGCCTCAAGCCCTTCCAGCCGACGAAGCACTGCCACTGCATTTTCGAATTGATTTATTTCGCCCGCCCCGACAGCCAGATCTTCGGCCAGAATGTCTATCTGTGCCGCAAGCGCCTGGGCCGCGAACTGGCGCGGGAATATCGGCCGGACGTGGATCTGGTGATGCCGTTTCCGGATTCGGGAAACTATGCCGCGCTGGGTTATGCCGAGGAAAGCGGCCTGCCGTTTGAGATGGGCATGATCCGCAACCACTACGTCGGCCGGACGTTTATCCAGCCCACGCAGCCGATGCGCGATTTTGCCGTCCGCGTCAAGCTCAATCCGGTCAAGCCGCTGCTGACAGGAAAAAAAGTGCTGATCGTCGAGGATTCCATCATCCGCGGCACCACCAGCCGCAACCGCGTGAAAAACCTGCACGGCATCGGCATCCGGGAAATCCACATGGTCATCAGTTGTCCGCCCACGCTGTTTCCCTGTCCCTACGGCATCGACTTTTCGTCCAAGGGCGAACTCATTGCCGCCGTCCGGGAAAATGAAAAAGCCATCGCCGATTTTATCGGCCTGGATTCTCTGCATTACCTGACGGTTGAAGGCATGGTCCGCGCCACCGGCCTGCCGCACAGCCAGTTTTGCCTGGCCTGCTACACCGGCGACTATCCTATTGCCCCGCCCGAAATACTGGACAAGTATTGCCTGGAATTGAAATAGGAAATTGAATCCGGCGCATCAAGACACGGGAACGGTCCAAAAGCGCAGCTTTCCGGACCGTTCCCGCAGAAGAATTTTTTATTTGCCTTTGAAATCCGCCGGACGTCTTTCCAGGAAAGCAATCACCGCTTCCTTCATGTCGTCCGTCATGAGCAGCGAGGCGTTTTTCTGAACCGCCATGGACATGCCTTCGTAAACATTCACATACCGGCTGAAATTCAGGACTTCCTTCGTGCTTCTGATGCCCAGGGGGGCGTTGGCGGCGATCTGGGCGGCCAGTTTCTGCGCGGCATTCATCAGGCCGGCCTGATCGGCGTACACATGGTTGACAAGCCCCATCTTTTCGGCGTCGCGCGCGGAATAGTTGGCGGCGGTGTAGGCCATCTCGCGGGCAAATCCCTGGCCGACGATCATCGGCAGCCGCTGGAGAACGCCCATGTCCGCAACGATGCCGATATTGGCTTCCTTGAGACAGAAGACCGCGTCTTCCGTGCACAGGCGGATGTCGCAGGCGGAAATCAAATCCAGACCGCCGCCGATGCATTTGCCGTGAACGGCCGCAATAACCGGCTTGGGGCATTCCTCGATGAAGTTGCAGCAGTCAAACAGGGGCTGGGAGTCGCGGATCATGTCCAGGACGCCCTTGACCGTGCCGATCGCCCCGCCGGCCGCTTCTTTCAAATCCAGTCCGGCGCAGAAGATTCTGGCCTTGCTGCAAAAGATGACGGCCCGGACGTCGTCGTTGGCGCCCAGTTCGCGGAAGACGGCGGCGATTTCCGCGGCAAAGGAAAGGCTGAGCGCGTTGAGGGCGTCCACGCGCGCCATGGCGACGGTGGCCACGTGATTTTCAATTTTCAGATCAATGTACTGGTAGGTCATATCTCCTCCTTGCGGGAATGTGTTCCGGTCAGCGGGCTCCACCATACGCCAAGCGGGTGGTTTTGTCCATGGCCTTACTTTTTTCGCTCAAGATACCGTTCCAGGCGGTTCATCCCTTCTTTGAGGTTTTCCAGGGAGGTGGCGTAGGAAAACCGCAGAAATCCCTCGCCGCCGCTGCCGAAGTCGATGCCCGGCGTGACGCCGACCTTGGCCTCTTCGGTGATGCGGAAAGCCTCCCGGTAGGAATCCGCAAATAATTTCCGTCCGTCGGCAAAGACGTAAAACGCGCCGGTCGGCTCGACATGAACGGTAAAGCCCATGCCGGCAAGCCGCTCCAGCATGAAGCGGCGCCGCTCGTCGTAGGTCGCGACCATGGCCGACACGTCGTCTGCGGCCTGCGTGAGCGCGGCAATGCCCGCCCACTGAATAAAGCCATTGGCCGAAATCATGAAATTCTGATGGATGCGCTGCATTACGGCGCTGAATTTTCGGGGAAAGATCAGGTAGCCCAGCCGCCAGCCGGTCATGGCGTAGCGCTTGGAAAAACCGTTGATGACGAAGGCCTTGTCCGTGAATTCCAGGATGGAATGGGCTTTTCCCCGGTACACCAGGCCGTGATAGATTTCATCGGAAATGATGTAGGCCGAATCGAACCTGGCGATGTCCTGCATTTGCTCGCGGGTCATGACGATGCCGGTCGGATTGCAGGGCGAGTTGATCACGATGGCCTTGGTCCGGCGCGAGAGCTTGCGGGCGATGTCCGTGTGGCGGTACTGGAATCCCTCTTCCGGATAGGTGAGGATCTCCTGAAGCGAGCCGCCCGCCGCGAGAATAAAATTCTGATAGCAGGGATAGCGGGGATTGGAGACAATCACTTCGTCGCCCGCGTCGAGCAGGGCCAGCATCGCGAAGAGCAAAAGGGGGGACGTTCCGGTTGAGACCAGCACCTGGTCGGGCGTGATCGACACACCGTATTCCTGCCGATAGGTTTCGCAGATCGCCTGGCGCAGCTCCAGCAGTCCCAGCGCGTGGGTGTAGCGGGTCCGGTTGTTTCTTAGCGCCGCAATGGCCGCTTCCGTGATGACGGCGGGCGTGGGAAAATCCGGCTCGCCCACCTCCAGGTGAATGATGTGCTCGCCCTTTCGCTCCAGCTCCTCCACCTTCGCCATGACATCCATGACGATGAAAGAGGTGAATTCGGATGCGCGTTTTGAGATCATGGTCCTCTCCCTGTCTCTTGACTCTGCGGCCTGTTCCGGTCCGCAGGAGCCGTCCGCGTCTTCTCTATGGTGATTGGCTGAATTTTTCAACCTTTTATTGACGCCCGGGCGGCGGCAACGCGTGCGGCCATTCCGTTGCGGATATTAATTGAATGGTATTATAATTTTTAATATATATTTTTTTCTGAATTATATTTTCTTGCATCCGCCGGCGCGTTGGTTTATATGTTTCCCCGCAAGCCCCCCATGCGCTGGAGGGCGGACCGGGGCGAATGCAGCGCCCCAAGGGAGGCACTCATGAGCTATGCGATAACGGAGTTGTGCACGGGCTGCGGAGCCTGCATGAGGTTGTGTCCGGTTTCCGCCATCACGGGGGAAAAGAAGCAGCCGCACCGGATCTCCGCGTCTCTTTGCATCGAATGCGGCGCCTGCGGCAGGATCTGCGCGGCGTCCGCGGTCCTGGACGACTCGGGGAAGACCGTCCCGAAGATGAAAAAATCGGAATGGCCCAGGCCCGTGATCACAAGAGAGCTTTGCGTCGCCTGTGAAAACTGCGTGGCCGTCTGTCCCGCACAGGCGCTGGCCATGGCCGATGAGGCGCTGCCGCTGGCGGACAATTACGCCGTTTTGGCCCGGCCCGCGAAGTGCGTTTCCTGCGGCTGGTGCCGGGACCATTGCCTTTTCGATGCCATCGTCATGGAGGGGGCGTCATGAAAGAAATCCGCGGAACAAGCAACCGGTATCTTTTCATCGATCTGACGAATCAAGCGTGGCGGGTTCATCAGGCGTCCGCGGACGATCTGAAAAATTTCCTGGGCGGCAAGGGCCTGGCCCTCAAGATTTATTACGATCTCTGCAAGGACCGGCTGGCCGAAATCGATCCGCTGGGGCCGGACAATTTGCTCATCTTTGCCAACGGCGTCCTGCTTACCACCGGCGCGCCCTGCTCGGCGCGCTTCGAAGTTCTGACCAGGTCGCCGCTTACCGGCTACATGGTGGCGTCTTCCTGCGGCGGGCCTTTCGGCGAAGCCTGCAAAACGGCCGGCTGGGACGGCGTGATCGTTGCCGGCCGGGCGGAAAAGCCCGTGGTCGTGCGTTTCGACGACCGGGAGGTCGTCTTCGAGGACGCGGGGGACCTCTGGGGTGCCGGCACGCGGCGAACCCAGGAGGAGCTCCTGAAAAGTCCGAAGGACGGAGCGGCGGTCATCGGGCCGGCGGGCGAAAACCAGGTGCTTTACGCCAATATCTGCTCCGGACACCGCTTTGCCGGACGCGGCGGCGTGGGCGCCGTAATGGGCGCGAAGCATCTCAAGGCGCTCGTGGCGCGCGGCAAGGAGTACCGCTTTGTTCCCGTCGACCGGGAGAAGTTCGCCCGGACCCTCAAGAAAGCCAAGGCGCACATCCGCCGCAGCCCCTTCACCCAGGGGCTCAAGGCCTACGGCACCAACATGAACACGCGCTTCGGCATCGACAGCGGCTATACGCCGGTGCGCAACTTCCGGGACCGCTATCATCCGCGAACCGAGGAAACCACAGGCGAGGTCATGGCCCGCCGCTACAACACGCGCCATTCCACCTGTCGCTACTGTTCCGTTTTGTGCGGGCACAAGGGGATGTATCCCGACGGCAAAATGCGGGTCGTGTCCGAGTACGAGACGACCGGAATGTTCGGCAGCAACATCGGCAATTTCGATACCGACAGGATCGGCGTCTGGAATGAAGCGATGAACGACCTCGGCATGGACACGATTTCGGCGGGCGGCACGATCGCCTGGGCGATGGAAGCCGGCGAAAAGGGGCTGCGCCAAACCGAACTTTCCTTTGACCATCACGACAACATCGGCCAAATCCTCGAGGACATTGCCTGCCGGCGGGGAGAAGGAACGGAGCTCGCGGACGGAACGAAGCGCCTCAGCGAAAAATACGGCGGCAAGGCTTTCGCCATGCACACCAAGGGGCTTGAGTTTGCCGCTTACGATCCGCGCGGCTGCTGGGGGCACGGCCTGTCGTATGCGGTGCACAACAAGGGCGGCTGCCATCTGGGCTCGTATCTGGTCAGCCTGGAGGTTCTGCTGGGCTATATGCCGCCTCTGACCACGCTCGGCAAGGCGTCCTGGGTCGTCTTCTGCGAGGATGTTTTCGCCGGCATCAATTCGCTTCAGACCTGTCTGTTCACGGCTTTATCCATCATGACCGAGCCGGTCGTTCCCAAATATCTGCCCAAGGCCATGCTGAACGTGGCCACGATTGTGTTTCCCAAAATATCGCAGTCGCTGATGAACTGGAGCGTTTATGCCGATTTCTTTTCCGCGATCACCGGCATTCCCATGAACCAGTGGCAGTTTAAAAAAGCGGGCGAACGCATCACCAAGCTGGAACGCTACATGAACGTCCGGATGGGGCAGACGCCCGGCGAGGATACCCTGCCGGACCGCTTTACCAAAGAGGCGGTCACCAAATATCCCGTGGCGTCCGCCGTGCCGATCGCGCGGATGGTCAGACAGTACTACCGCATCCGGAAATACGATCCGCAAACGGCCGGACCCTCCGAAAAGGATCTCCGGCGCCTGGGCATTGCCGTTTAGCCTGTGTCTCATGCCGACGATTTTCTTGACACGCCGCAAGCCGTCCCTTATACTCCGCCTTCAGACATGTTCCGTTCGCAGAATATCCGTTTGTCAGGCGTAAACCCGTCCCGGCCCGATGAAAACGGATATCAGACCCTTCACCGTGAAGGCAGCACCACCATGCATTGATCCCGCTTTCCGAGAAAACGGGATTGTAGTTTTTTCCCGAAGCGGCGTTGCATCATTTTTGTCCCGGTTTTAAAAAAACGCCGCATCTTTCATTCATCGCACACGGATGGCAAAGGTTTGGCCATGCCCGCTTCAAAGACGGCTTTTCCGCCGCGTCTGGCAGCGGCCATGCCGCTGTTGTTTTCGGAGAGGGATGCCGTCGTTCGGCCGCGCAGGCGGTGACAAAAGGAATTTTGCAAAGAGGAGGACAGTCATGAAAAATCGCTGTGTCATTTGCCTGGCCGGAGTATTGGCGGCCTTTTTCTGCCTGGCGGGCATCAGCCAGGCAAGAGTCGTTCAGGATTCGGAATACGGATTTGAGATCACTGTTCCGGACAACTGGCGGACGAACTCGTTTGTCGATGGGACAGACCGTGTCTGGGCGCTGGTTGCGCCGGATAGAAACGCGACAGTGCGGATTCGGGCCTTCCAGGCGCCTTCCGGCTTAACGATGCCCTTGCTGATTACCGCCTTTGAAACCCACGTCCTTAAAGACGCGCAGAGGCTGACGCTGGAGCCCTACACGCTCAACGGAATCGCCGGCCAGATGGCCGGATACAAAGCAAAGTTCGACAACATCGACGTCGGCATCGGCTGCTTTTATACAATCCAGAAGCAAAAGGCCTATATCGTGTGGAGCATGATACCGGTGGCGCTTTTTCAGGCCCGGTCCGCAGAAGCAGACGCGATTCTCAACACCTTTACGCTGTCCGGTTTCGGCCCGCCCGCCAGGCCCCGGCAAGACAGGCCCCGGCATAGGGAACATTCCGACGACCGTCCGTTCGGGCCGGGGGCCGGATTCCGGTATCAGGCGCTCTCCGTCGACGACAGCCATTTCGAGTTTCTCTATCCCGCGCATTTTCGGCGTTTTCAGCAGTCGGAAGGCCAGTCGCAGTGGGCCGATCCCAATGCGCCGCAGGATCGCAGAGTCGTCATGGTGGTGCAGACCATGTCGCGCGGCATGGGCAATTCGCTGCAATCCGTCCACGATCAACTGGCGCGGCAGGTGAAGAACAATTCGGCGGCGAGACTTCAACGTTCCAGCCGTCTGAGCGTCAACGGCATTGCCGCCTATGAGCTTCGGTTTACGCTGGACCAGCGAAACGAACGAAAATATTTTTCCTATCTGGTGCTGGACATCCAGGGGCCCAACGTGGCGACGGTCAGCTTTGTCGGACCGGAATCGCTCCACGATGAGATGCAGCAGCATTTTGAAAAGCTCAAGGACAGCGTTCGCCAGACCAAAACCTCCGACGTTCATGCTCCGCCCCCCGCGCCGGACGGCGATTGCCGCCGGATCGGCGAAGTTTACACGGACGGGACAGGCGACCGGCGGACGAAGAAACGCGGCGGGACGTATCTCACGATTTCCAAACAGGACATTGCTCCAGGCGCCTCGATCGGCATCCGCGTGCTGTCGGGGAATTTTTCCTACGTGACGGTGCACGCGCGCTACGAGGGAGGGATCTGGAAGACGGCTTACCAGGGGCCGCTCCGAGACCTGCCGGTGAGCCGGCACTTTCAGTCGTATCTTCAGGAGGCGCGCTGCACGCACCTGGTGGTTTCGGTAAACGGCGCTCACGAGGTGTACGATCCCGCGGCCTGCCGGGCGCAGGTGAATCTGTGTCCCTAGCCGCGCGCCCGCCGGCAGCGCCGCAGGCCGTCTGCCGGCAAGGCAACAGGCGCCGCGATATTCCATGATTTTCGCCGACGGGGCATCCGCTGCATGACTTCCCAAGCTGTTCATGAAACGGATGCCCTCTTGGCTCAGCGGGACAAAACTCCGGCGTTTTGCCGCGTCATAGCAATTGACACGGCGGAAGGTTGCCTTTATAATCCGCCATCTTTCATTTTCAAAGGAGTCTTCCCGTGAAAAAAATACTGATTTTGACAGCGGTTCTCTTTCTCGTCGCCGGGTGTTCCTCTTTGCAAAAGCCTTCGGCGGAGGAAAAGTTCAAGAAAAGCTTTTCCAAAAATCCGTACGAAACCTTTTCGGAATCATCCGTGAAAGGCGTCTATGAAGTGTACAACGGCCGCCAGATCTACTATTACCTGCCCGAAGGCGACGTGATTCTTGTCGGCAACATGGTGACCGGCGACGGGCGCAATCTGACGCAGGAAAGCCACGCGAAAAGGATGACGGCGAAGCTCGCCAAACTGTCTCTGGAAAAAGCGGTCAAAATCGGCGACGGAAAAACGGTGATTGTCGAATTCATCGATCCGAACTGCTATTACTGCCGCCAGTCTTTCGACTTCTTTCAAAAGCGGAAGAAGGAGGTGACCCTGTATGCCTTTTTCTATCCCCTGTCCGAGGATTCAGCAAAAAAAATTCGGCACGTGGTGTGTTCCCAGGACAGGCCTGCGGCGTATGAGGACGTCCTGAGCGGCAAAATGGACGGCAATGCAAAGCTCAACCTCTGCGCGGACAAGGAGGCGCAGGATCTCCTGCAGGCGCATTCGGAAGCGGCGGCGAAAATCGGCGTCCGCGCGACGCCGCTGTTTTATGTGAAAGGCACGGTGGTTCCCGGATTTGATCAGCCGGCTCTTGAAAAACTCTTGAAAGAATAAAGGAGGATTTATGAAAAAAGTACTGGCGGTGGGAGTGAGCGGCATTTGTTTATGCGTCCTGTCGGCGGGGGCCGCGTGGGCCCAGCCCGCAGGCAAGGCGATCGTGGATCGGGCCTGCACGAAATGTCACGGCATTAAAAAGGTGGAAAGCGCCAAGAAAAACGCCGCCGAGTGGGAAGCGACGCTGGAGCGGATGATTAAAAAAGGCGCGCAGGTCAAAGCGGAGGAAAAGGAAGCGGTTTTG
>DBPV01000091.1:0-3388 GCA_002304995.1 Syntrophaceae bacterium UBA1411
GCAAACCTGTCGGAAAACGCTTTCCGGCTCGGCTTCAATCCTGTTGCAGCCTTTTTGAATTCGGGCCGGCTTCGACAGACACTGCCCGGCGGATGAAGAAACGGCAAACGCTAAAGAGGTCCGGCGCTGCAAAAGGGATCCTGTCTGCCGCGGTGGCCTTGGGGCAGACAGGATCCCGTCACGCTCGGAAAAACGTCGGACCCGGAGGGGGTTCGTTGCGCATCATTTCAACCGATGCGGGTGTTCTCGTTTTCCTCCTCTAGCCGGCGTTTCTGTTCCATTCCTGGAGTTCGTCGTTTTTCAAATCCAGAGCCCACGATCCGCCGATGACCAGGAATACCACGTAATGAATCACGACCAGGGACCAGACGATCACGGCGAACACCGGTATGCCTCCGATCAAACTGTTGGGGAAACTGACGTGCATGTAATACACCAGCAGTTCGAACAACACGCCGATGATCAGCGTCAGAACGGCATAAATCTTCTGCCGCCGGTTCTTCTTTGCATTCTTGATATAAAATTCATATTTTTCCGCGTCATACTTTTTCGTATCCATCGCAATCCTCCTCGTTTCTACTTAATTAATCCGAACTCTCTCAAGGTCTTGTCGCTCGTGGGTTTCGTAAGCAGACTGACCACGATGAAGACGATCGAGCAGACGACCAGGCCCCAGATGCCGGCTGCGATCCCCATCGGATTCTTGGCGACGAAAATGGTGATGTACAGCGTGATCAGGCCGGCGACCAGCCCCCAGATCGCTCCGTACTTGTTGGCTCTTTTCCACCACAATCCGCCGACGACCAGCGGAACGGCCAGCAGATATCCCGGATAGGCCATTTGAATGCCGATCTTGACCAGCTGGCCCAGCGGCATGAGCGCGAGCCAGAAGGAGATCAGCATGATGATGACGATGAAGATCCGTCCGGATGTCACGATCTGCTTTTCAGACAATTTCAAAGAGGTGCTTTTCTGGAGGGCTTCGACGATATCCACCGAAAAGACGGAGGAGACCAGCAGAATCAATCCCGCCGCCGTGGACATGGCCGCCGCCAGCAAACCGGCCACGATGAGCGCGGACAAAACGGGCGGCATCAGTTCCAGGGCGTATTTGATGATGAGCACGTCGGCCTTCCCGGAATCCCAGCTGGGATAGGCGATCTTCAGGCCGCACACGATGATGATCGGCAGACTGACCGTCACAATCACCGTTCCCAGGCCGGAGCCCGTGCCGACGCTGTAAGCGGCTTTCATGTTTTTGGCCGAGTAATACTTTGTCCAGAGCATCGGCCATAAAGGCATGGACAACGCCATCACCAGTCCCCCGCTGAAAATTTCCTTAAAGGGCTGCTTCGGCTGCAGGATGGTGGGATCGGCGGCCATTCCTTTGGCGAAAAGGTTCACCAGGCCTCCCTCGCGGGCGATCATGAAAACCGCGATGAAGACAATGCCCGCGATGAGCAGGATCGCCTGCATCGCGTCGGCGTAGGCGACGCCTCTCATGCCGCCCAGGGCGACGTACAGCGCGAGCAGCAGGGTGATGACCAGCATCGCGAGCGGAGAAGAGATTCCGGTCGCTTCCTGCAGGGCCCATCCGCAGCCTTTAATCTGAATGACGATGTAGAAAATCGAGAAATAAACGCAGACGATGAGGCCGACCAAAAACCGCATGGGGGAGCCGGATTCATAACGGTGGACAATGAAATCGGCCGGCGTCACGTAGCCGTACTTCCCGCCGTAATACCATAGCTTGCTGCCGATGATGAAGAAGAACGGGTAGGAGAAAATCGCGTAATGAAAGAAATTCCAGATCGCGCTCGAACCGTAATTGTAGACCATGCCCATCTGCCCCATGTAGGCAAACGCGCTGAACGCGGTCGCCAGAGCGGTCAAAAATAAAATGACGGAGCCGATGGAGCCGCTGGCGACGAAATAATCCTTCTTTGATCCCTTGACTTCGGATCGTCTGGCATACAAAGCCAAGCCAACACAAAACGCAAAATAGAGAACTACTAATGACATGATAACGACTGATCTCATGGGTCATCCCTCCTCGGTGAGTTTAACGTAACTTCATACCGTACTGCCTTTATATGATTATCGCTGCGGCGCGCGGCGCCGACGGGGCGGGGCGTCCGCGCCGCAGCGGGATCGTTCCGCCGTCAGGACGGCAATTTGAAGACGCTCCGGGCCGTTTCGGCAAAGCAGCATTTCAGAGTTTCGTCGGGAAGCATGGAGCGGTACTTGGCGAGTTCGCTTTCGATGTTGATCGGAATATCCGATCCGAACATCACCCGCTCCGGGCCGAGCTTTTCCACGAATTCCCTGATGCGGTGCGCGGAACACCATGACGTCTCCAGATAGACGTTGGGACATTCCTGCGCGACCAGCAGGGCTTCGGCGCTGTAAATATAGGCGCCGGCGTGGGCGATGACGAATGTCACCTCCGGGTATTGTCTGGCGGGCTGCATCACGACGGAGGGCAGGGTGTAGGGAACGCCCAGGCCGGTATGGACGATCACCGGAATGCCGTATGTCCGGGCGGCCACAAACACTTTTTGGGCATCTCTGGCTCCAAGCGGGCAGGCATGCCCGAAAGGATGGATCTTGATGCCCTTGAACCCCATATCGACGCAGCGTTTGACCTCCCGGTCGAATTCGTCCGGGCTCCGGTGCGGATTGAGCGAGACGACGCCGTAAATCCGGCCCGGATATTTTTTGGCCAGCGCGGCAATGTCGTTGTGAACCGCCGGGGCATCGGCAGCGCCGGGAAACGGAAAAACCAAAGCGCCGTCAACGCCGTTTTTATTCAGGGCGCCCAGCAGCCCCTCCTCCGACACCGAGTGATCATAGACATAGCAATCCCCCAGATGCTCATGCGAATCGATGATCATAGTGACCCTCCTTGTTTTCTGTTTTGGTGTTCGCCTGTTTTATCGCCTGTACGCCTGACGGCCCTTGCGTCCGCCGGAACGAAACCGCGCATTCCCGGCGTCGTTTGCCGCGCCTATTCCCTGGGCAGAGACTTCTTCATGATCTTGCCCGTCTGATTTTTCGGAAGCTCCGCGATAAATTGGATTTTGGGAATCTTGTAGCGCGCCAGGCTTCTGCCGCAGAACTCCATCAGTTCTTCCCCGGTAATTTTGGCATTGGCCTTGAGCGTCACAAAGGCCTTGGGAACTTCGCCCTTGTTCGCGTCCGGCACGCCGATGACGGCGACTTCCTGCACCGCCTCGTGGCCCTGCAGGACCTCTTCGATCTCCCGGGGATAGATATTGTAGCCGCCCGAGATGATGAGTTCCTTTTCTCTGCCGACAATGTAAAAGTATCCGTCGTCATCTCTGTAGGCATGGTCTCCGGTGTACACCCAGCCGTTTTTGATTTTTTC